>CALWMW010000072.1 GCA_944382085.1 uncultured Lachnospiraceae bacterium | reverse complement strand
AATATAGGACTCTTTCTTCTTGCTTTGGGTGTTGCTCAAGAGACACACAGTCTCCACATGCGCCGTCCCCGGAAACATATCCACCGCACAGACCTTCTCCACCTGATACCCCTCCTCCTGAAGGACTTCCAGATCCCGCGCCAGGCTGGTAGGCTTGCAGGAGATGTAAACCATGCGGTTTACCCCATAGCGGATGATCTTGCCCAGGGCCTTGGGATGGATGCCGTCCCTGGGGGGATCCAGCACGATGAGGTCCGGCTTCTCTTCTACGGTGTCCAGGACTTTCAGGACGTCGCCGGCCAGGAAGGTACAGTTGGCAAGGCCGTTTTCCCTGGCATTGACGCGGGCGGCCTCCACCGCTTCCTCCACGATCTCAATTCCCACCACTTCCTTGGCCACCGGGGCAAGGATCTGGGCGATGGTGCCGGTGCCGCTGTAAAGGTCGAAGATGACCTTGTCCCTGGTCTCCCCCACAAAGGAGCGGGCCGTTTCGTAGAGAACCTCCGCCCCAAGAGAGTTCGTCTGGAAAAAGCTGAAGGGCGAGATGCGAAAGCTCAGTCCCAGAAGCGTCTCATGGAAATAGTTCTGCCCATACAGGAGTTCCGTACCGTCGTCTCCGATCACATCCGCCAGACTGTCATTGACCGTATGAAGGATCCCTGCGATGGTTCCCGTAAGGGAAAGCTTCAAAAGTCCTTCCTTCCAGGGCGTAAGATCCGGGCTGGCCTGGGTGCTGGTGATCAGATCCACCAGAAGCTCTCCGGTGCGTTTCCCTTTCCGGACCAGGAGATGCCGGAAATAGCCCTGATGGGTGAGCTTGTGATAAAAGGGCAGAGCGGTGCTTCTGGCAAATTCCAGGGTAAAGGAAAGGATCTTGCGAAAATCCTCTTCTACGATACAGCAGCGGTCCGTGGTCAGAATATCATAAAAGCTGCCCCGCTTGTGAAGTCCCAGGGTCAGAGGGCCGTCCTTACAGGCGTCTCCGAAGGAATACTCCATCTTATTCCGATAGCCGAATACTTCCGGGCTTCCTTTGATGCCCTGGAATTCGTAGGGAGCAGCGCAGACCGCGTCGAGCAGTTCCTTCACCTGTCTCTCCTTGAGCTTTTTCTGTTCTTCATAAGGAAGCGTCTGATAGCTGCATCCTCCGCATTCCTGGAAATGCAGGCAGGGGGACGGCTGCTCCAGAGGGGAGCGTTCCAGGATCTCCAGAAGCCTGCCCTCCGCTCTTCCCTTTCTTTTCTTTGTGATGGAAAAACGGATTTTCTGTCCTTCCAGGGCGTTTTTTACGATCACCTTTTCCCCTTCGCAGAAAACGATCCCCTTGTTGGGGAATTCTGTCTTTTCTACGGTTCCTTCCAGTATCATGCCTTTTTTCATAAAACACTCCATTCCGCCGCCCGGCAGGGGGCACATATCTTCGGTCTGATCTTGCTGCTTTTTGCCCGCGGGCAAAAAAAGACGGCTGCCGTACTCCCAAACGCGAAGGCTTTCTATCCGCCGGGAATGTTCCCCGTATAAAAGCCCCCGCCGGGGTGTACTGCAGCCGCGACATTCTTCAAAAGCGAGAGGAATTATTCCTCTTCCTTCTCTTCTTTCTCTTCTTCCTCTTCTGCTTCGTCCTCGTCAGATTTCTCCTCTGCGTTCTTCTCGGCTTTCTCCTCGTCCATCTCCGGGAAATCGTCGTCTTCGAAGAAATCGTTGAAGTCGTCGTCAAAATCTTCGTCAAAGTCCTCCAGGTAGTCCGGTGAGAAATAACGGTATACCGCGTAGGCAATGCCGGCTACCGCGGCAACGGCGCCTATAATGGCAAGAATCCAGAGTACCGTATTTTTATGCTTTTCATCTTCTCTTTTCTGCATCGCTGCCAGA
This sequence comes from uncultured Lachnospiraceae bacterium, assembly GCA_944382085.1. Taxonomy (GTDB): domain Bacteria; phylum Bacillota; class Clostridia; order Lachnospirales; family Lachnospiraceae; genus Choladousia. Next base: position 30,204 of record CALWMW010000072.1, on the reverse strand, counting down.
AATTCATCCCATTTCGTCATCTTGTTCCGTCCTTTCTGTTCCTCGGTCCCTTATCCCGCGACCTTTTTTCATTTATCCATAGTATACCACAGGCGGTACATTTTTACTATAAAAACTTTTAAAGGTTACACTTTTTTTATAAAGCATTCAAACCTTACACTTTCTGCAGCTTGGCAAATGAAGCGAACATCTTTTTTACGCCGGCCTTCTCAAAATTCACCGTCACTTCATAGTCTCTGCCGCCCTCAGTGATCGCGGTCACCACGCCCTGCCCGAATTTGATATGGCGAACTGTATCTCCCACCTCGTAGGACAGTCCCTGGGATTTCTTTACCGCAAACTGCTTAGGCTGAAACGCCCTGGACTGGAAGGCCTCTCTGGCCTGCTGTCTTGGGGAAGGCTTGCTCTCCTGGCCTCTTTCCGCCAGAGAAGGGCGCTCCCTGCGCGTTTCCTCCTGGGAGGCCAGGACCTCTTTGGGAATGTCCTCTACGAACCGGGACAGGCGGTTGTAATGAATCTCCCCCCGCACCATCCGCTGTCTGGCCGCTGTGAGGTACAGTTCTTTCATGGCTCTGGTGATTCCTACGTAGCACAGGCGGCGCTCCTCCTCCAGATCCGTAGGATCGTCAGAAACGATGCTCAGATAGCTGGGGAACATGCCGTCCTCCATGCCGGTGAGGAAGACCACCGGGAACTCCAGGCCCTTGGCGCTGTGGAGGGTCATCATCACTACGTGCTCTCCGTCCTCTTCCAGGCTGTCGATATCCGCTACCAGAGCCACTTCCTCCAGGAAATCCTGAAGGCTGGGCTCTTCCGCGCTCTCATCATAGGCCGCCGCCTTGCTGATGAGCTCGTCGATGTTTTCCAGGCGCTCTTTGGCTTCCTCCGTCCCTTCCGCCTGGAGTTCCAGCCGGTATCCGGTCTGTTCCACTACGTCCTCCAGAAGCTCTTTTACGGAATAGAATTCCTGCTTGCTTCTCAGCGTCTGAATCAGGGTGACAAAGGATTCCAGCCTGGCAAGTCCTCTGCCGATTCCCGGAATTTCTCCGGCGTTTCGCAAGGCGTCATAAAAACTGATGCCGTGTTCGTCCGCGTACTCCTGCACCCGGTTCACCGAAGCGGCCCCGATTCCCCGCTTGGGCACGTTGATAATCCGTCGGGCCGCCAGGTTGTCGCTGCCGTTGTCAATGGTCTTCAGGTAGGCCAGAAGGTCCTTGATCTCCTTGCGGGCATAGAAATTGATGCCGCCCACGATTTTGTAGGGGATATTGTTCATGAGAAACTTCTCTTCAAACATACGGGACTGGGCGTTGGTGCGGTACAGAATGGCACAGTCTCCATAGTTCCATTTCCCCTGGCGCACCTTGGCGCTGATGGCGCCTGCCACGTATTCCCCTTCTTCAAAAGAAGTGGCAAACATCCGGAAGTGAACGGGCTCGCCGTCTCCGTTGGCCGTCCAGAGGGTCTTGCTCTTTCTCCCCGCGTTGTGCCGGATCACCTCATTGGCCGCGGTGAGAATGTGCTGGGTGGAACGGTAATTCTGCTCCAGCCGGATCACCCTGGTGTCTGGAAAGACCTCTTCAAAATTCAGGATGTTGGCGATGTTGGCCCCCCGAAATTTATAGATGGACTGGTCATCGTCTCCTACCACGAAGAGGTTCCGGTATTTCCCGGCCAACATGCTCACCAGCTTGAACTGGACCGTATTGGTATCCTGGTATTCGTCCACCATGATAAAGCGAAACCGCTCCTGGTAGTTTTCCAGGACCTCCGGGCAGGCGGAAAACAGCTCCACCGTCTTCACGAGCAGATCGTCAAAGTCCAGGGCGTTGCAGGCCTTCAGCTCCTTCTGGTATTCCCGGTAGACCTGGGCGATCTTTTCGGCGCGGAAATCTCCTTTTCCCGCCTTTTCATACGCCTCCGGCGTAATCAGTTCGTTCTTGGCGGCGGAGATTTCGCTTAAAAAGAAGCGCTCCTTGTACTGCTTGGTGTCGATCTGAAGCCTCTTGCAGATTCCTTTCATGATACTCTTCTGATCGTCCGTATCATAAATGGTAAAATGATTGCCGTACCCGATCCGGTCGATAAACCTTCTGAGGATCCGAACGCAGGTGCTGTGGAAGGTAGCCACCCAGACGCTCTGGGCGTCGCCTTCGATCATCTGATCGACCCGGTCGCGCATCTCGCCCGCCGCTTTGTTGGTAAAGGTGATCGCCAGTATGTTCCAGGGATTGACTCCCTTTTCCCGGATCAGCCAGGCGATCCGGTGGGTCAGCACCCTGGTCTTTCCGGATCCGGCTCCCGCCAGTACCAGCAGGGGCCCTTCGTAGTGAGTCGCCGCCTGGTACTGAGGCGGATTTAATGAATCAAAAATGCTCATGCTTTTTCTGCTCCTGTTCTATTCGTCAAATTCCGCGGTGACCGTATATCCGCTTTCGTCCGTCCTTACTTCTGTCACGGTTCCTTCTCTGGACCGCAGCCGCTCCCGGCTGCCGTAATTCGCGGACATCGCCACCGCCGGCTCTATCGTATAATACCAGCTGGAGGGCAGGACGCCTTCGGAGACGGTAATCTTGTCTCCCGGCTTCACCAGTCCCTCCCGCTCCATTTTGAATTCCATCTTTCGCATGCGTTTCTCCCCCTTTGCTGAAACAGAATTATTGTAGCCCAATGCCCTTCCGGTTGCAAGGAAATTCTTCCCTTCTTCCTGAAATCCCCCTTATCCTTCGCGTCTGTTTCGTGTCGAAATCCGGTTATTTTCTTCTTGTCATCTGGTATTAAAGACTATATAATGATGGAAGAGTGAAAATTTTCAGTCTCAGGGCTGACTTTCTATGAATAGACGGAGGAATCTTATGGAACGCAACCACGCAGAACTGATCATGTCCCTTCTGGACCAGCTGCCTCAGATGGAGCATATTCAGCTGTCCGATATCCCGAACATTGATCTGTATATGGATCAGGTCACCAGTTTTATGGATGAACATATGCAGCATTCCAAGCGGCGCAGCGAGGATAAAATTCTCACCAAAACCATGATCAACAACTACGCCAAGAATAAGCTGCTGCCCCCTCCGGTTAAGAAGCGATACTCCAGGGAGCACATGCTTCTGCTGATTTTTATCTATTATTTCAAGGGCATCCTTTCTCTCAGTGATATCCAGGCGCTGATGAAGCCGGTAACGGAACGCTTTTTCCAGAATGAAGAGGGCTTCGACATCGAGGATCTCTACAAGGAAGTCTACGCCATGGGAAAAGAACAGATCTCTTCCATCAAAGACGACCTGAAAAAGACTTATGAACGGGCTTCCCAAAGCTTTCCGGACGCCCCGGAAGAAGAGCAGGATTTTCTGCAAATCTTCTGCTTTATCTGTCTGCTCTGCTTCGATATTTATCTGCGCAAGCAGATGATCGAAAAGCTGATCGATTCCCTGATGCCTCCCGCCAAATAAGACGCGGACAGAATTTCTAAGACAAGACTGCCCTGCAGAGAAACTCTGCAGGGCAGTTTGATTTCTTGTTCCGTGTCTTCCCACGCCGTCCGGCGACCTCCGGCTTCTGTCAGGACTCTTCGTTTGGTTTTCCCACTCTGGAAAAAACCATCTCGTATCCATCGTTGCCGTAATTCAGCGACCGGTTCACACGGCTGATTGTGGCAGTGGAAGCTCCCGTCTTTTCTGCAATCTCAAGATATGTTTTCTTTTCCTTCAGCATCCGCGCCACTTCAAAACGCTGGGAAAGAGAAAGCAGTTCGTTGACCGTGCAGACATCTTCGAAAAATAAATAGCACTCTTCTTTATTTTTCAGACACAAAATCGCTTCGAAAAGCTCGTCCACCGCCTCTGTCCTTATTTTTTTTGTCATAACCGTTCTCACTCCTGTGTCTGCATGCTTCTATCATTTTAACACGCTGATGTACTGCTGTAAAGAATTTTAACACACTTTTCTGTTTATGTACTGCCGGTACTGCTCTATGGAGCCGTTGACCACCAGTTCCGAAGGGAAATCCAGTTCTTTCAGAAGCGCCTCCGCGTATTCGTGGGCTCCCACGTCAAAAGCGCTGTGGGCGTCGCTGTTTACGATAATGGGAACGCCGTACCGGGCGCACAGTCTCAGCATGGTCCGGTCGTTCGGCAGAGGATCCTTTCTGGAGCTTTTGGGATGAAGCGACGTATTGTTCAGCTCCAGCAGCACATGGCGCTTCTTCGCCCCCTGCACCAGCGCCTCATAGTCCACGGGATATCTGGCGTCGTCCGGATGCCCGATGATATTCACGCAAGGGTGTTCCATCGCCTGGAGCAGGGCCCTGGTATTTTCCTCTCTGGTACCGGAAGAAATGCAGGGCGTATGGAGACTGGCGACCACCACATCCATCTGCTGCAGAAGCTTCTCCCCCATATCCAGCCTGCCTTCATAATCCATGATGTTGACCTCTGCGCCGAAAAGTACTTCTATCCCCTTCATCTGTCGGGGAAGCATTTTCAGATTGGAAAAATAAAATTCATGGCAGGTTCCCGGCATCGCCATGGAATGCTCCGTAAGAGCCAAAAGGCGCAGCCCTTTCTGAGCGGCCGCCTCCGCCATCTCAAAAATCGTATTGTACGCGTGCCCGCTGGCTACGGTATGCGCATGGGAATCCAATAAAAACTCCACGGTCCTTCCTCCTTTTTCCAAAAACCAAAGCAATTCGTTTCCATTATACCGGCTCCCGGAAAAAATTTCAATGCGGAAGGCGGAAAGAAGCTGCTGGCACACGAAGCCGTTTTGCACATATACTAGAAAGAACAGATCAGCTGCAGAGGTATCTATGAAACGAAAGGTCATCGCGATTCTTGGGGCGGCGGCGCTTCTGACCGGCGCCGCCCTGCCTGCCACTGCCGAAGAGGAAGCTGCCCAAAGAGAAGTTACCCTGAACGAAGTCGCCCACTCTATTTTCTACGCCCCCCAGTACGCGGCCATAGAGCTGGGATATTTTGAGGAGGAGGGAATCGACCTGATTCTGGTAAACGGGTTCGGAGCCGACAAAACCATGACCGCCCTTCTTTCCGGGGAAGCCGACATCGGCTTCATGGGATCGGAAGCCTCCATCTATACCTACAGCGGCGGCGCGGCCGACGCTCCGGTAAACTTCGCCCAGCTTACCCAGCGGGCCGGAAATTTCCTGGTAGCCAGGGAGGAACTGCCGGACTTTCAGTGGACGGATCTCATCGGGCAGGATGTGCTGGGCGGGAGAAAGGGCGGCATGCCGGAAATGGTCTTTGAGTATATTCTCATGGAAAACGGCATCGATCCCTCCCAGGTAAACATCAACCAGAGCATTGATTTTGGCTCCACAGCCGCCGCCTTCTCCGGCGGGCAGGGAACGTTCACAGTAGAGTTCGAGCCGTCCGCCACCGCCCTGGAGCAGGAGGGCGTCGGCTACGTTGTCGCTTCTCTTGGCACGGATTCCGGTTACGTCCCCTACACCGCCTACTGCGCCAAAGAGAGCTTTCTCCAGGAAAATCCGGAGCTGATCCAGGGGTTTGTCAATGCCCTGCAAAAAGGCATGGACTTCGTAAACACCCATACGCCAGAGGAGATTGCCGCCGTCATCGCGCCCCAGTTTCCAGAGACGGACGAGGAGACCATTACCACCATCGTTACCCGGTATTACGAGCAGGATACCTGGAAGGAAGATCTGATCTTTGAGGAGGAAAGCTTTGATCTGCTTCAGGATATCCTGGAAAGCGCCGGAGAACTGGAGGAGCGGGTTCCCTACGACGCTCTGGTCACCACCGAGTTCGCCAGGAAGGCGGCGAAAGGAAACTAGTACGAGAGCAAAAAAGGCGCGCAGAGCCGGGGAAATTGCCCCAGGCCTGCGCGCCTCTTTCTTTTCCCGGACTAAGCCGGGTCTTTTTCTTTTCTTAGCAGATCTTGATAACGGATTTTACGATATCCGCTTTGTTCTTTACGCTCTGGTTCATGCCTTCCTCGATGTCGTCCAGCGTAAATACATTGGTGACAATTCCCTTCAGGTTCACCCGTCCGGAGGCCACTGCTTCGATGGCTACCGGATAGATGTGACGGTAACGGAAGACCGTCTTGAAGGTAATTTCTTTGTCCAGGGCAAGGCTCATAGGCAGCTTCTCTTCTCCGGAAGCGGAATATCCTACCAGAACGATGGTGCCGCCTCTCTGTACAAACTGAATGGCCTGGCGGGTCGTAATCTCGGTGCCTGCCGTCTCGATCACCAGCTCCGGCCCCAGTCCGCCGGTCAGCTTGAGAACCTCGGCCACGGTGTCCTGCTCTTTGCCGTTGATCACATGGGTGGCGCCCAGCTCAAGGGCTTTGTCCAGACGCTTCTGCATAATATCCACGACGATTACATTGGTCACTCCCATGGCTTTCAGCGCCATCATGGATACCAGGCCGATGCAGCCCGCGCCGGTAACCACCGCGGTCTGTCCCAGATGCGCGTTCCCCTGGCGGGCCGCATGGAACCCTACCGCCAGCGGCTCGATCAGCGCCGCTTCCATCGTGTCCATGTTGTCCGGAATCTTGAAGCAGAGTCCTGCCTCATGGGCGACATACTCCTGGAAAACGCCGTCCACCGGAGGCGTAGCGAAGAAGATAACGTCCGGACAGAGGTTGTAGCGGCCGGTCTTGCAGAAGATACATTTTCCGCAGGTCTTGCCCGGCTCCAGAGCCACCTTGTCTCCCACTTTCAGATTTGTAACGTCTTTGCCCACTTCCACAACGGTACCGCCGGCCTCGTGTCCCAGCACGAAAGGAGGATGTACGACGTTGGCGCCGATTCCTCCCGCCTCATAGTAGTGAAGGTCGGAGCCGCATACGCCTACGTATTCTACCTTTACCAGAACCTCGTCGTCCTTGGGTTTCGGGATGTCCCGTTCGGTCAATTCCATTTTCATGACGTCCGTCATGATCGCAACTTTCATCTTACCTTCCATTTTCGATTTTCCTGTCCTTTCTCAAGTCTTATCTCCGGCTGTCTTCCGCCGGGTCCTTTCCCTTTAGAATACACCGGAACCACAGATTTCACAAGTCTTTATGCCGCTTTCTTGGCCTGGGTAAGACGCATCTGCTGGATGCAGTCGGAACCAACCGCCAAAAGCAGGATCACGCCTTTTACGATCATCTGCGTGTAGGAGCTGATGTTCATCAGCACCATGCCGTTGCTGAGGATACCGATGATCAGAACGCCGGCCACCACGTTTGACATTTTTCCGGAACCGCCGTTTACGCTGACGCCGCCCAGAACAACGCAGGTGATAACGTCGAATTCATAACCTTCGCCGCCGTTTGGCTGTCCTGTGTTGGCTCTTGCCAGCATGACAAGTCCCGCGATGCCGGCAAAGAATCCGGAAAGGGCGTATACCAGATACTTGATTCTCTTAACGCGGATACCGGAAAGTTCCGCCGCTTCCTCGTTGCCGCCCAGAGCGTAGAAGTAACGTCCGAAGTATGTCTTATCCAGGATAAACGCTCCGATGGCAAAGCAAAGTACCATAAGAATAATGGGGAAGGGGATGGGGCCTACGTATCCCTGTCCAAGGAACAGGAAGGAATCCGGGAATCTGGAAATCGGAACGCCGCCGCAGATAATAAAGGCAAGGCCCGCGAAAATCGTCTGGGAGGCAAAGGTTACAATCAGGGCCGGCATCCGGACCTCCGCGATGATCACGCCGTTGAGAAGACCGATCAGCGTGCTGGCAACCAGAGAGGCGATCACGGCGATCACCGGGCTCAGCCCCATGTTTACCATAATGTAAGCCGCAATGATGTTTACAAGGGAAATGATGGAACCCGTGGCCAGGTCAATGCCGCCAAGCAGGATTACATAGGTCATACCAATGGAAGCGATGCCGTAAATGGCAACCTGTCTTCCGATGTTCAGCAGGTTTCTCGATGTAAAGAAGTTCTCACTCACCACAGTGAAAAAGATAATCATGAGTATAAGGAATACCCATATGGCTCTGCTTTTCAGTAAGTCCGTCACTTTTTTCATACCGTTAATCCTCTCTTTCCTTCGAAGCCATCTTCATAATCTGCTCCTGATCAAATTCTTCCCGGTTCAACTCGCCTGTCATATGTCCTTCCGCCAGAACAATGATGCGGTCTGACATACCCATAAGCTCCTGCATCTCGGAGGAGATCATCATTACGGATTTTCCGCCTTCTACCAGGGTGTTGATTAATGTATAAATCTCCTGCTTCGCGCCTACGTCGATTCCGCGGGTGGGTTCGTCAAAGATCAGCAGCTCAGAATCCGCAGCCAGCCATTTGGCGAGAATCACCTTCTGCTGATTTCCGCCGCTGAGATTTTTCACAAGCTGCTCGATGGACGGCGTCTTGATGGAGATCTCTTCCCGGTACCGCTGGGCGTTTTCTTTTTCTGTTTTGTTGTTGATTACCGTCATCCTGGAATCGTGATGGTAGACCGGCATATTGATGTTTTCCCGGATCGTCAGGCCCAGAAGGGCTCCTTTGGCCTTCCGGTCCTCCGGCACCAGCCCGATTCCGATTTCAATCGCTTCGTGGGCTGACTTGGGATTGATTTCCTTTCCTTTAAAGAAGAACTGTCCTGCCGTCTTGGGAACTACGCCGAACATCAGCTCCGCGAACTCGGTGCGTCCCGCGCCTACCAGTCCTCCGAAGCCTACGACTTCGCCTTTATGTATTTTGAAGGAAATGTTCTTGTCTCCGTTTCCGCTGACGTTTTTCGCTTCAAAGATCACCTCGTCCTTGATGCACTTGGGATCTCTGGCCGGATAGATTTCCGTAAGCTGGCGTCCCACCATATATTTCACCAGCTCATCCTGGTTCGTCTCGTTTGTATTCAGCGTCGTCACATACTGTCCGTCTCGAAGTACCGTAATCCGGTCGGACAGGCGGAAGATCTCTTCCAGACGGTGGGAGATATAGATAATGGAAATACCCTTGCTCTTCAGCAGATCCACCACCGCGAACATGCTCTCCACCTCCGCGTTGGTCAGGGGAGCGGAGGGCTCGTCCATGATCAGAAGCTGCGCGTCCTGAGAAATGGCTTTGGCGATCTCTACCATCTGCTGATATCCAACGGTCAGGGTTTTCACCAGGGCTTTCGGATTGATATTGATGTTAAGAGAGTCCAGGATTTTCTTGGATTCTCTCTCCATGGCTTTCTGGTCTACCACGATCCCTTTTCGGATCGCGCGTCCGAGGAAAATATTCTCCGCCACAGAAAGGTCCCCTACCAGGTTAAATTCCTGATAGATTACGCCGATTCCGTTTGCCTCGGACACCTTGGGCGTCATTTTGGAAAAGCTCTTTCCATTTATAACAATTTCACCCTTGGAGGGTTCAATGGCGCCGCTGCAGGTCTTGATCAGAGTGGATTTCCCGGCGCCGTTCTCACCTACCAGCGCGTGGATCTCCCCTCTTCGCACACTCAGCGACACATCATTTAAGGCTGTAACACCCGGATAATATTTTGAAATATGCCGCAATTCCAAAATATTGTCTTCTGAACGATTATTCATGCTGTATTACCTCCGACTTGATACCTGTTTGCAAGTTTCCTTTTAAAAATGCGTATCAGGCTTTTCCCTGATACGCATTGCCGTCCATTCACTGCTGTTCTCTTTTCGGAAAAACGCTTATTTCATCTCCGCCAGGTTGTCGATGGTAACCGGAATCAGCTCTCTGTAAACGTTGTGCTCCATCTCCTCGCCGCCTACGTAAGCCATGGTCAGATCATAAACCTCGTCGCCGCACGCTACCGCGTTTCCTGTGATCGCTACTACCATACGGTTGAACTCGCCGTTCTCCATGGAAGCAACGGTCTCATCGGTCAGGTCTGTGGAGAAGATACCAACATCTTCCGGAACCTCTTCGCCGTAGAAGCCCTTGAGCGCTTCGTTCGCGCCTGCAGCTCCGCCGCCGCCGATGCAGCATACAACCTTTACATCCGGATGAGCCTGAAGGATGGTCTCCATAGCGTCCAGACCTTCTGTGGTATCGATTGCCGGCTGGTTGGCAACTACTTCCGCATTGGGAGCTACTTCTTCCAGAGCGTCCAGGATACCGTTCTCTCTTTCAAGAAGAATGGGTGTCTGAGGATATCCAAGAACTGCCACTTCGCATCCCTCGTCGCCGAAGGTCTCATTGATCCAGTTCGCGGCCTGCGTTCCGATCTCAACGCCCAGATCATAGTTCTCAATTACCCAGTTGAAGCTGGAGTTTTCCATCTCCTCATCCCAACATACTACTGTGATGCCGGCTTCCAGAGCGTCGCCGCATACTTCCTCGATGGCTTCGGGATCTACCGGCTGAACAATGATGACATCCATTCCGGAAGTAATGAAGTTCTCGATCTGGTCGATCTGCGTATTGGCGTTCTCCTGGCAGTCCACGGTAGTAACCTTATTTCCGTCAGCCTCGCCTCTTGCCTCAATCTCTGCCGCCTGCTGCGCCCAGATCTGATTGCTCAGTGTCTGTACTGCAAATCCGATCTGAAGGCCGGTGGTCGTGGACTCTTCCTCTGCCATCGCAGTTACGCTCATAGCGCCTGCAACCATTGCCGCTGTCATCAGAGTAGCAACTAACTTCTTGTTCATATTTCTTTCCTCCTTAAATAAATGATATATTTTCACAGCACCCCGCTGTTGAAAATCGAATGGTGTTACGCTTCTTTCCCGTTGGGCAGGATGATGTATTTCCCTTTGGCCCGAAGCTGTGGGCTTGAAAGAATCTCGCTGAGCTTCTCAAGAGGCTCCAACCCTGCCAGCATGGTGGTTACGTCAATCCGGTGGGCGTTGATCAGTTCCACGGCTCTTCCCATATCATACGGGCTGCAGTAGGAACCCTTCACCGTCAGTTCCTTCTGGAACAGCTTGTAGGTGGGAAGCTGGATGGAAGCGTCCACTGCGGTTACCGCGAACAGTACGACCGTTCCGTGCTTGTCCACCACATCCATGGCCTGCTCGGAGGTATCCTTCCTTCCGCAGGTCTCGATCACACAGTGTACGTGATCCACTCCGTTTTCCCGGAGGGTCTTGATCACATCCTGGTGTACCGGGTCAATGGTGAAGCTGGCGCCGATCTTCTCCGCCATCCTTCTCTTCTCTTCCACCGGCTCCACCAAGATCACCTGGCTGGCCCCCTGCAGCTTCGCCAGCTGCATCAGCAGAAGTCCGATGGCTCCGCCGCCGTAAACGACTACGTTGTCTCCCACTTTGATGTCGCTCCGGTCCGCTCCGTTGATGCAGCAGGCCAGAGGCTCCGCCATCGCTCCTTCCACAAAGGTCACATCGTCCTTTAATCTGTGAAGCAGTCTCGCCTTCACCTTGCAGTACTGGGAAAATCCTCCGTCCACATTGGTGCCGATGGCTCTCATATGATCGCAGTGGCTCATAAGTCCGTTCAGACAGTAATAGCATTCATTGCAGTTATCCGCCGGATCCGCGCAGACATGGTCTCCTACCTTCCAGTCCTTTACGTTTTCCCCGACTTCTGTGATGATTCCGGCAAACTCATGTCCCTGAATCAGCGGGGGAACCGTGGTAGTAGAACCCTGGTCTCCTTCAAAAATATGTACGTCCGAACCGCAGACGCCGCAGGCCATGACTTTAATCAAAACTTCTTCCGGCCCTACGGAAGGTATCTCTCGCTCTTCCACTCTGATGTCGCATTTTCCGTGAAATACGGCGCTTTTCATTGTAGCCAAAATTCTGTCCTCCGTTCTTTCTCTTAGTCATTTTAAAAACATATCTAAAATTCTTTTTAAATATGTTTTAATATGTATCTATACAATACTCGCTTTCCTTTTGTTTGTCAACGTCATTTTAGCAATCTCAACAACTTTATTCGTTTTTCACAATTCTTTATTTTGTATTTTGTACAAAATCCCATCTTGACTTTTCACGGCCGCAAGCTTCCGGCTAGATCTCGGAAATAAACCGCTCCGTCAGCTGCCCGGCCGCTCCGATGGCCGCCGCCATCCGCTTCTGTCTGGGCGGAAAAAGCATGGTATGCCCGGTGATATAGCTGTCGTAGGAAAGCACTCTTTTTTCCAGCTCCGGAATATACTCTTCGATGTACTCGCCCAGGTATCCCCCCAGGATAATGGGCGTGTCATAGATGTTCAGAAGATTGTGGCAGGCCAGAGCCAGATCGTCCAGATACGTCTCCCAGACCGCCGCGCAGCGCTCCTCCTTCTGCTCCAGCTTTTCAAAGAAGAGTTCCAGGTTCCCCCCCGTCAGGTTGGACAGCAGCATGGTGTTGCAGTACTCGTTCAGGCAGCCCAGTCGGCCGCAGTAGCAGCGCTTCCCTCCGGGATGAAGGGTCACGTGCCCGAACTCTCCCGCTCTTCTGAGAGATCCGTACTGGATCTTTCCTTTTTTGGAAACGTAGGCGCCTCCTACCGAATTGCTCAGGAAAAAATAGACGAAGTTCTTTCTGGAATGATGCACGTACTCAGAGTGGGCCGCGCTGTTGGCATCGTTGATCAGCACGATGGGAAACGGACTTTTTTCTTCCAGCTTCGTGAAAAAGAGCTGGCTGATCTTCATGGATTCGTGAATGGACAGAATGGTTCTGCCGTCCTCCGCGATAATCGCGGGAACCGAGAACCCGATGCCTAAGATGCTTTCCCGCGGAATCTTCAGTTCCTCCAGGGTCTCATGGATTGTGTCCTTCAGCCATGCAAGGGATTCGTCGGAGTCGTCCAGCACCGCCTTGTACCGCTGCTGGTATAACACCTCCAGGGCGAGGTTCACCACCACCACGTTCACATGGTTCGTCGTGATATCGATCCCCATGGCTACCCTGGCGTTCTTCAGACACCGGTAACTCATGGGACGCCTTCCTCCCTCGGAGGGAAGTACGCCCGCCTGCTCCGCCAGCCCCAGGCTTTCCAGATACTCCACGCTCTGGGTCACGGTGGGAAGGCTCAGCTTCAGATCCAAAGCCACTTCGTTTTTGGAAAACTCCTGAATCGTCAATATGTGCCGGAATACATTGTTTCGGTTGATCCGTCTCACTTCTTTGTTGCTGATCGCCATCTCTCACACTCCCTTGCTTTTAAAATCTATTTTTAAAACTACTTTCAGTATAAAAGATTCTAAAAAGGATTGCAAGGAGATTTTTCATTTCCCATCAAAAACTTTAAAAAAAGAGCCAGGCATTTCTGCCTGGCCGAATTCGTTCCTGAAATCATCAATAACCGGATACGCTGGTGGCGTACAGGTCTCCGTTGGGAAGCGTGCCGGAATAGTCCACGTTCGCGCTGATGTACAGGCCGTTGTACAGGCCGTCCGTCGTATTGACGGACGCGTCGGAGATGTTGATGGAATACGTATTCCCGTCGTCCCCCGCGATCACGATGGTATTGGCGGAAGCGCTGGTCACCGTGCCGCTCACTACCCCCGGATTCGCTCCGGTGGAGGAGCCGCCGCTGTTCGTCTCGCCTCCGGCATTTCCGTTTCCGGAATCACCGGCGCCGCCGGTGCCGCTGGTGTCTCCCGAATTGGCGTCCGTCTCCGCAGGCGTCTGCGTGCCGGTTCCCGGATTGGTGCTGCTTACGTAGGATTTGGAAATATAGGTCCTCTGTCCGTTCACCACAGCCACATACCAGTTATCCGTCTCTCCTACGATGGTTAACGCCGTACCGGTTCCCACGCTGTTCACCACCGAGCTGTCCGTCCCCGGAGCGGAACGCAGGTTCACGTCCGTGGTGGCGTAATACGTATAGCTCGTGCCGTAATCCACAAAGCTGTTGTACTCCGCGTCCTGCATGGTAGCGTCTGTAACCGCGTCCGTCTGGGGAGCCTCCGTCTCGGTAACGGAAGGTTTGGTATTCACCAGAAACGCTTTGGAGATGTAGCCCACATTTCCGTTTATGTTCACCCGGAACCACTCGGAAGTCTCTCCGGTCACCGTCACGGAATCTCCAGGCGTCAGGGAGCCCATAATCTCGGCGTCCGTGCCGGGAGCCAGACGGACGTTCACGTGATCGGACGCGTACAGCGTCGCGTCCGTCCCATACTCCGTAAGAGACTGCAGCTCTCCCTGGGAGCTGTCGCTGCTCTCCGACTGCTTCTGGGACTCGGACGAATCCTGAGATTCCGACTGGTTCACAGAATTCACGCCTCCCGGTATCGCGGTAAACGCGGGATTGTTCAGTACCGTAAAACTCTCCACCGCCTTCTGTACCGCTTCCAGGAGCACGCGGTTGTCGTCCGTCACCGTACCGGTAATCACATAAGCCTCGTCCTGGGCTACGATTCCGTACGTCACGGCATAGGCCCACATATTGGTGGAATTATACTTGACAATGTATTCGTATGTGTTCAGCGTACTGGAACTGAGATGCTCAAATTCCATAATCTCAAAAGCGTCCTCATCGGAATACTGCCTGGTCAGGCTCTCGGTAAGCTCCTCCCTGGATTCCGCCAGGGAAAGGCCGTCCACAGCCGCCTGGGTCGCCGCATGGACAATATTGATCATCGCTTCAGACCCGGAGGAAAATACCCGCATCTCGTCCGCGTCCTGGGTCACCTTCCAGGTGCTGTCCGGCAGCGTAATCCGAACGCTGCTGTCCTGGGAAGTATAACCGATCTCCGTCTCCAGCTCCGTCTCTGTTTCCGTTTCGGTCTCCGTTTCGCTCTCCGTCTGCGTCTCGCTCTGGGTTTCGGTTTCGCTTTCTATTTCCAGAGGCTGCTTGCGCAGGGCGCATCCTCCTGTCAGACTTCCTATCGCAAGTGACACTCCAAGAGCCAATAAGATCTTTCTCCATCTTCCGTTCAACATGCCACACCCTCCATTCTATCTCACTCCCGTTTCTTTCCGGAATCCATCTGTATCTTTGTTCCCCCTTCTGGCCCAAAAACACAAAAAACTGGTATTGAGACAATACCACTATTTTGCTATCATACCACGCATAGGCAGGTTATGCAAGTCACATACTAATGATTTAACTTTCCATGAGCATTCTTAATATTTTTGTAAAGGTTGCCGAAACCTTCCGCGGATGGCTTTCTCGCCGCTCTCCAGACGGTTTTCCAGCTCGTTTTCGGTAAGCCGGAACCGGGAGCTTTCCTCGAATTCCGGTTCTTCCTCCGGACAGGGATCCGTCCATTTTCCTGTCATGATTTCACGAAACTGACGGTATTCATCCAGAAGCCCCTGGCCGTGCCCCACCCGAAACGCGCCCGCGTCGCTTCCCAGCGCCACGCAGGCGCCCAGGGAAAAGGCCTTTTGGATCCTCCTGATCTGAAGCCGCGCGAGGCGCAAAAGCACCGGATCCTGGAATCGTCCGCAGCCGATAAGGTTCGTCACCGTCACAAGGGTCGGCACCCACACGGCGCGGCTGCCGGCCAGAGCCTGAAGGCAGTCGCCGTCCATGAAATTCCCGTGTTCCACAGAGTCCACGCCGCCTTCAATGGCGTCCAGCACCGGCCGGGCCCCGTTTACGTGGGCCATGACCGCGAACCCTTCCTCGTGGGCGATATGGATCATTTCCCGGATCTCCTCTCTGGTCAGCGGTTCCTGGGTCACCCCTCCGTCTCCGGCGAAATCCATGATGCCGGAAAACATTACTTTAATAAAATCCCCGCCTTCTCTTCGCACTCGTTTTACCAGTTCCGCGTATTCCTTCATGGTGTCAAAGCCAAGACCGACGATGCCGCCGTAATGTCCGTTCTTGTGGATCGCAAACAGGGGCGTCCGGTAGTCGATCCCCCACGCCGGGGCCAGAACCGCCGCCCGCGCGGATACCCCCAGCGCGTCTCCTCCATCCCTGACGAAAGAGATCCCTTTTTCTTTGTATTTTGAAAATTTTTCCGCAATCCGCGCGTCCTTCACCCCGTCTTTGTGAAGAGACACCGCATGGCTGTAATTGACTCCGTCCATAATCAGATGCGCGTGACATTCGCCAAACATACGATCCTTCCTTCCTATCGCTATATTATACCCCCGCGTCTCATTTTTGGCAACCGCCGCTGACTGGTCTGGTCAATTCCTTAATATTTGGCACTGTTTATCATGTCACTTTTCTGATAGAATGGGCTATCATAACTTATGCGCAGAAAGGAGTTTTGTTCATGAAACGAATTTTGACCATACAGGATATCTCCTGCGTAGGGCGCTGTTCCCTTACGGTAGCGCTTCCCATTCTGTCCGTCATGGGGCTTGAAACCGCAATTCTTCCCACTGCGGTTCTCTCCACCCACACGCAGTTTTCCGGCTTTACCTTCCGGGATCTCACGGAAGATCTCCCGGCCATCGCAGAGCACTGGAAAAAGGAAGGGCTGGATTTTGAAGCGGTTTACACCGGCTACCTGGGTTCTGCCCGGCAGATCTCCTTTGTCTCTTCTCTTCTTGACGATTACGCGCCCGGCGGCTGCGTCTCCATCATAGACCCTGTCATGGGGGACAATGGGAAGCTGTACACCGGCTTCGATGAAGCTTTTGCCGAAAAAATGGCCGGGCTGTGCGGCAAAGCGGACTACATCCTTCCCAACCTTACGGAAGCGGCGTTCCTGCTGAAGGAAGACTATAAATCCGGGGGATATACGGAAAAAGAGATCCAGGAGCTTCTCCGGCGTCTGGCTTCTCTGGGCGCAAAGACGGCCGTGCTCACAGGGATCTCCTTTGGGGACCGGGAGCTTGGGGTGATGGCTTATGATTCGGTCCGGGATACCTTTTATTCTTATTTTAATGAAAAGCTTCCGGTAAGCTACCACGGTACGGGGGACTGTTTCGCCAGCTGCTTTACGGGAGCCATCCTCAGAGGGCAGTCTCTTTTGGAAGCCATGAAGCTTTCCGCTGATTTTATTCTCGCCTGTCTGAAAGCCACCCTGGCGGATCCCTGCCGCAGATCCTACGGCGTTAATTTTGAGGAAGCCCTTCCTCTTCTGTTCCCGGACGTCTCTTCCAGAGACTGACCGGTTTTACCGCGCAAAAAAAGCCGGAAGCTTCCGGCTTTTTCTTCTATTCCTGCTCCAGTTCTTTCAGTACTTCCAAAGTGTTTACGAATCCCGTGTTCAGAGGATAATAGTCGTTGTACGGGAAAGAGGCGCCCCGGTTTGTCACGAGATTGCCGCATTCCTCATAGGTATAGGAACCGCTGTAATCCGGATAGATTTCCTCATAGCTCAGCCGGCTCATATCTTTGCGGTAGGCTTCCAGAAGCCGGGAAATCTCTTCCCCGGATGCGACAACGGAAGTTTCCAGATCCTGGGAATTCCACTGATACTCCAGCGTCTGAAAGGCTTCGGGATCCATGGTCAGGATCGGACAGTACTGTTCCCGGAACTTCTGGCTGCTCCAGAGTTCATTCATACAGTCGTAGTACGCGTCCGCGTCCACATAGTAGAACCGGTAGACGTTTTTCCCGTTTTTGAGCTCATATTTGATATCTACCGGGACCACCGGCTCGTCGCCGTCTCCATATAGAAAGATCTCTGCGGATTCCGCGCGTTCCACGCCGTTCTCTGCCATGCGGTATAGGGGAGCGAACTCCTCTGTGAGGAAAAGTTCCAGCCGGGCCTTTTGGCTTAAATTCGCGCTTCGCTCCCAGACGCCGGGCTCGATTTCATAGCTGTAGTCGGTCCAGAAGTTGCTCGCCGCCATGGCTTCCACCTCTTCTTCCGGCGGAAGGTAGGCATTATACTTCTGCGCATCGTATTTCCCGCCCAGAAAAAGGCAGAGGCTGATCACCACGGTCAGAAGGATCTGGCTTTTGTGCATCAGCGCCTGACGGATATCCCAGCGGTAAATGAACTCCAGAATCGCGCAGATCAGAATTCCCGCTCCGGCCGTAAACGCCACGCCCCACACGGTATTCGCCTGAATCGAGTAGCCTGCCAGCCCCGCCAGAAGGGCGCAGGGCACGGCCAGAAGCACCTTAATCACGCCCTCTGTCCTGGGAAACGCCAGGGCGCTTCCGGCTGCTTCCGTGCGGCGGATCCGATATAAGAAAAGGGCGATGGCGGTCAGCAGCGCCGCCAGGGCGAAAAGCTGGCAAAGGTCTTCCAGCAAGGGCCAGCAGCCGGTCAGCCCGGCGCGCATCGCGGCGTCCCGCTTCACATTCATGCTCCCGCAGATCACCCAGGGAGAAGAATAGTTCAGCGGAATCAGCTCGTTCAGTATCCCATTTCGGGAAAGCAGATCCGTGAAAAAGAAAACGTTCCGGTATCCCATTTCCGTAACCACAAGGCAGGGAAGGTAGGCGACAAAGATGATCAGGCAGAAAACGGAGGTAATCCATTTCCCCGTCAGCATCACCGCAACCAGCGTCGTGCTGTAGCTCACCAGAAAAAACAGAATTCCCTGGAAGGAAGCGGCCGCCGTCTCAAGAACCAGCTTTCCGGATACCGCCCCGTAGGGAAGTCCGGCAAGAAGCCCCAGCGCCTGACAGATGACATAGGGCAGGGCAAAGGTCAAAAGCCCCGCCAGATATTTTACCGCGAACAGCGTCTCCCGGCGAACGGCCAGGCTGTGATAAAAATCCAGCCTTACCTGGGACTGCACATAGGAGAAAGCCGTAAGGGCGCAGAAGATTCCGGCTCCCAGAATAAACACAGTATTTTCAATATGGCCAAATCCCATCTGCCCCGCTAAGGTATTCAGCGGAGCCTCCGCCTCGTACCAGGCGCTTTCCGCGTTCCGGATCGTAAGCGCCAGAAGGCTCCGGAAGGGAATCAGAAAGAAAAAGAGCAAAAACCAAAGAGCCGTAAGCCAGGTGAGTTTTTTGGTCTCATCCCGCGTCAGCTTAGAAAACGAGATTTCTGATATCATATCCCGCCACCTCCGTTTCACTGATAAAGATTTCTTCCAGGGTCAGGGGAAGAATTTCGCAGAAAAGCGGCTGCTTTTCCTGAACCTTACGCAGAATGGTTTCTTTTCCTCCTCTGGCCACCACCGTAAGCAAAGAGCCCCGCTTCTCATACTGAAGCACCTCAAGTTCCCTGAGCAGCTCTTCCTCCAGCGTGGCATCCGGAATCACGCACTGAACCTTGTGGATCCTGAGCTTCATCTCATCCAGATCCTTGGCAAACAGGATTCCTCCTTTGTGAAGCAGACCCACATGATCGCAGATGTCCTCAATCTCCCGCAGGCTGTGGGAGGCGATCACCGGCGTAAATTTCCGGCTCATCATCTCGGAGGCGAAAAGGCTTTTTACCGCCTGGCGCATCACCGGGTCCAGCCCGTCAAAGGTCTCGTCGCAGAGAAGATACTCCGTATTGGCGCAGAGCCCAAGGAGGACGGAAACCTGCTTCTTCATTCCCTTGGAAAATGTGGAAAGCTTTCGCTTGGGATCCAGGTCAAATTTCTGAATCATCTCCTCAAACCGGTTCTGGTCAAACCCAGGATACAGAATTTTGTAATATTCTTTCATCCCGGAGGGCGTAGCGTTTGGAAAAAACCAGGCGGTGTCCGGCAGGAAACAAATCTTTCTCTTCACCCGCGGATTCTCCCATACCGGCTGTTCGTCCACCAGCACGCTTCCCTCTTCCGGCTTCAGCACGCCGCTGATCACTCGCAGCATCGTACTCTTCCCCGCGCCGTTGGTTCCTACCAGGCCGAAGATACTGCCTTCGCTGATTTTGGCGCTTACGTGATCCAAAGCCAGAATGGCGTCAAATTTCTTTACAACACGATCGATCCGGATCATTTTTCTGTGCTCCTTCCTCATAATACTCGCGGGCTTTGGAGATAAAGTCCTCGCATAAGATATTCAGCTCTTTCCCCTTCTTTACCAGTTCTTTTAAAGACCGGTATACCGCCGTCTGCTTCGTCTTTCTGAGGCCTTCGCCTCCGGACACCAGCTTGCCTTCCCCCCGCGCCGGGCAGATGATTCCCTCCTGTTCCAGGAAGGCGTACGCCTTCTGGATCACCCGTGGATTGACGGATAGTTCCATGGCAAGAGACCGCACCGAAGGCAGCTGGCTGCCCGCTTCCAGAATCCCGCAGGCGATCATGTTCTGAATGCTTTCCGCCAGCTGTTCACAGAGGGGCGTTCGGTTCCGCGAATCGATTCCTATCATACTCTCTCCTCTTCCTGTCTTTTTTCTTTATGATATCATCGGCCTTTCCCGCAGTTCTTTTGGAAAATCATAACGATTTCTTAAAAAAAACAAAAAAATCCCCTGCCGCAGCAGGGGATGGGTCTGTCTTCCTTATTCCGCGGAGAACAGATTCTGGTTTACGTATCCTACCGTTCCGTCATACTCTACCTTGTACCAGCGGTCGGTGTAGCCGATGGCTGTGATGCTGGTGCCGGAAGCGATGGTCTGGATGATCTCGCCATCCTGGGACGGCGTAGCGCGCAGATTCGCGCCTGTGGTAGCTACCACCGGGAAGCTGTCCGCGTAAGTCATAACATTATACTCCATATCCACCGAAGAAGTGTCCGCGGAGGAAGAAGCCGCAGCGCTCTGTCCGTCCTCCTCAGATCCGGCGGAAGTCTCGTCGGAGAGCTGCTCCTCAATAAGCGCCTGACGCTCCTCTTCCGTCTTGGGCGCTACTTCGGATTCCGACATATACTGCTTGGAAACGTAGCCGTTGATCTCGTAGTCTTCCACGTCCACAACATACCAGTTGGGCGTCTCGCCTACCGCGGTAACCTGATCTCCCTGGTAGAAGCTGCTGAAAATCTCTCCGTCGGTGCTCGGTTCCGCTCTGACGTTCACGTCGTCCGCGGCATAAAGGGTGCGAAGCTGGTCATATTCGGTCTCCTGCGCCTGCTCTTCCTCCAGGGTCATGGTCTGGGGCTGCGTCTCCGGCTGGGTCTCGCTCTCGGTTTCCGTCTCGGTCTCGGTCTCCGTTTCCGTCTCGGTCTCCGTCTCGGTTTCCGTCTCCGTCTCGGTTTCGGTCTCGGTTTCCGTCTCAGTCTCCGGCTCTTTCTTGAGAACGCTGCAGCCGCCCAGCACCAGAGTCATGGAAAAAGCGGCCAGCAGAGCCAGAATCAGTTTTCTGCTTTTATTTTTCATAATCTACCTCCTTTGCCCTATTCGGCAATCTTTGATTACGCAAATCTCTGGAAGCATTATAACAAGACTGAGAATAGATAGCAAGACTTAATCCAAACTTTTAAATATTTTTTAACTTTTTCTTGCTATATTGTTACATCTTTGTGCCCTTACATCGACTTGCGCTCGGCAATCTCCGCCATCTTGGCTTCGTTCAGCCTGGTGTCTCCGTGCACCCGGCTGTAGGAAAGGTATCCGTTCATACGGTCGATTTTGGTAAGGTTCCTGGAGCCGCATTTGGGGCATACGTCCATCTCCAGCTCCTGATGGCCGCAGTCGTCGCAGTAGGCCAGGGAAAGGTTTACTCCCTCGTAGTAGCCCAGAGCCATGGCCCGGCGGATCAGGCTCTTGACCGCTTCGATATTATAATCGATGGGATACCGCACGTACTGGATCTTTCCTCCGTTGCACAGCTCCCAGAATCTCCCTTCCAGATCCTGCTTTTCAATCGGCGTCAGATCCTCCGTCACATGACAGTGAAAGCTGTTGCTGACATAGGGACGGTCGGATACGTGTTCGACGATTCCGTATTTTTTCCGGAACTGCTCTACCTGAAGGCCGCAGAGGCTTTCCGCCGGCGTTCCGTAAATCGCGTACAGCCAGCCGTCCTCCTCTTTAAAGGATGCCACCTTTTTATTAATATATTCCAGAACCTCCAGGGCGAAAGCGCCGTCCTGGGCGATGGATTTTCCGTTGTACAGCTCCTGGAGCTCGTTGAGCGCGGTGATCCCGAAGGAAGAGGTCATCGG
The DNA here is from genome assembly GCA_944382085.1 of uncultured Lachnospiraceae bacterium. Lineage (GTDB taxonomy): Bacteria > Bacillota > Clostridia > Lachnospirales > Lachnospiraceae > Choladousia. The sequence continues at coordinate 8,441 of CALWMW010000072.1, read as the reverse complement.
CTTCAGGAGAGGCTTGATCTTCTGGTTGGGCTGCAGATGGCCGCCGTAAAAACCGCCTTCGCAGTATCCCAGCGGATTCGTGGAAGCCCGCATCTCTCCCAGGTATTCATACGTCCGGATGTGCAGTCTTCGGATCATCTCCAGATAATAATCCAGCACCTCATAGAAATCCCGGCTCTCCGCCCTGGCCTTTGCCAGGATCATGGGAAGATGAAGGCTTACCGCGCCCACGTTGAACCGTCCCACGAAAACCGGCTTGTCCTCTTCATCCGCCGGAGTCATGCCGCCTCTCTCGTACCAGGGGCTTAAAAAGGCCCGGCAGCCCATGGGGCTGATGACCCGTCCGTATTTCTTGTACATGCTGGAAATGTAGCCTTCTCCGGTCATGGAAAGCCAGTCCGGATACATGGTCTTGGCGGAGCACTGCACGCCCGCCTCAAAGACGTCCTCGCATTCCCCTCCGGGACCGTGAAGCTTCTCATCATACAGGAAGACGATCTTGGGAAACAGCACCGGTTTTTTGTTCCCAGGTTTTCCCTGGCCGCCCTTATGGACTTCCAGAAGGGAGGTGGAAATCATCCTGGCGAATCTGCCGGTTCCCAGTCCGATGGTCACCGTCACAAAGGGATAGTCCCCGCGGGAGGAACCCACCGTATTCAGCTTGTACTCTATGCCCTGCCAGCCCTGGTCGCAGTCCCGGCGCACCTTGTCTTCCGCGTACCGCAGCGCCTGTTCTTCTACATGCTCCCAGGACGGATCCGCGTATTTTTTGTACTCTTCCTGGTATTTCCGGTAGCTCTTCTGGGCATAGGGCTCCAGAATCTTGTCTACCTCCGGCACGGTAAACCCGCCGTACTGCTGGGCCGCGGTGCTGAGGATGATGTCCCCCATCACGTCGAAGGCCGTAGCCAGCGTCTTGGGTTCGTTGTACCAGACGTTGCCCATCTCAAAGCCGCCCTTGAGAACCGATCCCACGTCGAAAAGGCAGCAGTTCATGGTATCCAGCCGGGCCGACTGGTCATGGATGTAGATATATCCGTCCTTGCAGGCCTGCAGCTCATCCCTGGTCATAAAGAATTTCCGGTACAGCTCCTTATTCAGCTCGTTAAAGATCAGGCTCCGCTTCGTGGCTACCAGGGCGCTGTCTGTATTCGCGTTGCTCTTGTCGCCGATATAACGGATGGACTGGCTCTTCGTATAGACGTCGTCCATCATGTGGATAAAGTCCAGTTTGTAGTTCCGGTAATCCCGGTAGCTCTTGGCCACCGCCGGATTCACCGCCTCCAGGGCTCCCTCCACGATATTGTGCATCTCCTGGATGGTGATTCCTTCCTTATTTAAAGACTCTGCTTTTTCTCTGGCGAAGCTGCAGAGAAAGTCCAGCTCCTCCTGGGAAAAATGATACAGGATCCGGGCCGCGGATTTGTTCACCGCCACCACGATTTTCTGAACGTTAAATTCCTCCTGTGTTCCGTCCTTTTTGATTACGTACATCCTTCCGTCTTCCTTCCGTATGTTTCTCAATCCTTTTATTTTCTCTATATCTGGTAGAAAATCGCCCGCGTGTTCTCTATATTTTGTGCGAGCATTGCCAGTATACCGTATTTCTCCGGAATTTTCAAGGAGGAAAATCTTCTCTTTTTCTTTTCTACGGACGCTGCTCGTCCAGGATCTGGGAGGAGGAAAAGTACTGGTCGAAATTCGTGGGCAGCTGTTCAAAAACGTACCCGGTGACCATCCTTCTGGTCTGTCTCGCGTAGTCCTCGTTTACCTCAAAATGATCGCCTTCGGTCCACATACCGATAAAGTAGCGGAAGCCCTCGTCCATCAGGTATACCGCCTTCTCGGTGCTGTAATCCACTTCGGCTCCGTAAGGATACATCAGAATGTCGGTCTCTCCGATCAGGACGCCTATGGTCTCTTCCCACTGTGCCATATCCTGCTGCAGCCCTTCATACGTCATATCGCCAAGATACGTATAGCTGTATCCCGCGCTGGCGAACTGCCAGCCTTCCTCCAGAAGCCTGGCCGCTATGGCCCGCACCGTCTCCTGGTTCTCTTCCGCCGCGGCAGAGCTTTCTTCTGAAAGATCGTATCCAAAAGCTCCCTCCGTTCCGGAGAGGGAAATGATTCCCTTGGCTCCCCCCAGGGAGAAGTCCGGGTGCTCCTCCACAAAGGTATTCAGCACCGGCACGATATCATAATCTCCGGCAAGGTCATGCCCCTGGGCGTCCGTATAAACGGCCTGTACCTCGCCCTGCTCATCCAGGGTCAGTCGGGTGGCGACGCCGTCCCCGTTTATCACAGAGCTGTAATTCAGGTTGTCTACCGACAGGATCAGCGGCTTTTTCCCCTGGGGAAGCAGAGGGTTCTTCCTGGTCATAACCGTCCGCCCTTCGCTTTCCTCCGTCTCCTCCACCAGGCTGTGAAGGTCAATGAGTACGTAGCCGTTTTCATACAGCTGCTCCAGAATCCCCTGGAATTCGGAGAGCGTAATCATATTGGAGGCGTACACCGCCGCGTTCCCGTCCCCGTCAAAGGCCAGAGACGGATCCGCGATCAGGTTCGTAAAGCTCAGATGACCGATCTCCCCTTCGTATTCGTACATGTTTTCCATGGCTTCCTGATACCGGGTCACCGCTTCCGTCACCCGCTCATCCTCATGGGAAATATCGGCATTCTGCAGATGGGAAATGGCCTGGGCGTACTCATATCGCTGCGCCATCCCCTCCGCTTCTTCCAGTACCGAAGTCAGATGCTCTTCCACAGCCGCTTCGGATTCCTTTCTTTCTCTCTCCGCCTGCATCTTAGGCGTTTCCACCGGCTCGTTGTTCTCATACTGCCCTAAGGTTCCGATGCTCTCCGCGATCTGGTAATTCAATACGCTTCTGGCGCACCCGGAGAGCGCCAGGCAGGCACCCAGGCCTAACAGCGCCGTCATAATCCCCTTGACTTTTCTCATGGTTCTCCCTTCTCTATGAAAACAATTTTTCGATTATAAAAAGCTATAACCGTGACAACAGGTATCACCATTATAGCTTTCCTCTTTTCCTGAGACAAGTCCCTTTTCAAAAGAATCCGAAATCTTACTCCTGCGAAAGCAGCTCCTTCAGGATCCGGTTGACCGCCCCCGGATCCGCCTTGCCCTTCATGGCGCGCATGGTCTGCCCTACCAGGAAGCCGAAGGCCTTTGTCTTTCCTCCCCGGTAGTCCGAAACCGACTGAGCGTTTTCCCGGATCACCTGCTTTGCCGTTTCTCTCAGGGCGTTTGCATCGGTTACGGTTTTCAGTCCGTGTTCCTCTACGTAAGCCTCCGGTTCTGTGTTCTCCCGGAATATTTTTTCAAAAACCTCCTTGGCCACGGTCTGGCTGATCACGCCCTCCTCGGTCATAAGAATCAGCTTTGCCAGATGTTCCGGCGAAAAATCCAGTTCCTCCGGTTCCTTTCCTTCCTCCTTGAGAAGCCGCAGCGTCTCTCCCATCAGCCAGTTGGAAACTTTTTTCGGCCGTTTGCACAGAGCGGAAGCCGCCTCAAAAAGATCCGCCATACGTTTGGAGCTGGTGAGAATTTCCGCGTCATAAGCCGGTATCTCGTACTCCTTTTTGTACCGCTCCAGTTTTTCCGCGCGAAGCTCCGGCTGGCGGGAACGAATCTCCTCCAGCCATTCCTGGCTGATCTCCACAGGCGCCAGATCCGGATCCGGGAAATACCGGTAGTCATGGGCGTCCTCTTTGGAGCGCATGGGATAAGAGGCTTCCTTGTTGTCGTCCCAGCGGCGGGTCTCCTGAATGACCGGCTTTCCTTCTTCCAGAAGCTCAATCTGTCTGGCCCGCTCTCCTTCAATGGCTCTGGAAATGGCCTTAAAGGAATTCAGGTTTTTCATCTCCGTCCGGGTGCCCAGAGTCTGGCTTCCTGCCTCCCGCACCGACAGATTGACGTCCGCCCGCATGGATCCCTCCTGGAGCTTACAGTCTGAGGCTCCCAGATACTGGATGATCAGGCGCAGCTTATCCAGATAGGCAATGACTTCTTCCGCGCTCCGCATATCCGGCTCCGATACAATCTCAATCAGCGGGACGCCGCTTCGGTTGTAATCCACCAGAGAGCAATCCTCCCACTCGTCGTGGATCAGCTTCCCCGCGTCCTCCTCCATGTGGATCTCGTGAATGCCCACTGTCTTTCTCCCCGTGGAAGTCTCGATCTCGATTCCCCCGTCGTAGCAGATCGGCAGATACAGTTGGGAAATCTGGTAGTTCTGAGGGTTGTCCGGGTAAAAATAGTTTTTCCGGTCAAACTTGCAGAACCGGTGGATCTTGCAGTTGGTGGCAAGGCCCACCGCCGCCGCCAGTTCCACTACCTTCTTATTTAATACAGGCAGCGCTCCCGGCATTCCGGTGCAGACCGGACACGTATGAGTGTTGGGAGCTCCGCCAAAAGCGGTGGAACATCCGCAGAAAATTTTGGTCTTTGTGGCCAGTTCTACATGCACCTCCAGGCCGATCACCGTTTCATACTGCTTTGCCATATTCACCGCTCCTTTCCTGCGCCCGGCGTTTTTCCGAATTTACCCATTCCAGAGACGGTTTGGGGAAGGCGCCCCTGCCCTGCTCCAGTCCGTAAGCGGCCCGGAAGAGCTTCTTTTCCTGGAAACAGTCTCCGATCAGCTGGACTCCCAGAGGAAGGCCCTCCGCGTTTCTCTCCACGGGGAGGGAAAAGCCGGGAAGCCCCGCCAGATTGACGGACACCGTATAGATATCTCCCAGGTACATCTTGAGAGGATCCTTCAGGCTCTCCCCGATTCCGGGCGCCGCCGTGGGCGCTGCCGGACCAAGGATCACGTCGTACTTCTCAAAAGCCCGGTCAAAGGCTTTCTTGATCATCGCCTTGGCCTTCAGCGCTTTCAGATAGTACGCGTCGTAATATCCGGAGCTCAGGACAAAGGATCCCAGCAGGATTCTTCTTTTTACTTCCTCCCCGAACCCCTGGGAACGGCTCTTTTTGTACATGCCGTGAAGTCCCTGGTACTCCTCTGCCCGGTATCCGTATTTTACTCCGTCAAACCGCGCCAGGTTGGAGCTGGCTTCCGCCGAGGCGATGACATAATAAGCGGGAATCGCGTACTCCACCAACCCCAGGGAAAACGTCTCGATCCGCGCGCCTCTCTCTTCTAAAATCCCGGCCGCTTTTTTTACCGCTTTTTCCACCTGGGGATCCAGCCCTTCCGACAGGTACTCTTCCGGAATGCCGATCCGCATCCCCCTCGTTTCCCCGGTCATGGCTCCGGCGAAGTCCGGATCCTTCCTGGGGACAGAGGTGCTGTCTTTCGGGTCGTGGCCGGCCAGAAGCGCAAGAAGCGCGGCGCAGTCCTTTGTGCTCCCTGCGATGGGGCCGATCTGATCCAGGGAGGAACCGTAGGCGATGAGGCCGTACCGGGAAACCGTTCCATAGGTCGGCTTCATCCCCACAACGCCGCAGAAGGCGCTGGGCTGACGGATCGAGCCGCCTGTATCGGATCCTAGAGCGCAGGGAACCATTCCCGCCGCCACCGCCGCGCAGGAGCCTCCGGAAGAACCGCCCGGCACATGTTCCGGGTTCCAGGGATTTCGGGTAAGGCCAAAGGCTGAGGTTTCCGTGGTGCTTCCCATGGCGAATTCATCCATGTTGGTCTTTCCCACGATCACCATCCCGGCTGTTTCCAGGCGGCTGACCGCCTCCGCCGAATAAGGCGGAACAAAGCGCTGCAGAATCCTGGAACTGCAGGTGGTCCTTATCCCCTGAGTGCAGATGTTGTCCTTTACGCCGATGGGTACGCCTGCCAGCGGTCCCGTAAGCGCTCCCTGGTCAAGGAGCTTCTGGACCTCTTCTCCCCGCTTCAGCGCCTTTTCCCCTTCTACGGTGACAAAGCATCCCACAGCCGGATCCAGTCTTTCCATCCGCTCCAGGGAAGCTTTTACCGCCTCTGTCACGGAAATCTCCCGTTCTTTTATCTTTCGGCCCAGTTCCAGGGCCGTCATATCCTTAATCTGCATGGTGGCACATCCTTTCTGTCCCGAACCGGTCATTCCACCGTTCTGGGAACCTTAAACGCTCCGTCTTTCTGCTCCGGGGCATTTTGAAGCATCTGGTCTCTCTGATCCCCGTTGGTAATCTGATCCTCCCGGAACACATTTTTCACGGGAAAAATATGAGACATAGGCTCCACGCCTTCCGTATCCAGCTCTCCCAGCTTGTCGATATAATCCAGAAGCTTTCCCATATCTTCCCTGGCCTGCTCCTTCTCCTGTCCCGTGAGCTCCAGCTGTGCCAGAATTCCTACATATTCAATCGTCTCGTCGCTGATTCTGCCTGCCATATTCACTCCTCCTCATCCATCCTTTTCTGAACGGCGTTTAGAAGCTTGGGACTAAAAAAACCCGCCCCGCTCCTTCCGAATCGTCCTCGGTCAGGTACGATCCGTCCAGAACCGCCCCTTCTTCCAGAGGCAGTCTGTAAATTCTCGGAGCCTGATTCCACAAAAACAGCATGGGATCCTCTTCCCAGCTCTCTCCTGTCCCCAGCTCCGCCACAATTCCCTGAAACAAAAAGGCGTCCGGATTTTTTTCAGAACCCCGGATTTCCAGGTCGTAAACGCCGGCCGGAAAATCTTTTCCCGCTTCCAGCCTTTCTCCCGGCAAAAGCTCCCGCTCTTCCAGATTTTCCTGGGGTTCATGCCCGGAAAGCTTTGTATCCTGGAATTCCTGGGCATACAGTACGGCCGTTCCCGTAATGTCCTGAACAAAGAGCCAGCCTCCCTCTTCCAGTACCAGATCCTCGTAGGAGGAAGGAAGCTCGGAATCTTCCATATCCTCCGCCTGAATCCTCTGCGTCTCTTTTGCCTTTTCCTGGGAATCCTGCTGATAGGAAAAGGTCAGCCCGGAAGAATCCGAAACCTCAAGGGTGTACCTGCCTTCCGGCAACTCATAGCCTACCATATAAAATCCCGGCTGCAGCTCCATGGCCCCGCTTCCGTCCCAGTTTAAGGGGAACTCTTCCTGGAGCGGAACGGACAGGGTCGAACGCCCCACATAGGCAGGGGACGCATCTTCCGTCTTTTCCTGAACAAACGCGAAAATCGCAGAAAGCAACGGCATCAGAAAACTGAAAAACAGGATAAGAAAGACCACCCACTTCATCTTTCTGGCTGCGGAAGAGCGCTGCTGTTCCTTTTTCTTTTTTCGCTTCTTCTTTTCCGGCTCCTCCACTCCCGGAAGACGCCAGCCCATGTACCACTGGCGGTGTCCGGGCGCCTCCGTCCCCTCTTTTTTCTTCCGGCGCTTCTTTCGGTTCAGGTTCGCTTCGCAGCTGCCTTCATGGAACGGCACCTCTTTTTCATTGTGAAGATTCAGATGGTATTTCTTATCGCTTTTTGTATTGTCCAGGCCGCACTCGGTGCACCTTCCTTCCGACAGCTTTCCCCCGCACAAAATGCATCTCTCAATCATACGTTTTCCTTTCCCCCAAAGGCCTTCCGGCCCGCCGGAGAATTACGGCTCCAGCCTGGACAGATCTCTGGGAAATAATGTAGTCTCCCTTACATTATCTTCTCCCACCAGCATCATTGTCAAGCGTTCCAGGCCGATTCCCAGTCCCCCGTGGGGAGGCATTCCGTACTCAAAAGCGGACAGATACTGCTCCATCCCTTCCTCGCTCATTCCCCTGGCCGCGATTTTTTCCCTGAGCTTTTCCGGCTCATGGATTCTCTGTCCTCCGGTGGTGATCTCCAGGCCCCGGAAGAGAAGGTCGAAGCTCAGCGTGAATCTGGGGTCTTCCGGATCGTCCATGGCGTAGAACGGCCGTTTTTTGGAGGGATAATGGGTGACGAATACGAAATCCGCCCCATATTCTTCCTTAAAGTACGTTCCGATGAGATGCTCCTCCTCCGGCTCCAGGTCAAAAGGATTGCGGATGGGTCTCTGATACTTTTTTGCCGCCAGCTCTTTTGCCTGGTCAAACCGGACCGCGGGAATCTTCTCCGCCTCCGGAAGGGAAAGATCCAGGATTCTCAGCTCCTCTTCGTACTCTCTTTTTAAAAGCGCAAGCATATACTGGAGGAAGCCCGTCTCCATCTCCATGAGATCTTCAAAGCTTTCGATGTATCCCATCTCAAAGTCCAGACTGGTGTACTCGTTCAGGTGACGTTTGGTATTGTGCTTCTCCGACCGGAACACCGGCCCCGTTTCAAAGACCCGGTCAAATACGCCCACCATCATCTGCTTATAAAACTGCGGGCTCTGAGCCAGCACGGCCGGACGGTGAAAGTAATCCAGCTTAAAAATGTTGGATCCGCCCTCCGCCCGTCTGGCTCCGATTTTAGGCGGATGGAGTTCCGTGAAGCCCTGGCGGGACAGTCACTGCTGGCGGCCCAGCACGATCACTACATGAATACGGAACATCGCCCTCT
>CALWMW010000071.1 GCA_944382085.1 uncultured Lachnospiraceae bacterium | reverse complement strand
CCTTCGCCTGAATCATCTGGCCTACGCTGAGTACGTCGGAAGGTTTGTCCACATGCTCATGAGAAATCTGAGACACGTGAAGCAGCGCGTCCACACCAGGCTCCAGCTCTACAAAAGCGCCGAAATCGGTCATACGGGCAACTTTGCCCTCTACGATATTCCCTGCCGCGTACTTCTCAGCCGCGGTGAGCCAGGGATTCTGATCCTCAAACTTCAGGCTCAGAGCGATCTTGTCGCCGCTGATGTCCTTAATCAGAACCGTCAGCTGCTCGCCTACCTTGAAGACCTTCTTGGGATTGTCCACATGGCCCCAAGACATCTCTGAAATATGAAGCAGACCGTCCGCTCCGCCCAGATCGACGAAAGCGCCGAAATCGGTCACATTCTTCACAACGCCCTCTACCACATCGCCGGGATGGATCCGCTCAAAGAGCGCCTTCTGCATCTCCGCTTTTCTGGCAAGGAGAATCTGCTTGCGGTCGCCGATGATTCTTCTGCGTCTGGGATTGAACTCCGTGATCACGAATTCGATCTCCTGACCTGCGTATTTCTCAAGATTCTTTTCGTAAGTATCGGAAACAAGGCTGGCCGGAATAAAAACTCTCGCCTCGTCCACTACCACGCTGAGTCCGCCTGCAAGCACCTGTACAACGGGAGCCTTCAGGATCTCCTGAGAATTAAAGGCTTCTTCCAGTCTCTTATTTCCCTTCTCAGCAGCCAAGCGCTTGTAGGTCAAAAGAACCTGTCCGTCTCCGTCATTCACCTTCAGAACCTTCGCTTCCAGCTTGTCGTCCACATGAACCAGCTCGCGAAGGTCTGCGTTGGGTTCATTCGTATATTCACTTCTGGTAATAATACCGTCAGCCTTATATCCGATATTCAAGATGATTTCATCTTCTTTGACATCTATTACAGTGCCTTCGACTACCTCTCCATTGTGAATTGTCTTGAATGATTCATCCAGCATTTGTTCAAAACTTAAATCTGGCATTGTTTTGAAACCTCCTCAATCAAATTATTTGGGGTCGATGCCCCTGCTGTAATACCTACGCAACCCATGGATGGCAATCGCCGCATATCCAAATCTTTTAAAGTTTGTATATAGTAAGTATCTGCACATTCATTTCTGCATATCTCGAATAGCTTCCTGGTGTTGGAGCTGTGACTGCCTCCTATGACAATCATGCTGTCCACCCGGCCTGCAATCTCACGCGCCTCCGACTGACGCTCTTCTGTGGCACTGCAGATCGTATTCAAAATATCCATTCTATCATATCGCATTTTTGAAATAATTTCAACCAATTTATCAAATTTCTTGTAATTAAATGTCGTCTGGGAAACGATGCACAGGGGACGTTCCGGATCGTGCCGGTAGGCGGCGGCTTCCTCCTCGGTTCCGATTACGTCTACCTTTCCATGGCACCAGCCTTTGATCCCTTCCACCTCCGGATGGCCTTCGTTTCCCACCACAAGGATGTCCGCGCCCTTCCGGCTGTGCTCCTCCACGATCCGGTGAATCTTTTTCACAAAGGGACAGGTCGCGTCGATCAGTTCCAGTCCGCTTTCCCGGATCTTCTCACAGATGCTTCTGGAAACTCCATGAGAACGGATAATCACGGTGCCGCAGGAGAGCTCTTTGAGCTCCTCCTCACTGCTGATAATCCGAACCCCTTTTTCTTCCAGCTCCTTTACCACTTCCTCATTGTGAATAATAGGCCCGTAGGTATAGATCGGCTTCTTTCCGTTCTCAATCTGCCGGTACACCGTATCTACCGCCCGCTTTACGCCGAAGCAGAAGCCGGCTGTCTTTGCCACGATTACCTTCATCGTTTCTCTTCTCCCATGCGCTCCCGCGCCAGCTCCACGATCTTTTCCGTTACTTCCTCAATCGTCATATCCGACGTATCAAGAAGAACCGCGTCCTTTGCCTGTCTCAGGGGCGCTACCGGACGGTTCCGGTCCCTCTCGTCCCGCTCCAGGATCTCTCTTTCAATCTTCTCCAGGCTGCTCTCCACGCCCTTCGCGGTAAGTTCCAGATAGCGCCGCTTCGCTCTCACCGCCGCGTCGGCTGTGAGAAAAATTTTCAGCTGAGCGTCTGGAAGGATCACCGTGCCGATGTCTCTGCCGTCCATAAGCACGTTCTCCTTTTGTGCCAGTCCCCGCTGCAGGGCGGTGAGCTTCTCTCTCACCTGGGGAAGAGCGGAGGAAGCGCTGGCCATATTGCCCACCTTCTCCTCCCGGATACGGGAAGAAACGTTTTCTCCATTCAGAAAGACCTGCTGCCCTCCCGTGGAATCGTAGCCGATGGTTACCGTGATCTCCTCCAGGGCCCGCAGAAGGGCGTCAGAATCCTGCAGATCCGTTCCCCGCTCCAGAAGGCCCAGGGCTATCGCCCGGTACATGGCGCCGGTATCCACGTACAGGAAAGAAAGCTGTCCCGCCGCTTTTCTTGCTATGGTGCTCTTCCCGGCTCCCGCCGGTCCGTCTATGGCAATCTTAAAACTCATAGTCTCCTCCTTTTTCCCGGAATCCGTTTCCCGCCGCGTACCCGGTGGCCCAGGCAATCTGCAGATTAAAGCCGCCGGTCAGGGCGTCCAGATCCAGCACCTCGCCCGCGAAGTAAAGATTCCGGATCTTTTTTGACTCCATGGTAGAGGGATCCACTTCCCGCACATCCACTCCGCCGCGGGTCACCACGGCTTCATTATACCCGCGAAGGGCGGAAACCGTCAACGAAAATCCTTTGGTCAAAGACGCCAGGCCGTGCCGTTCTTCTCTGGAAATTTCATGGACCGGTTTGTCCGGGGGAATCCTGCTGCGCCGGATCATCACCGGGATCAGCTTCGCCGGGAAAAGGCTTCCCAGCACATTCTTAAACTGCCGGTTTTTCCCTTCGTCAAATTCTCTGAGAATCCGCTGATCCAGCTGTTCAAAAGACAGGGCCGGTTTCAGATCAATCGACATCCTAAGGGGGCCGTCAAGCAGCGCCTCCTGGATTTTCGCGCTGGCGGTAAGGATCAGCGGTCCCGTTACCCCGAAATGCGTGAACATCATCTCTCCGAAACCGCGGTACCGTTCTTTCTTTTCGTCCTCTATCCGGACCTCCACATTTTTCAGAGAAAGTCCCTGGAGCTCCCGTACCCACTCTTCCTGAACCTCCAGGGGAACCAGGGAGGGAGAACAGGGCTTCACCCTGTGCCCGGCTTCCCTGGCGAACCGGTACCCGTCCCCGGTGGATCCTGTGGAGGGATAGGAAAGACCGCCTGTGGCGATGAGGACGGCGTCCCCTCTCTCAATGGAACCGTCTTTGAGCCGCACGCCCAATACCCTGGGCTTCTCCTGATCCGGCTCCGTTCCCGTAAGAAGCCCGGCGACTTCCGTATTCAGCCGGACCTCCACCTGGTTTTCTTTCATCGCCTCCGCCAGCGTCCGAATCACATCCGCAGCGTGATCCGAGGCGGGAAACACCCGGTTCCCCCTCTCCGTCTTGAGACGCAGGCCGTGTCCTTCGAAAAAGGCTATGGCGTCTTCCGCGGTAAATCCGTAAAAGGCGCTGTACAGGAATTTCCGATTGGTGCATACTGCCTGCAGAAGCTCCTCCACCTCGCAGCGGTTGGTCAGGTTGCACCGCCCCTTTCCCGTAATATAAAGCTTTTTTCCAAGCTTTTCATTCTTTTCCAGAAGAAGCACCCGGCATTCCTTCCGGGCGGCGGCCGCGGCCGCCATCATTCCGGCCGCGCCTCCGCCGATTACAATCAGTTTCCTCATGCGTCCTTTTCCTCATGCAGCGGCTGATTTCCGGATTCCAGCTCAAACCAGAACGCCACTCCGTTTTCATAATTTTTCACGCCGTACTGCTGGTGGAAGGAATCCATGATGGCCTTCACAATGGAAAGTCCCACGCCGCTTCCTCCATATTCCCTGGTACGGGCCTTGTCTACTTTGTAAAATTTGTCCCAGATCAGCTTGAGATCCTGCTCCGGGATCTTCTGCCCGGTATTGAATACCGATATCCTGACCTTCGTCTGGCCCGGCGTCACCCGGATTTCGATCTTCCGTTCGCCCTCCACATGGTTCAGCGCGTTGCTGAGATAATTGGTAATCACTTCTTCCGCCTTAAACTCGTCGCCCCACACAGGAGCCGACTCAGGCCCCCAGTAGAGGACTTCCGCCTCTTTCTGCTGCGCCATAAGGGTAACGGACTGAATTTTATTCCGAATCAGGGGAACGATATCGAACCGGGACATGACCACCTGTTCCTCGCCGGCCTCCAGTTCATTGAGGGTAAGGAGCTTCCGGACCAGGTTGTTCATCCTGGAGGCTTCATCCATGATCACGTCGCAGTAAAACTCCCGGCTCTCCGCGTCGTCGTTGATGCACTCCTTCAGTCCTTCCGCGTACCCCTGGATCAGGGCGATGGGCGTCTTCAGCTCATGGGAGACGTTGGAGAGGAATTCCTGCCGTCTTTCTTCCATCTTTGTCTTCTTCTCAATATCCCGCTGCAGTTCGTTGTTGGCCGTCATCAACTGAGAATACGTCTTCTCCAGGTTCTCAGACATCCGGTTAAAGTGCTCTCCTAACTGGCCGACCTCGTTCTTTCCGCCGCCGGTATAGCGTACCCCGAAGTCCAGGTCCGCCATCCGCTTGGAAAGCTCCGTAAGTTCATTTAAGGGCCTCGTAATCCGTTTGGAAACGTACCACACAATTCCGGCCGTAAAGAGAATTCCCACGATACAGATGTATTTAATAAAGTCGTTGGAGATCCGCACGCTGTCCCGGATACTCTCCGAGGGAATCCGCATCAGGAAATAGTAGCCTCCGTCCAGGGTGCCCCAGCTCTCCAGGTAATCCGTCCCCATCTCCGGATCGAATTTTTTCTGAATGGTATACTGGTCCGTTTTTTTCAGAACCGTCGCATCCAGATCCAGGCTGATCACATAGCCGTTCACCCTGCCCTGAAGAAGCTTCCGGTACTCCGCCTGGCCGGTCACCCGGTAAATCAGCGCCTCAAAGCCCCCGTCGGTCACCACAAAGGAGATGTTGTTCTGATCGCAGATGTCGTCCAGGGAGGATTTCGTCTCATCCGAGATCGTCGCGTCCTGGGAAATGTTCCCGTTCAGGAGTTCAAAGGCCTCTACCAGAGCTTTCTGCTTATTCAGGTAGTAGAAGTCCTCCAGAAAAAACGTATTGATCAGATAGTTCAAAAGAAACATCCCGGCTACCAGCCCGATGAAAACAAAAGTCAGCTGCTTTCGTATGGACAGATTCATTCTTTATCCACCTCAAACTTGTATCCCATGCCCCAGATGGTCTTAATGTACTCGCCCTTTTCTCCCAGCTTGCTTCTAAGCTTCTTTACATGCGTATCGATGGTTCTGGCGTCTCCGAAATAATCGTAGTTCCAGACGCTGTTGAGAATCTTCTCTCTGGAAAGGGCGATGCCCTGATTCTCCACAAAGTAGGTCAGAAGTTCAAATTCCTTGTAGCTAAGGTCGATGTTCTGTCCGTCGATGGACACCTGATGGGCCGCTTTGTTGATCTCAATGCCTCCGGCTCTCAGCACATCGTCCGCGGAAAAGCCGGTGGTCCTGCGCAGGATCGCCTCCACCCTGGCTACCAGGATTTTGGGGCTGAAGGGTTTGGAGATATACTCGTCCACCCCCAGCTCAAAGCCCAGAAGCTCGTCCCGCTCTTCTCCCTTGGCTGTAAGCATGATGATGGGGACCTTGGAATAAGACCGGATCTCCCGGCATACCTCCCAGCCGTCCATCTTAGGCATCATCACATCCAGAATCACAAGCGAAATCTCCTTGTCCGCGAAGAAAAGATCCAGCGCCTCGGCTCCGTCCCCTGCCTCGATGACCTCAAAGTCCTTCTTCACCAGGAAATCCCGGACCAGTTTGCGCATCCTGCTCTCATCGTCTACCACTAAAATCTTATATTTCTCCATAGCGTCCTCCTCTCTGACGGCTACCTTTTTGCTGTCCTTACCGTAACTATATCTTATATCTATGTAGGATCTGTGAACCGCGGACTTTGGTTTCCGCCGAAACTTTTCATCGTCTGCGGTTCGCCGCGTGGGAAGCGTCCAGAATCCCGAACGCTCCGCAGGGAAAGCCAAGGGCGACCAGAAAAGCGCCTGCCGCGTATAGGATAAGATCTCCCCCCACTCTGCCGATCCACAGAAACAGCGCGCCCATCAGAAAAAGGATCGCCATGCAGAAGAACAGGAGCACAGAGAGCAGCCTATACTTCCCTGGGGAGGTGGAAGAAAAGGTACGGATCATCCGCTGCGTCGCGGGAGACCATTCCGAAGCCTGCTTCTTAGAAGACAGCTCCTGTATGCCCTTTTTGTAGGGAGCCTCCAGGAAAAGCGCAATCCCGCCCGTCACAAGGAAAGGAATCAGCGCCGCCGCGGCGTCCATCCATTGTTCCTTGCCGGAAACGGCGAAATAGACTCCCATAAGAAAAAGCGCCGCCGAAACTGCCATAACCAGAATCCAGCATGCGCCAAGAATCCGTTTTCCCCTGCAAAAAAACTGCAGCTGCTCCTTGGTATGCTTCATTTTGATCCTCTCTTTCCGCAAAACCAGCGCGGTTTTCGCTTTATGATTTATGATAAGAAAAAAGAGCCTGTAAAGGCCCTTTTGCCATGGAGTAGACGAGAATCGAACTCGTGTCCGAAAGCCAATTCACTGTCCTTCTACTATCATAGTCAGCTCTTTGACATTCCCTCCTGGAACCGGCAGCGGACGGCCTGCCCCATTTAGTAGCTTCATCGTACGCCCATATGCGCAAAGCTTAACATATGTCGTTTCCTGCTTAGGTCGATGCCTGGGTCTTCACGCGCAGGTTCGCGAAGTCAGACAACTGCCAAATTAGGCAGCGTATGCTAAACGATTGTCGTCAGCGTTTATCTTTAGGTTTGCGATTTGACGCATCTGCCTGCGGATAGCTTCTCCAGCTTCATAACCCCCGTCGAAACCTTTACTACCCCTGGTTTGTTGTTTTAGTATAATACGCCCATTCGCCCTTGTCAACGGATTTTTAAAAGGGACGCTTCTACCGCGTCCCTTTTCGTATCGTTTCCTATCGTTTTGTGTTGTGTTGTACAGGTAGGATACCGTGCCGTTCAGGTAAAAAAGAAGCGATTCAGACCTTTCAAGGTCCGTCTCGCTTCTTTTTTCTCAGTACAGATTTTTTACTTTAAACTCTTTTTCCGCTTCCCTTCTCTGATCCTTTTTGGCGATATCCTGACGCTTGTCGTAAAGCTTCTTTCCTCTTGCCAGCCCGATCTCCACCTTGGCCAGGCTGCCCTTAAAATAGACCTTCAGCGGGATCAGGGTATATCCCTTTACGGCTATGCGCCCGGTGATCTTATTGATCTCGCTTTTGTGAAGAAGGAGCTTCTTCACCCGAAGAGGATCCTTGTTGAAAATGTTTCCTTTCTCATAGGGGCTGATGTGCATTCCGTAAACGTAAACCTCTCCCCCCTCGATCCGGATGAAGGATTCCTTTATGCTGCATTTTCCCATGCGCAGAGATTTTACTTCTGTGCCGTGAAGGGCGATTCCTGCCTCATACGTCTCTTCGATAAAATAGTCGTGGTACGCTTTTTTATTGTTGGCGATAAGTTTTACTGATTCCTTCACTCTTCCCCCTCCTTCAGTCCTCAAGCAGTTCAAAGTCAATGTTTTTCGTCTTTTTATCCGCGCCGATCACCCGGATTTTTACCGGATCTCCCAGCCGGAAGACCCGTCCCGTATCCATGCCTGCCAGTTCCCAGGTCTCTTCTCTGAAATAGTAGCGGTCGTCATATATATGGCTTACGTGTACCAGGCCCTCCACCGTATTGGGAAGCTCCACATACATGCCGTAAGAGGTAATTCCGGTCACGACGCCGGAGTAGATCCTGCCGATCCTTGCGGACATGTATTCGGCCTTTTTGATTTTTACCGCCTCCCGCTCCGTCTCTTCCGCCCTGCGCTCCAGAAGGCTTGTCTGTTCCGCCACCTGGGGCAGAAGCTCCGCGTAATGGCGGATTCGCTCCTGGGTCATGGTTCCCCGGAGCGTTTCCTTGATAATCCGGTGAATCTGAAGATCCGGATACCTTCGGATGGGGGAGGTGAAATGGCAGTAATATCTGGCAGCCAGCCCAAAATGCCCGCTGCACTGCACCGTATAGGAGGCCTGCTTCATGGAGCGCAGCGTCATGCGGCTGATCATGGGCTCCTCCGGCGTATCCGCGGCCCTGGCCAGCAGCTTCTGAAGCTCTTTGGGGTGCACGTCCTCTGCGACTCCTTTGATCCCATACCCAAAATTCTGTATGAAAGCCGCCAGTTTTTTTATCTTTTCCGGATCCGGCGTCTCATGGGTCCGGTAAAGGAAAGGGATCTCCTGCCAGTAAAAATCCTGGGCCACCGTTTCGTTCGCCGCCAGCATAAAGTCCTCGATCAGCATGGTGGCGGCGTTCCTTTCATAAGCCTTTATCTCTACCGGAACTCCCTTTTCATCCAGAATCAGCTTGGACTCCGGAAAATCAAAGTCCAGCGATCCCCGCTTCTTCCGTTTTTTTCTGAGGATGCCGGAAAGCCTGCCCATTTTCTGAAGCATGGGAACGAGAGGGGCGAACTCGCGCATCCGTCCCGCGTCGGTTCCTTCCAGGATCTCCTTCACCTGGGTATAGCTCATCCGCCGGTCCACCCGGATCACGGTTTCCGCAATCTCATGGGACAGAATCTCGCCTCTTTCGTCAATCTCCATCAGGCAGCTGAGAGCCAGACGGTCCTCCCCGGCGTTCAGAGAGCAGATTCCATTGGAAAGTCTTACGGGAAGCATGGGAACCACCCGGTCCGGAAGGTATACGCTGGTTCCCCGGCTCAAAGCTTCCTGGTCCAGCGCCGTCCCTTCTCTTACGTATTCCGAAACATCCGCGATGTGTACGCCCAGGTGATAATGCTTTCCGTCGTATTCCAGAGAAATCGCGTCGTCCAGGTCTCTGGCATCTTCCCCGTCAATGGTCACCATCGGAAGCTCTCTCAGATCCTTCCGGCCGGAAAGATCCTCCGGAGAAATCCGCTCCGGAACCTTTCTGGCTTCCTTCTGGGTCTTGGGAGAAAACTCCAGGGGGAGTCCGTTGGCAAACAGGACGGACAGCATATCCGTCCCCGGCTCCCCGCTTCCGCCGATTACCAGGTCTACCTTTCCCTCCGGGTTCTTCCCTTTCTCTTCATATTTAATCAGGGTAACCAGCACCTTGTCCCCCGACAAAGCGCCCGTCTGATGCTCCGGGGCGATGTAGATATCGCTGGTAATCCTTGGGTTGTCCGGCGTCACAAAGCCGTAATTTTTTCTTTTCTGGTAGGTTCCTACCAGCTGATGAAGTCCATGCTCCAGGATCTTTACCACCGTTCCTTCCTGGCGCTTCCCTGTCTTCTTTTCTCCCAGACGGACTTCCACCGTATCCAGGTGCATGGCAAGGCCTATCCCTTCTTCTGGAATGAAAATATCCTCGTCCCGCTCCTCCGTCTGGACAAAGCCAAAACCCCTAGGGTGGGCGAGAAACGTACCGGTCATAACCTTGCTGGCCGCTTTGCGGTACTTTCCCCTTGGAGAGACTTCGATCTTTCCTTCTTCTAAAAGACGATCCAGCACTTCCTTCAGGCCGTCCCGTTCCTCTTTCGGGATCTGAAGAAGCGCGGCAATCTCCTTCTTTTTCATTGGTACATACTGCTTGTCGCAGATCATATCATAAATCACCGCTTTGCGGCGTTCAAACTGTTCTTCTGTCCGTTCCATGGTTCCTCCTGAACTTTTTTCAACAGAAAAGGGTTCTCCGTATAGATTCTTACACGGAAAACCCTCCTGAATTCACTCATGTTATGAAAGACTCTGTCTTAAAATCCCAGATTCAGAATAACAGCCAGAAGTACAAAGAGAACTGCAAGGATAGCAGTAATCTTCACCAGATTCCCCTCAATGGAACGGCCTTTATTCTTGCTCCAATAGGTGTCTCCCATACCGCCGATGGCGCCCAGTCCGTTTTCTTTGCCCTGCTGAGCCAACACAATCGCGCTCAGTGCGATGCAGACTAATATAAAGATAATCGTCAGGAAAATTCTCACAGTGATCCACACCTCCTATGTCAAACAAAGACATTCTAACACAGGTCTATCGGCATTTCAACTGTTTTTTTCAGAAAACGGATTCTCATAGGACGCGAAAAAACCAATATAGTCTTCAATCCTAAGCAGTTGATTGTACTTGGCCACGCGCTCGCTCCGGCAGGGCGCTCCCGTCTTGATCTGACCGGCTCCCACCGCCACGGCGATATCCGCGATCATGGTATCCTCCGTCTCGCCGGAACGATGGGAAAGAATGGTCTTATATCCGCTGCGCTGAGCCAGGCGGATGGCGTCGAAGGCTTCCGTGAGCGTGCCGATCTGGTTCACCTTGATCAGGATGGCGTTCCCCGCTCCTTTTTCCATTCCTTCCCTGAGCCGTTTTGTATTCGTTACAAACAGATCGTCTCCCACCAGCTGAACCTTTCGCCCCAGGCGGCTGGTCAGTTCTTTCCAGCCCTCCCAGTCGTCTTCCTCCAGGCCGTCTTCTATGGACGCGATGGGAAACTGGCGGCAAAGCTCTTCCAGATATTCCGTCATTTCTTCGGCAGTGCGCCACACCTCGCAGCCTCTCATCTTACTTTCCCCCGGAAAGAAGTAGGCGTCTTTTTCCTTTCGATAGAGTTCGCTGGATGCCGCGTCCAGGGCGATGACCAGATCGCTTCCCATCCGGTAGCCCGCTTTCTCCGCCGCCTCGCAGATCAGAGAGAGTACGGCGAAAGAATCTTCCAGATCCGGAGCGAAGCCTCCTTCGTCTCCCACGCCTGTGGCGAGGCCTCTTCCTTCCAGAAGTTTTTTCAAGGACTGGTAAACCTCCGCGCACATCTGCAGTCCGTGAGCGAACCCCTCCGCTCCCACCGGCATGATCATGAATTCCTGCAGATCCACGGTATTGAAGGCGTGGACGCCGCCGTTTAAAATATTCATCATGGGAACCGGCATTTCATGGGCGTGCATGCCTCCCAGGTACCGGAAAAGAGGAAGGTTCAGGCTTCTGGCCGCAGCGGCGGCCGCCGCCATGGAGACGCCCAGGATCCCGTTGGCTCCCAGACGCTTCTTCGTGGGCGTACCGTCCTCCCGGCAGAGAATCCGGTCAATGGCAGCCTGTCCGTAAACGTTCTCTCCAATGACGGCGTCCGCCAGCACCGTGTTCACAAAATGGCAGGCCTGTTCCACTCCTTTTCCCCCGTACCGCTCCTGTCCGTCCCTGAGCTCTGCGGCTTCGTACTGACCAGTGGAAGCGCCGGAAGGCACTGCTGCTCTCCCGACGCTTCCATCTTCTGTCATAACTTCTACTTCTACGGTAGGATTCCCTCTGGAATCCAG
This sequence comes from uncultured Lachnospiraceae bacterium, assembly GCA_944382085.1. GTDB lineage: Bacteria > Bacillota > Clostridia > Lachnospirales > Lachnospiraceae > Choladousia. The sequence continues at coordinate 9,318 of CALWMW010000071.1, read as the reverse complement.
AATCTCTCTTGCGTACACATCTGTTATGGGCATATAATTACACATCTCGCAACCTCCTGTAAGGATCTTGTTTCTGTGCCTTAGTATTTCCCATAACCGATTCCTTCACACTTCCGGCTGTCTTTTTCCAGACAATTCCTGCCTTTTAGCGGAAGCGAATGATATAGCCTACGGTTGTTCCCGACATATTGATCGCCGCGGAAGGACCGAAAGAAGTGAAGGCTCCTTCGCTGCTGTCATAATTTATTCCGCGGCCTGAGTCGTACCACAGACCGTTCCCGGCGTATACGTTCGTATGCTGATACTCCACCCAGGTGCAGATGTCTCCGGGGCGTAAGTTTCCTTCCGCCAGCAGCTGATTCGGCGTTTTGTATACCCGGATGATATCGCAGTACTTCCTAAGCTGTTCCTCTACGTTGCTGCGGAACTGGATGCCGCCTCCTGCCAGTCCCCAGAAGTTCGCGGAATTAATGACGCCCATCTCCCGCAGCGCCCATCTGGGCAGCAGGGCGCAGTTGCAGTAAGTGACGCCCTTGGATCTGGAAGCGCTGTAGGCCGCGCTCCAGGTACTCTTCGCCTGGGACGAGGAATTGGAATAGCCCCATTTGATTCCCGCCTCCCGGTCCGCCTTTACCTGATTGGAATATTTCTGCAGGATGTTCAGGAATTTCTGGGCATTGGCCGTGCCCGATCCCGGCTTTGCCGCAGTCGAACTCTGCTTTGCCTGCACGGTAACGGTGCAGAACAGCGTCTTCTTCCCATCGACTCTTCTGGCGGCAATCACGGCGCTTCCCGCCGCTTTCGCCGTAAGCTTTCCGGTAGAGGACACCGACACAACGCCTGGCTTGGAACTTCCCCAGGTCACCCGCACCCCGTCCGGGGCAGTGGCTTTCAAAGTCGCCGTCTTTCCTTTCTGCAGCGTCAGCTTGGTTTTGTTCAGTGTCAGCAGCGTCTTGGAGGAAGAACTGGTCTTCTTCGCTTTTACTGTGATCTTGCACTTTGCGTACTTCTTGCTGCCGTCCTTGGCCTTCGCCGTAATCACAGCCGTTCCTTTTCCTACGGCTTTTACCTTGCCTTTGGAAGTAACGGTAGCGACTTTTTTGTTGCTGGAGGTCCAGGTCACGGCGCGGTTGTTGGCGTTCGTAGGACGCACAGTCGCCTTCAGGGTACAGCTGGATCCTTTGGTGAGAGTCTTGCTCTTGGCATTCAGCTTCACGGAAGTCACCGGCTGCTTCACCGTCACCTTGCAGCGATAGCGTTTGGAGCCGACCTTCGCGGTGATCACCGCCGTTCCCTTCTTCTTGGCCGTCACCTTGCCGCTGCTGTTGACTACGGCCACGGAGCGCTTGGAACTGCTCCATTTTACCTTACGCTTCGTTCCGGAAACCTTCAGTCGGTAGGATTTTCCTTTGTTTATGGTTATTTTCGTTTTGTTCAGTTTAATCTTGGATGCCGCGGATGCTGAAAGAGGCACGGCCAGCAGCGCGATCAGCAGAAGCAGAACCGCCCGGAGCGCCCATTTCTTTTTCGATGCATTCATAAACTCTTCCTTCCCTTTCAAAAAACAATGATTTCTACTTTCACGATCATTATACCGTACTTCCCGGAAATTTCAAATATTATTTTACAATTTTTTTAAATTTTTGTTAAGCTCTTTTCTGTAAAATAAAAAGGGCAGGAGTCTCTATGGAAAACTCCTGCACCTTTCTGGTTCTTATCTTGTTACGCTTTTCTTAAAAAAGTCCGTTGTCAAAGAAGGGCATCTGGTCGAATTCCTGCCACTCTTCTTTGTCCTCCTCCGGAATCTCTTCTTCCGGAAGCTCTTCCGTCTCTTCTTCCTCCTGCGGTTCCTCTCCGCTGCCTTCCTGAAGGGTGACTTCCAGCTCTTCCGCTTCATACGTTCCATTGTTGGCTGTCTGGACTTCCACCGTCACCGTCTCGCCTGCTTCATAGTACTCCAACAGCTCTACCAGCGCGTCGGAGCTGGATACCGTGATCCCGTCAAAGGCGGTGATTACGTCTCTCTGACGGATTCCGGCCTCATCTGCCGCGGAGCCTTCCTCCACTTCATAGACAAACACCCCTGCCGGCATGTCGTAATATTCTTTTCCCTCTTCGGAAACATTGACGACGGTAACGCCCATGTAGCCGTGGCCGCCCTCTACCTTCTCCCTGGTCTCCCGGTTGATCATCTCTTCCAGAATGGGAACCGCCGTATCGATGGGAATGGAATAGCCCATGTTTTCCGCATCGTCTCCCACTTCTTTCGCCACATTGATGCCGATCACTTCACCTTTGGCGTTGAGAAGGGCGCCGCCGCTGTTTCCGTAATTGATGGCGGCGTCGGTGAGGATCACTTCGCTGGAGAAATCATCCATGGATACTTCCCGGTTCAGGGCGCTGATAATGCCGCAGGTCACGCTCTGGCCGTATCCCAGGGCATTTCCCACTGCTATGGCCGCCTGTCCCACCTTCAGATCCTCGGAGCTTCCCAGGGTCGCCACGCGCAGCTGGCTTCTCACTTCCTCAGGGATATCGCCCATCTCCACGGCCACAACAGCCAGTTCATGGGACGTATCCGAGCCTTTTATCTTGCCGGGTACAATCAGGTCTTCCGGATCTTCCGCCTCTGCGGTAAAGCAGACGTTCAGTTCTGTGGCTCCGTCCACCACATGGCTGTTGGTGGCAATCAGAAGCTCCTGTCCGTTCTGAGCGACGATGATTCCGGAAGCGCTTCCCACGCTTTCAAATTCCTGCGTTCCGTAGTAAAAGGTCTCCAGCTCCTGCACGGAATAATTGGTAATGGACACGATACAGGGCATAAATTCCTCTACGACCGCGGAGACGTCGGTGGTTACGATGGCGTCCTCGGTAGAGCTGGAATTCTCAATCGGCTCGTAGGTCTCCTCTTCCGTCTCTGCTTCGGTCGCTTTCTCGGTTTCTTCTTCGGTTTCTTCTTCGGTCTCTTCCTCCGCGCTTTCTTCTGTCTCCTCTTCCGCCGCCTCATCTTCCGCCGGGGCTTCTTCCTCATCGGAAGCCAGATTCAGGTGAACCTCGGTCTCTTCCTCTGCCTGAACCTCTCCGGTACCTGAGAAAGCTCCCGCTCCGGCAGCCGTGCCGGCCAGAAGAACGCCGGCCATTACAATCGCTCCGTATTTCTTCCAGGGATTTTTCTTTCCTGTTTTCTTATGCTCCTGTTCTGTAAGTTTATCGTTTTGGTCTTTGTTTTCAAAATCCATCCTTATGGCTCCTTCCCTCCGTTTTTATCTTTTCTCACTATACTTTATTTTTGTGTTGAATATGTGAAAATCCTGTGGAAATTCTCTGGAAGAGAAACGCCCTGCAGCTTCTGCAGGGCGCTGGTTTTTTACTGCTCCATTAAAAGAGATTTTCCGGTCATTTCCGCCGGCTGCTCCATCCCCATCATCTCGATCAGGGTGGGGACAATATCCGCCAGGCGTCCGCCTTCCCGAAGGCCGTAGCCTTTCTCATAGTTTACCAGAAGGAAGGGTACCGGATTGGTGGTATGAGCGGTGAAGGGCTCTCCATTCTCATAGTCGATAAGCTGCTCGGCGTTTCCATGATCCGCGCAGATGAACATCTGTCCGTCTACCTCTTTCACTGCGGCAACCACCTTGCCCACGCACTCGTCCACCGCCTCAATGGCTTTTATGGCGGCTTCCAGAACGCCGGTATGGCCTACCATATCCGGGTTGGCGAAGTTGGTAATGATTACGTCGTACTTTCCTGAGGTGATTGCCTCCGTCACTTTCTGGCAAACCTCGTACACGCTCATCTCCGGCTTCAGGTCGTAGGTGGGAACCTTGGGAGATTTCACCAGGATTCTGTCCTCGCCTTTGTTGGGCGCCTCCACTCCTCCGTTAAAGAAGAACGTAACATGGGCGTATTTTTCTGTCTCGGCGATTCTCGCCTGGGTCATATCGTGAGCTGCCAGGAACTCTCCGAAGGTATTGGTAATGGACACCTTCTGGAAAGCGATCTGCTTGTTGGGAATCGTAACGTCGTATTCCGTAAAGCACACGTACGTCACCTGTTTGCGGGGTCCTCTGTCGAATCCGTCAAATTCCTCGCAGCAGAAGGTCCGGGTGATCTCCCTTGCGCGGTCCGGCCGGAAGTTAAAGAAGATAATGGAATCCCCGTCCTGGATCGTGGCTACGGGAGCGCCGTCCTTCTCCACAACCGTGGGAAGCACAAACTCATCGGTCACATCCTTGGCATAGGAGTTGGCCACTGCTTCCACGCCGGAGGAAGCCTTCTCGCCCTCGCCCAGCGTCATGGCGCGGTAAGCCTTCTCCACACGGTCCCAGCGGTTGTCGCGATCCATCGCGTAATATCTGCCCATTACCGTAGCGATCTCGCCTACGCCGATCTTCTCCATCTCATCCGCCAGTGCCTGAACGTACTCTTTTCCGGAGGTAGGCGGCGTATCTCTTCCGTCCAGGAAGCAGTGAACGTACACCTTCTTCAGCCCGTGGCGCTTCGCCATCTCCAGAAGGGCGTACACATGGGTATTGTGGCTGTGAACGCCTCCGTCGGAAAGAAGGCCGTACATATGAAGGGAAGAATTCTTCTCCTTCGCGTTTTCCATCGCCGCTACCAGAGCCTCGTTCTTGAAAAAGTCGCCGTCCTCAATCTCTTTCGTGATTCTCGTAAGATCCTGATACACGATCCGTCCTGCGCCCATGTTCAGATGGCCCACTTCGGAATTTCCCATCTGCCCGTCAGGCAGTCCAACGGCCAGTCCGCTGGCATATCCTTTTACAAAAGGACAGGTCGCCATCAGCTCGTCCATCACCGGAGTCTTCGCCTGGGCAATGGCGTTGCCCTCTGTCTTTTCGTTTAATCCATAGCCATCCAGAATCATTAATACGGTTGGTTTTTTGCTCATCGCTGTTCTCCTTTATCTGAAAATCATAGTTTACCGTGTTGACGGTTTCTCTGGTGTAAATTATAACACGCGGTTTTCTCAAACGCAATGCGAAACACGTCAGCGGTTGATACAGACGCCATTTTCATCAAAGCGGTATCTGCCGATCTTCCCGTCTTTTTTCATTACGCCGTTTTTCTTGGAAAAGTAATACCAGTCTCCGCTGATCTTCTGCCAGCCCTTTGCTCTGGAACCGTCTTTCTTCATATAATACTTCTTTTCCCCGAAGGTCAGCCAGCCTTTTCGCATCTGGCCCGTCTGCTTGCTGAAGTAATACGTCTTTCCCTGGTAGGTCATCCAGCCGGTGCGCATGCTTCCGCTCTTCAGATTCAGGAAGTATTTTTTTCCTCCTTTGGAAAGCCAGCCATACTGGCGGACGCCCTTGCTGTTCAGATAATATTTCTTGCCGGATACCTTGATCCAGCCTGTCTTTCGTACTCCGTTTTTGTCAAAATAGTAATACTTGCCTTTGATTTTCTGCCAGCCAGTCAACGCCGCTCCCGTCTTGTTTCCAAGATAGTACGTCTTTTTGCCGGAGGTCTTCCATCCGGTCTGCCGGACGCCTTTGCTGTTCAGATAATACTTCTTGCCGGATACCTTGATCCAGCCTGTCTTTCTGGCCCCTGTGGAAGGGCTCAGATAGTAGGTTTTCCCGGAAAGCGTCAGCCACCCGGTCTTCATAACTCCCTTTTTGGTAAAGTAGTAGTATTTTCCCTTGATCTTCTTCCAGCCCGTCACCCGGTATCCGTCGCTGTCAAAATAATACGTTCTCCCGGCAATGGTCCGAAAGGCGTTCTTTACGTAGCTTCCGTCCTTCTCCACAAACCAGTAATGCTTCCCGTCGTTCTGCCAGCCGGTTTTCTTTTTTCTGGTTTTGGGAGTTGTCCTTGGGGTAATGATCTTGCTGTAGTCCTTATAGCTGTAGTCCAGATCCACCGCTGTGTTTATGCCGTTCACCCGCCCGGTGGAGCTGTACTGCCACATGGAGAGAGGCTGAAAGGAAATGGAGGAGCCCCACCTGGCCACCCATTTATCGTACCTCGTAAGCCTGGAAAGATCCATATTGCTGTTAAACCAGTATTCGCTGGCGTAGATCATGGGATAATACCCCGCCTCTTCAATCTCTTCCAGAAACGCGATGGTAAGATCCGTCCTTTCCTTCGTAGACAGTCCGAGATGAACCGTGTCCTCGATATCGAAAGCCACCGGATAGGAGATCTTGTATCCGTCGATCTGGTTGAGGACAAAGTCCGCCTCCGCTCTGGCCTCCGACTCCGTCGTGGCGTGGGAATAAATATAAACGCCTACCTCCACGCCCGCTTCAATGGCGTTCTTTATGTTGTATTCAAACCTGGGATCGCTCTGGCGGACGCCGTCAATCACGTATCCCACCCCGATCATGGTAAAATCAATGCCGGCCTTCTTCACCTTTTCCCAGTTGATCGTTCCCTGATATCGGGAAACGTCAATTCCCCGTATCCTGGAGGAAGCCGCCTGGGACGGCTGCGCGCAAAAGAAACATGCAAGCAGCATAAAAAGAACCAGTATGTATTTTTTCTTATGAAACCTCATCCGATACCCCCTCTTTTCTCGTTCCTGCCGCCTCCGCTATTGTATAATTATTTTCCTGTTTAAGCAAGATAAAATTAGCAAAATCCCACAGCGGCGCAGAATACCGCCGCGCAGACCATGGAATCCTGTATGGAGCTTCCCCCAAGCCCCCGGCTGCGCAGACAGGCGTAAGCGCAGCAGAGAACCGCGCCGCCCAGGCAGAGGCCGAAACGCTTCAGGGCGGATTTTCTGCTGGAATCTGTCGCCGTCAGGGCCGTGACCAGAAGAAAGACCGCCGTTCCCGCCAGTGTGAAAATCCCGAAGAAGGCTCCGGATGTCAGTCCGCAAGGAAACCGCGTCCCCTCCAGAGAAACGTAGGCGGCAAAGAGGAAAAAGACGGCTGCCCAGAGGGCAGTAATCCGCTCTTTACACATAGCCCCTTCCTCCTTCCAGTCCGTTTCTCTGGTCCCAGAGAAGCAGAAGCGTGCCGTTTTGTACCTCGATCCAGCTTTCCGTTCCCAAAAACTCGTTGCTGACGCCTAGGGCGCGGTCGCAGGTGAGCCTGGCTTCCTTCAGCGTATATTTCAGCCCCTGCTCCGTTACCCCCAGCGCCTCTTCCCCCAGGCAGAAAACTGAGATCATCCCTCTGGCCGTCCTGGGAAACCAGATTCTCTCCTGGGTGACCGCGGTGAGGATCGTTCCCTCTCCGATCATATGGCACTCCATTTTTTCTCTGGAAAGCTTGGTCATAAGCTGAAGATTCGCTATGGTATGATCCAGCCTGCCGCCCAGGCCTCCGTAGAGAAAGAACCGGCGGAACCCCCGTTCCTGTCCGTAGGCTACGGCAAGGGCCATATCCGTATCGTCTTTTATGGGAGAATGCCGGATCAGCTCCCGGTTGGGAATCTCCCTGAGGGAATCAAAATCTCCCATCAGCACCTGTGGTTCGATTCCCAGCTGTTTCAGATACTGGTAGCCTCCGTCCGCCGCGATCAGCAGATCTCCCTGCTCCGGCTTTCCCAGGAAACCGTCAAAACTTCCTGCTCCTACGATCCAGCAGACCGGCTCTCTTCTTTTCTCTTCCACTCTTCCCGCCTCCGTTCTATTTATGGAAAAAGCTGGGGCAGACCCCTGCGGATCCGCTCCAGCCTATCTGGTCTTTCCTTTTTATACAGGATAAGCCTTGTTTTCCGTATCTGCAGCCGCAGGATCCACCTTGGTCTCCTGTGCCTGTCTGTATTTGAAGAAGTCTACCGCCACCTGGGGGAAGAGCGCGTAGGACAGGACATCCTCGTCCTGCTCTGCCCACTGGGCCATCTCGCCTCTGAGGGTATCCAGCTCATCCGGAATCAGATCCGCCAGACGGCAGGTAATGGGCTGCTTGTCGCCGATGCACTTCTTCTGAACTTCCGGATTGAAGGGCTTCGCCGTAGCTCCGTATTCGCCGGAGAGAACTGCCTTCGTCTCCTTGGTCACCATCTTGTACCGTTCTCCCATAAGTACGTTAAAGACAGCCTGAGTACCTACAATCTGAGAGGAGGGCGTAACAAGAGGCGGTTCGCCGAGATCCTTTCTTACTCTGGGAACCTCTTTGAGCACGTCGTAGAACCGGTCTTCCGCATGCTGTTCTTTCAGCTGGGAAGTCAAGTTGGAGAGCATGCCGCCCGGTACCTGATACAGAAGCGTCTTGATATCTACGCCAAGGTTCTTGGGATTCATCAGGCCGGAAGCCAGGGCCTCGTCTCTGAGCGGACGGAAGTAATCCGCGATCTCAGCCAGAAGGTTCTGGTCAAAACCGGTGTCGTAAGGAGTTCCCCGGAAGGTCTCCACCATAACCTCAGTGGCCGGCTGAGAAGTACCCAGGGCGAAGGGAGACATTGCCGTATCGATCACGTCTACGCCTGCCTCTACCGCCTTCAGGTAGGTCATGGAGGCAACGCCGGAGGTGTAATGCGTATGAAGCTGAATGGGAATGGATACGTTCTCCTTCAGCGCGGTTACCAGCTCGGTAGCCTTGTAGGGAACCAGCAGGCCCGCCATATCCTTGATACAGATGGAATTCGCTCCCATATCCTCGATTCTCTTGGCAAGCTCCACCCAGTATTCCAGGGTATACGCGTCTCCCAGAGTATAGGACATGGCCACCTGCGCGTGTCCTTTTTCCTTGTTGGCCGCGTTCACGGCAGTCTGAAGATTGCGGATATCGTTCATGCAGTCGAAGATACGGATAATGTCAATTCCGTTTGCCACGGATTTCTGAACGAAATATTCTACCACGTCATCCGCATAGGGACGGTAGCCCAGAATATTCTGTCCGCGGAACAGCATCTGCAGCTTCGTGTTTTTGAAGCCGTCTCTCAGCTTTCTGAGTCTCTCCCACGGATCTTCCTTCAGGAAACGGAGGCATGCGTCAAAGGTCGCTCCACCCCAGCACTCCACAGAGTGGTAGCCGACTTTGTCCAGCTTGTCCACGATAGGAAGCATCTGCTGCGTGGTCATTTTTGTGGCGATCAGAGACTGATGCGCGTCACGAAGAATCGTCTCTGTAATTTTAATGGGTTTTTTAACTTGTTCTGCCATTTTTTCCTCCTGTTATTCAAACGCGAGTCTTATGCTCCAAAAATCGCCATAAAGGTACCGGCCGCTACCGCTGTGCCGATCACGCCTGCCACGTTGGGGCCCATAGCATGCATCAGCAGGAAGTTGGTCGGATCGTACTCCGCTCCCACCTTCTGCGATACCCGCGCAGCCATAGGCACCGCGTACACGCCGGCGGAACCGATGAGCGTATTGATCTTTCCTCCGGAAATCCTGTTCTT
>CALWMW010000070.1 GCA_944382085.1 uncultured Lachnospiraceae bacterium | reverse complement strand
TCGCCCCGCCGATGATCAGCAGCGTGCCGCTCACGATCCCCGTCACCAGGACCACCACGCCTACCGCAATGTTCAGCGCGCCCGAGCCGCTTATCGTCTTATATATCTTTTCTTCCATTCTTCCTCTGCTTTCTGCCGCCGGCAGGCGGCATTTATTCGTCAGACTCCGGTTTATGCCTTTTTCACGACGCCGTACTGCGCATAGTAGGCGTCGATGGCCGCCTTCATGGCGTCGTCAATGATAATCTTCCCGTTGTGGGGCCTGTTATACAGGTATTCCACCACTTCCTCCATGCTCACGATGGCGGCGGTGGGGAAGCCGTACAGCTCCCGGATCTCCTCCAGGGCGCTCTTTTCTCCCTTTCCTCTCTCGCAGCGGTTCAGGGAAACGATCAGCCCCCTGATCTCCACATCCGCCTGCGCCCGGATGATGGGGAAGGTTTCCTCAATGGATTTGCCGGAGGTGGTCACGTCCTCGATAATCACCACCCGGTCACCGTCCTTCAGCTTGCTTCCCAGAAGGATTCCCGTGTCTCCATGGTCCTTGACCTCCTTGCGGTTGGAGCAGTAGCGGACATCCTTGCCGTACAGCTCGCTGATGGCCATGGTCGTGGCCACGGAAAGGGGGATTCCCTTATAGGCGGGCCCGAAAAGGACGTCGAAGTCCAGGCCGTAATTGTCATGGATGGCCTTCGCATAATACTCGCCCAGCTTTCTTAACTGGGTGCCGGTCACATAGGCGCCCGCGTTCATGAAGAAGGGGGATTTCCTTCCGCTCTTTAAGGTGAAGTCCCCGAATTTCAGAACGTCGGATGCGATCATAAAGTCGATAAATTCCTGCTTGTACTGTTCCATATTTTTTAACCTCCCTGCTGTCTGTGGGCGCCGCTTTGGCTCACGCCCTTTTTCCCGTCATGGCGGCGTTCACCGCGCCGCTGATATCCTCGATCATATCCTTCACCGCCTGTCTGGAGGCGTCCGCATAGCACTGCGGGCCAAACTGCGCGTATTTTTCCTGCTGCCAGGCCGCGATGATTCCTCTGGAGGAATTGACGATGGCTCCGAGGCCGTCCGGATTGAAGAAGTCCACCAGATCCGCGCCCTTTGCGCCCTGCGCGCCGTAGCCGGGAACCAGGAAATAGGTTTTCGGCATCAGCTTTCTCATCACGGGCACCATCTCCGGATAGGTGGCTCCGAATACGGCTCCCACATAGCTGTAGGAATCGCCCATCACCTCTTCGCCCCATTCCACGACTTTTTCTCCCACCCATTCATACAGGGGCTTTCCGTCGATCAGACGATCCTGAAATTCGCCGCTGCTGGGATTGGAGGTCTTCACCAGAACGAAGATTCCCTTCTTTTCTTCCTTACATACCTTCAGGAAGGGCTTCACGCCGTCGGAACCCAGATAGGGATTCACTGTGGCAAAGTCCTCTCCAAAAGCCGGGATCCGGTTTTCTCCCACCTGTACCTTGCCCAGATGGCCCACCGCATAGGCTTCCGAGGTGGATCCGATGTCTCCTCTCTTCACGTCGCCGATCACCACCAGGCCCTTTTCCTTACAGTAATCCACGGTCTTCTGATAGGCGATCAGACCCTCCACGCCGAACTGCTCATACATGGCGATCTGAGGCTTCACGGCCGGGATCAGATCCGCCACCGCGTCCACGATCCCCTTATTGAACTGCCAGACGGCCTCCGCAGCTCCCTTCAGGGTCTCCCCGTATTCCGCAAAAGCGGCCGTCCGGGTCTGCTCCGGAATATACTTTAACATCGGGTCCAGTCCCACCACAATGGGGGCATTGGTCTTCTGAATCTTTTCCACAAGCGTATTGATCATAATTCGGATTCCTTTCTGTCGGTAATTTGCGTCAGAGTCTGCGGCCGCAGCTCCGGGATTTTCGGTTATGGCTTCGCAGCTTTCGGCCGACGCGCTGCCGCTCTTCTCTCCGGCTCTTTCCGGCGCCCTTCTCTCCGGCGCTTTTCGTTCCTCTTGTCTGTGCAGAATTGTAACATATTTACAGGGGTAAGACAAGACGGAGCAAAGGCAGCTGCGAAGCAGCGGAGAGAACTGTAACCTGTTCACCGCATGGCCCACAGCCGGTCGTGATCCAGCTGGAAGGGATAGTTTTTCAGCTTCCTGGGATTTTCCAGAAGCTCGTTCACGTCCCGCTCCCACAGCTCGTCGGGAATGGAGACCTCACCCAGAAGCGCCCGTATGTATTCCGAAAAACTCTGCTCGCTTCCGAACTCCAGCAGAGAGAACACGCGCATGGCCTCCTCCCTGTCGCCGTAGCCGCGCAGGAATCCGGGCAGGAAGATCCCCACCGCCTTTCCGTGGGGCAGGCCCATCTCGCAGGTGACGGGATAGCTCAGGCCATGGGGCAGGCTGGTTCCGGTATGGGAGATCGCCATGCCGCCCAGCGTGCAGGCATTCATCAGAAGGCGGCGCTCTTCTTCTCCGATCTCATAACGCAGAAGCCTGTCCTTTACCTTCGCCCAGGTGCGCAGGCCCATCTCACTGTAAAAACGGCTGTAATCGGTGGTATTCGAATTCAGATGGCTTTCGATCAGATGGGCCAGGGTGTCCACCGCCGTATAGACGCAGTTGTTTCTGGACGCCGTCTGCAGGTAGGAAATATCCACCAGCGCCAACGCCGGGAAAATGTGATGGCTGATGCTCTGCTTGGTCTTTCTTTCCAGATGGGGGAAATCATGGCGCACATCCGCTCCGGGCGCGGTGGTGAGCACAATTTCGGGAAGCACATTTTTCGTCAGAATGGCATAGGGCGTAACTTCGGAGCCCGTGCCCGCCGTTGTGGGTACCTCTGCCACCGGAACCGCCCGGCGGACACCGCTTTCCGGCCTGGCTTTCTGATAAAGAAAAT
>CALWMW010000069.1 GCA_944382085.1 uncultured Lachnospiraceae bacterium | reverse complement strand
CGCCTACAGCGCTGTGTTCGGATTGATCATGGGGACGGTAACCGCCGCCGGGATTCCGGAAGCGCTGGCCGCCGCCGTTCTGGTAGCCGCGATCACAAAAGCCCTGCTGAAAGCTGTTGGAAGCGCTTTGAGAAAAAATACGCCAGGAAGGAGAAGTTCCTATGATCTTAGCCATTGACATCGGAAATACCAATACGGTAATCGGCTGCTGCCGGGACAACAAAATCTTATTTGTGGAGCGTCTTTCCACCGACAGCTCCCGGACAGTGCTGGAGTATGCCATCAGCATCAAAAACGTGCTGGAGCTTTATCAGATCCGGCCCGGCGACCTGGACGGCTCCATCATTTCTTCTGTGGTGCCGCCTCTGACGAATCTTTTCCGGGACGCCATCCGCAAGATCGTGGGGAAAGAGCCCATGGTGGTGGGACCCGGATTAAAAACAGGCCTGAATATCCTTATGGATAATCCCGGCCAGGTGGGAAGCGACCTCATCGTAAACGCCGTAGCGGCTCTGGCGGAACACCCCCTGCCGCTTATCATCATAGATATGGGCACCGCCACCACGATTTCCGTGGTGGATGACAAGAAAAACTACATCGGCGGAATGATTCTGCCGGGTATCCGGGTCTCCCTGGATTCTCTGGTCAACCGTACCTCCCAGCTCCAGCGCATCAGCCTGGAGGCGCCTAAGCGCCTGATCGGGAAGAACACCGGCGAGTGCATGAAAAGCGGCGTGATTCACGGCAACGCGGCCTGCATCGACGGTATGATCGACCGGATTGAAAAAGAGCTGAAAAAAAAGGCCACGGTGGTTGCCACCGGCGGCCTGGCGGGTACCATCATCCCCCACTGTACTCATAAAATTATCCTGGACGACGCCCTGCTGTTAAAAGGGCTCCTCCAGATCTATCAGAAAAATCTGCAGGCATAACCATTCGCGGCGGGTCCCCATCGGGCCCGCCGTTTTATGCTTCCGGGCTTTCCCGGTACAATTCGTCCGCCATTTTTAAAATCACATCCGCCCTCTCCAGCGAATCCAAAGGAAACTCCCGACGGATTCTCTCATACCCCAGACGCGCCCCCAGAAGGTTTCCCGCGATGGCTCCTGTAGAATCGCTGTCCCCGTCGTGGTTCACCGCCGCCGCAAGGCAGGAAGAAAAATCCTCCGGAAAGCGCAGAACGCAGTACACAGCCGCCGCCAGGGCCTCGTCTCCGACCCAGCCCTCTCCCAGCTGCTTCAGCGCCAGAACCGGATCCGGTTCTGTCTCGGAAAGCTTCTCCGCGTTCTCCATCAGAACCTGAAAGCTCTGTAAAACCTCTTCTGCGCCGGAAAGCGCTCTGCCAAAGCGCAGCGTATCCCTCAGCGCCTCCCGCGCGATCTCCTTCAGGCTCTTTTCCGGCGCGTATGCCGCGTCGTTTACCATGAGAGACAGCATGCCGGCAGGCAGGAAGCCCATGAGATGTCCGTGGGTCTGAACCGCAGCCAGCGCTCCTCCCTTCAGGATCTCCATTCTTGCATGCTGTTTTGGGGAAAAGAACAGGCCGACGGGAGCCGTCCGCATCACGCCGCCGCAGCCCTTGCTGTTGTTTTTCGGCTTCTCAAACGTCCCCGGCTCTTCCTCTTCCAGCGCGCTCAGGCAGGTGATGCCCGGCGCTCTTCTTTCGTGAAGGGCGCTCACCTTCCACAGCCAGGAGTACCGTTTCTTTGTTTTCCGGTCAAAGCTCTGGGTATCCTTCCACTCCCTCAGAAGCTCCCACATAGCCTGCTGCCATTGGGGACTGTTCAGCTGCGCCTTTCTCCGCCCGGCCTCCAGAAGCCCTGCGGCGGTAAACAGCGTCATCTGGGTATCGTCCGAGATCACCGCAGCGCCGTTCTTTCCTTCCAGCTTCAAAATTCCTTCCGTCCCAAACCGTTTCTTAATTTCTTTCAGCCGCATAAACTCCACCGGATACCCTAAGGCGTCCCCGCAGGCTCCTCCTATGAGGCAGCCACGGAACGCGTCCTGCAGGTTTGAATTCATCTTTCTTCTCCCTCCTAAATCACCGGCTGTCCGAAGGCGAACAGCGTCTCGTTAATCAGAAAAATATCGTACTCTTTCTTTTCCAGAAAATATTTTATGATCACATCCATTTTATTCGCCATGGAAAGCGCGTATCCGGCTCTGGCCAGAAGATCCAGCGTCTCGTCCAGGGAAAGCCGGAGGGAAATGGCCAGCGCCAGCACATTCTGTTTCTTTGGAACATACTCCCGGCTGCTGCGGATCTTGGAAAAGAGCTTCCGATCCATGTTGGCTCTCTTATAAACCTCCACGTCGGTATATCCTTTCTCGTCGATCAGGCGGAGGAGCATCTCGGAAAAAGTCTCTTCTTTTCTCTCCAACAGCTCTTCCAGGCTCCGTTTGCTGCCTGCAAAAGGCTCCGGCGCTCCAAATACCTGCTGAAACTCCGTCGGGAGGTTCTGCCGCTCTCTCTGGGATTCCGGCGCGTACGTCTCGATATAATGCCGCACGCTCTGATACAGCTGTTCGCTGATCGCTACTGCTTCCCGGTCAAAGACGACAAGATAGAGCTCCATCTCGTTCTCCCGCAGGAATTCCCGGAAGCAGGAAACCGCCACTTCCAGAGCCTCCTGTTTGGGATATCCGTAAATCCCCGCGGAGATAAGGGGAAACGATACGGATCTGCAGCGTGCCTTCCTAGCCTCGTTAAGGGCGCTTCGGTACGCCTCTTCCAGAAGCCTTCGCTCCCCCTGCTTTCCTCCCCGCCACACCGGCCCTACTGCGTGGATCACGTATTTGGCAGGCAGGTCGAACCCTTTCGTCAAAACCGCGCGCCCCACCGGACAAGGCGAAAGCTTCCGGCAGGCCTGCCGCATTTTTTCCGACCCGGCCGCCGCAAAGACCGCCCCGCAGACGCCGCCTCCCTCCGCCAGCATGGAATTCGCCGCGTTTACAATGGCGTCTGTTTTCATATTGACAATATTATTGTGTACAATCTGAAAAGGCATGGATCTCCTCTCCGCCGGGATTTCTTCTCTTTTCCCTTTCTCTTTTCCGCCTTTCGATGGGCGCTTTCCAGGCGCCGCCTGCCGGCGCCATCCCCATGCGCATACTGCTCACGGTCCTGGAGATCACCTCATAATTCAGCTGCACGCCTTCCCGGTCGTTTACAAAGGAAGCCGCCCGCTCCGCCTGAATGCCCAGGCGTCCCGCCTCCTTTACCGCGTCCATATTGGCTCCCAGGAAAAGAAATTCCCAGCCGTATTTCTCTTTTTCATATTCTATCATTTCTTTTACTCTGTCACAAGAATATTCTCTGCTGGCATTCTCCAGGCCGTCCGTGGTAATCACAAAAATCACCTGATCCGCCCGCTCCGCCTCCCCGGCGTTTCTCTGAATGTTCACGATTTTCCGGATCGTCTTCCCTACGGCGTCCAGAAGAGCCGTGCACCCTCTTACGTAATACTGCCGGCCGGTCATGGGCCTTACCCCCCGGATGCTCAAATGGTCGTGAAGCAGTTCATACCGGTCGTCAAAAAGCACGGTCGTCACGTAAGCCCTTCCCGGCTCTTTCTTCTGTCTCTCCAGCATACGGTTAAATCCGCCGATGGTATCGCTCTCAAGCCCGCCCATGGAACCGCTGCGGTCCAGGATAAAAACCAGTTCCGTTAATCGTTCCGTCTTTCGTTCTCTCATGTGTTCTCCTCCTCTTTTTCGGTTTCCTTCCTCCTGTTCTGTCTTTAGGATATCCCATGGAGCGCCTCGTCTGGTCGCCCAGAAAGCGACATTTCTTTTAATTGTACTTGACTTTTGAGACAAGATCACGTACGCTTGATAGTACACAGGTGTAATGGCTCCTGACTGACAGGAACCGGAAAGGAGAAAACATGTACGCAGTATTTGATGAAAGTTTAGTGACCGGAAATGAAATGATTGACAGCCAGCACAAGGAGCTGATTTCCAAGATTAACGATCTGGTGAAGAGCTGTGAGACTTCCACCGGAATGGTTACCGCAGTTAAGACTCTGGATTATCTGTCCGAGTATACAGATTTTCATTTTTCAGCAGAAGAGAAGCTTCAGGAAGAGATCGGCTATCCTAAGCTGGAAGAACATAAGGCTCAGCACGCGCATCTGCGCCAGGTAGTCAGCGATCTCCATGAGATGCTGGTAGACGAGGAAGGCCCCTCCCCCGCTTTTGTAGAACAGGTGCAGAAGAATGTCATTGAGTGGCTCTATACTCATATCAAGGGATTTGACCGGGCCGTTGCGGAATACGCGAAGCAGTAATTACTACCAAATATCAAATCGGCGAAGCCAGCGCTTCGCCGATTTTTTGATTCCCGTCCTTAATAATTCTCTGCTTTGATCTGGAAGTAGCTCTGGGGATGCGCGCATACCGGACATACTTCCGGAGCTTTCTTTCCTACTACGATATGGCCGCAGTTCGCGCACTGCCAGATCATCTCCCCATCTCTGGAGAATACCAGGCCTTCCTGGATGTTGGCCAGAAGCTTGCGGTATCTGGCTTCATGCTCCTTCTCAATCGCCGCTACCCCTTCAAAAAGGCGGGCGATCTCATCAAAGCCTTCTTCCTTGGCTACTTTGGCAAACTCGGCATACATATCCGTCCACTCATAGTTCTCACCGTTGGCCGCTTCTACCAGATTCTCCACCGTAGATCCTACCGCGCCGCCGTTCAGAAGCTTGTACCAGATCTTGGCGTGCTCTCTTTCGTTCGCCGCCGTCTCCTCAAAAATAGAAGCGATCTGCACATACCCGTCCTTCTTGGCCTTGCTGGCAAAGTAGGTGTACTTATTCGTCGCCTGGGATTCCCCCGCAAACGCTGCCTTCAGGTTCTCTTCCGTTCTGGATCCTTTTAATTCCTTCATGTTGGTTCCTCCTTTTTATTTTTTAATAATAGTAATTGTTACTATTATTATACACGAAATCAACTTTTTTACAAGTCCTTTTTCTCTTTTTCCGAAAAATTTTTTCTCATAATTTCATAAACCAGCATGTAACCGTCTCCCACCGGGGTCGTATGATGACAGAAGGTCTGGTACCCCCGTTTCTCATAGAAGCCCGCTCCCGGAAGGGAAGCTTCCACCAGAACGGATCTCCCGACTTTCGCGGTCTTTTCTTCCAGAAAATCCATGATCGCTTTCCCGTATCCCTTCTTCTGACGGTCTGCCCGAACAAACACTCTGGAAAGGCGCCGCTTCTGCCAGGTTCCGGTTCCCACGCATTCTCCCTGATCCGTAAGAAGGTATACGTTCCCCTCCCGAATGTCTTTTCGGATCTCTTCCCTGCTGTGAAGCTTCAGAAAAAATTTCACAACCGGTTCCGGATAATAAAAAGGGTACACTTCCCGTATGACTCCTGCGGTAAGATCATAGACCTGTTCCAGCTCCTTCTCTTCTGCCTGATGAATTTCCATTCGTCTCCCCCTCGTTTCGGATCCTTTCGTCTCTTGTGCAAAAGGGACATTTCAGCATCGTATGCCTCTGCCAAAATGTCCCTATCTTCCATAAACTGACGCGCGCTTTCTTTTAGTTCTGTGCGCTCAGATACTGTTCAATTTTTTGGAGAGCTTCTTCCTCATCCGCTCCGTTGGCGGTCACTACGACCGTCTCCCCTGCTGACAGGCCTAAGGTCATCATTCCCATAATACTCTTGGCGTTTACCGTTTTGGAACCAGTCTCAATTCGGATCTCACTTGAAAACTGACTTGCCACCTGCACGAGCAGCGCTACCGGGCGCGCTTCTAAACCGCTGGGAAGCTGAATTCTGATCTCTTTCTTAGTCATAATAGTTCTCCTCCTTGTTTTGCCTTAGCTCTTCCGCCAACTGGCCTAGCTTTCTCAGCCTGTGATTCACACCGGATTTCCCCACCGGAGGGTCTAACATCTCGCCCAGTTCTTTCAGCGACGCGTCCGGATGCTCCAGACGAAGCCGCGCGACGGAAGAAAGGCCGGGCGGAAGTTTTTCCAGCCCTTTCACAGTTTCCAGATACCGTATATCCTCCATCTGTCTCACCGCGGCGTTTACGGTTTTATTGATATTAGCCGCCTCGCAGTTTACTTTTCGGTTCACCGCATTGCGCATCTCCCGCACGATGCGGATGTTCTCCAGGTTCATCAGGGATATGTGGGCTTCCATAATGTTAAGCAGATCGACGATCTGGGCGCCTTCCTTGATATATACGATATAAGATTTTTTTCGCTGTACGATCTTGGCGTCAGGCCCAAAAGACCGGATAAAAAACTGAAGCTGCTCTGCCCTGGCCAGAGAAGTACAAACGATCTCAAAATGGTAAGATTTCACAGGATTGCTGATGGAGCCTGCCGAGAGGAAAGCTCCCCGGACAAAAGCCCGGCGGCAGCAGGACTGCTGCACCAGAAGGGAACTGGCCGGCGCGATCTGCTCGGCAATCTCTCCCTCTTCATTCAATAGCTTCAGCCCCTGAAGAACTCTTGTGGCATCCTGATGATCGGTCACCCATACCGTATAGATCCTGGTGCGTCTGTCGTCATTTTTATGTAAGCATACACACACATCACTACTTATATTAAATGTTTTTTTTAATAATGTAAAGCACTTTCTTGCAACTGGAAGATTTTCTGTACGAATTCTGAGAGCAAACCGGTTTTCTGCCGATATGCAAACATCGGCGCACATCCCCGCGATGGCCGCCAGCTCCGCCAGCTGGCAGTGCCGCGCCGCAGGCACTCGCCTGGACAGTTCTTCCTTTACCTCTGCGGAAAAAGTCATTGGTTTCTCCTCTATTTCCGGATATCCCGGTGTTCCAGCTTCACTCCGTATTCCGTGTGGCCGCTCAGATGCTCAAACAGCTTTCTGGCTATGGTGACGGAACGGTGCTTTCCGCCCGTACAGCCGATGCTGATCACCAGCTGGTTTTTTCCCTCCGCCACGTAATTGGGAAGAAGAAATTCCACCATATCTTCAAGATTTAAAAAAAAACGCTGCGCCAGCCCGGAGCCCATCACATATTCCTGGACTTCCCTCTCCTCCCCGGTTTTGTGTTTGAGTTCCGGCACATAATAAGGGTTGGGCAGGAAACGCACGTCAAAGACAAGATCCGAATCTCCCGGTATCCCGTATTTGAACCCAAAGGAGAGAACTGTGATAAAAATGTTCTTATACTCCTGAAGATTAACAAAAATCTTCGCCATGGCCTCCCTTAACTCCCTGGTCAGAAGGGTAGAGGTATCCAGGATATAATCGGCCTGCTTTCTGAGAAAGGCCAGGGCGTCCCGTTCTCTTTGAATTCCTTCCTCGATCCTTCCGTTTCGGGCAAGGGGATGGCTTCGCCTGGTCTCTTTAAACCGTTTCAGCAGAACGTCGTCTCTGGCGTCCAGATAAAGGATCTCGTATTTCAGCCCCTTGGCGTCCAGCCGTTCCAGCACCGACTGGAGGTCCGCGATCTCCCGCCCGCTGCGGATGTCCACTCCCAGAGCTACTTTATTGTATTCCCGTTCCGGCGTAAAAGCAAGATCCGCGAATTTCTCTACCAGAGGGATAGGAAGATTGTCCGCACAGAAATAGCCCTCATCCTCCAGGATTTTCAAAGCCGTACTCTTGCCGGCCCCGGACATGCCGGTTACCATCACAAATCTCATTTTTTAAAACTCTCCAAGCAGTTTGACTTCCGGTTCCAGCGTAACGCCGGAATGCTCCTTCACTCTGCGCGTTACCTCCCGCATCAGTTCCAGAACCTCCGAAGCCGTGGCGTTCCCCCGGTTGATCACAAATCCGCAGTGCTTCTCCGATACCTGGGCGTCCCCCACGGAAAAGCCCCTCAGTCCCGCCTCCATAATCAGCTTCCCGGCAAAATAGCCTTCGGGACGCTTGAACGTGCTTCCGGCGCTTGGATACTCCAGGGGCTGCTTGCTCACCCGCTGCTCCTTCAGTTCCTCCATGCGCCTGCGGATCTCCTCCGGGTCTCCCGGCCGCAGGGCAAGCCTCGCTCCCAGCGCCGTCCACCCTCTGGGCGTCACCGCGCTTTTCCGGTAGCCAAACTCCATCTCTTCGCAGGGAATCCAGCGGATCTCGCCGCACTCGTCCAGAATCAGCGTCTCCGTAAGGACATCTTTTAATTCTCCTCCGTAAGCGCCGGCGTTCATTACCATAGCGCCTCCCAGCGTTCCCGGAATTCCCGCGGCAAATTCAAAACCAGTCAGGGCATTCTCCCTGGCTCTGGCCGCGATGGCGGAAAGCATGGCTCCCGCCTGAACCTCCAGCCTGGTTCCCTGGATCTGAATCTGGCTGAGATTCCGGTAAAGCTGAATCACCACGCCCCGGTATCCCTCATCGGAGACCAGAAGATTGCTTCCGTTTCCAAGAATATAAAAGGGAATCCCCCTCTTCCGGCAAAACCGGATCACGTCCGCGGCGGCCGGAATGGTTTTTGGCGTCACAAACAGATCGGCCGGGCCGCCGATGCGAAAGGTGGTGTGCCTGCGCATCTCTTCTTTTTCTAAGACACAGTCGCTTCCTGCCAGGGAAGACAACGTTTTTTTCAACTCATCCATACGGAACTCCCCGTTTCATTTTTTTCTTATCATACAATAGTTCCCCTGCAAATGCAAGGGAACAGGATTTATCCCAGAATCCCGCTTTCCCGGATGCTTTCCACCGCCTGGGAAAGCTCTTGGGGAGGCAGAACCAGCGCCATGCGCACATACCCCTCGCCCAGGCTGCCAAAGCTGCTTCCCGGAACGCAGATCACGCCGGTGCGCTCCATAAGCTCCAGAACAAAATCATTGGAATTTGAGAACTTTTTCGGGATGGGGGCCCATACGAACATGGTTCCCTGGCTGTCGGGCACATCCCATCCGATGCCGCGAAGTCCCCCGCACAGAGCCCGGTTCCGTTCCTCATACTCTCTGCACTGGGAAAGCACGCGGTCAAAGGGCCCGTTCAGCGCCGCTATGGCCCCGTACTGTACCGGCAGAAAGGTGCCGTAGTCAAACTGCGTCCGCAGCGCTTTAAATTTCTGAATCAGCTCCCGGTTTCCCAGGGCAAAGGACATTCTGGCGCCCGTATAGCTGAAGGTCTTGGAAAGGGAATAGAATTCGATTCCCACCTCCTTCGCCCCTTCAAAGGCAAGGAAAGAGCCTCCCGTCTTTTCTCCGAAAACCAGATCCGCGTAGGCATTGTCGTGGAGGATCAGAATGTCGTACTTTTTGGCGAAGGCGATCAGCTCCCGGTAAAAGGAATCCGGAGCCACCCGGCATACCGGATTGCCCGGAAAATTCACCATCATCAGTTTTGCCTCCCTGGCAACCGCTTCCGGAATCTCGTTCAGATCCGGAAGGAATCCGTTTTCCGGAAGAAGCGGATATTCCCAGGTCCTGGCGTCGCAGAGCTGCGGACCGATGGAAAAGATAGGGTAACCGGGATTGGGTACCAGAACCAGATCTCCGGGGTTGCACAGAACCCATCCGATGTGCGCCATTCCCTCCTGGGATCCGTAAAGGCTCATGATTTCATCGGTCTCAAGATCCACGTCAAATCTTCTTTTATAAAAATTTTTCATCGCCTCCAGAAGAGCCGGAAGCTCCTCCAGGGCGTATTTATAGTTTTCCGGATCCATCGCCGCCCGGCTGACGGCCTCGATTACGTGGGGGGCCGGCTTAAAATCCGGGGTTCCCACGGAGAGATTATAGATCTTTCTTCCCTTTGCCTGAAGCTCGTTTTTCTTTTCGTTCAGAAGGGCGAAAATCCCCTCCTCAATCCTCTTCGCTTTCTCTGAAAACTGTACTTCCATCTTTTCTCTCTCCTTCTTCTCTCACATATTCCCAGCCGTCTTCCTCTTCCCGGCTGTCCTCTTGCGGACACGCTTCCCCCTGGAGCTCCTCTTTCCGGGCAAACCATGCCGGATGGCGTTTTTCCCAGATTGCAGTAAGGAAAAACAGAACCGCGCAGGCGACGCTCACCGCGCTGCCCGTCCAGAGCCCTTTCGGGGTATAGGTCATGCGGATCTCATGCTCTCCCTCTTCCAGGTGGATTCCCATAAGCGCGTCTCCTACCGTATAGTACTCCGTCTCCTCTCCGTCTACCAGAACCTTCCAGCCTTCGTCATAAGGAATCGTCAGAAGCAGTGTGCCTGCCTCTTTCCCATCCACGCTTCCGCTTATCTTGTTTCCTTCCACCGCGACGTCCGTCATCTGGCTCTCGGAAAGCTTGTCCACCACCGCCTGGTAGGCGTCGTTGGCGCAGGTATACACCTGGGCCTGAACCGTTGTCTGGCTGTCGTTGAGTTCCACGGTGAAATCCGCCATGTTGTTTCCATCCGCGCCGTTAATCACATAGAGATTGTCCGTATACGTCGTGTAGTTCCTGCTGTATTCCGGCGTATGCAGATCAATGCCTGCCACCCTGGTGTCGATGCACAGGTAGACCTGTTTGTTCTCCGGAATCTTAATCCCGTAATTCTGCCCGTCTTCCATGTCAATGTAGCGGTCCAGCACAAAAATAGGATCCATTCCGGTGGCCAGCTGGACAAAGCTGTTCTGCACCTGAAGAGGCTCCGCCGCCTGGGTATCCCAATCCCGGATGGTGTCTTTTACCAGGAAGCCCAAAGACAGGGCGTTGTCGTTGCGGTACAGCGTCAGCTCGCCGTCCTGGCTCACTTTTTCAAACTGATACATGGTCTCCGCCTGGTTCACCGGAGAGGCCAGATATTTAATGCCGAATACATCGTTGAAGAGCTTCGTCACGCCCAGATAGCCGTTTTTGTTGGTCCGCGCTTCGATTCCCAGACTCTGGCACAGGCGGATGACCGATTCCTGCATGGTGGAATTAAACATCACGATGGAATTGCCGCCGCAGTACATGGTCACGTTGCGCATCCGCTGGCGATCCACCTCGCTTCGGTAAAAGCTTTCGTCTCCCTGCTCCTCCATCAGTTTCTGATAGGAATTCTGATCCGCCAGATAAATGCTTCTGGTAACGCCTCCGTTGGAAATCACTCCGTGAACACCGTTGGCCGCCGTCTCCCCGAAAAGGAACACCGCGAAGACAAAGCTCCAGATCCGGAAGCCTTTTCCCGTCACATATTTTCCCGCCAGAAGAAGGCCCAGATAGAAAAACAGCAGCCCCAGCGTAATCAGATACAGATGCGCTTCCAGATCCCCGTATCCTTCCACAAAGCACCAGCCTGCAAACCCGGCGGGAACCGCCCAGGCAATGAGAAGGAAGGGAAGCGGGATCTTTCTGAGATGTCCCAGGGCATCGTACGCCATCACCAAAAGAAGGGCGATGTACAGAAACGCGAACCGGTTGGGCAGCCCGTTCTGCACATGGAAGCCATGCCAGATGTAATTCAGGATGTTCAAAGAAAAACTCAGCACCAGAAGGGCGCACAGCCCATAGTGAGCCAGCCGTTCCCGCAGCCGGATCTTCCGGTCAAAGAGATAGAGCACCGCGAGAAGCACCGCCGCCACGGTACAGTATACGTTCAGTCCCACCTGGGTATTGGAAATGTTCACCGGCTCCAGAAAAGCAAAATGGTTCAGCATCATCTCCAGGAAGCTGGTGTAAAACCGCACGGAAGTGGGGAAGGTGTTCCCCTGCATGGACTCGGAGCTGGAAAGGCCCAAAAACGCCGGCAGCAGCACCAGCGCCGCCATGCCTCCCGCCAGAAGGGAATACCATCCAAACGCCAGGCAGCTTTTTCCCACCGCTTTCAGCCGGATCCTCCGCACGCTGATCCAGCGTACCAGAAAATACAGGCAGGAAAAGATACAGAGCATAAATCCGATGTAGTAATTGCACCACAGTCCGTAAAACAGCGCGATGCCGTAAAGCTTTCCGCTCTCTCCCCGGACCATGCGCTCGATCCCCTTCATCACCAGGGGAAGAACGGCGACGCTGTCCAGCCACATGAGATTGAAATAATATCCCAGAATAAAATTCGAGAGGGCGAACATCACCCCGAAAGCGGCGGGAAGCCAGCGTCTCCCCGGATCCCGCTCCTGGAGATACCAGGAGAAGCATCCTCCGCAGAGTCCGATTTTGACCAGAATCATCAGATCCATAAAGTCACAGACATTTCCCTCCGGCACAAACACCATAAGGAAATTCAGCGGACTGGCCATATAGTAGGCGTAGGTGGACCAGAAATTGTATCCCAGCCCTCCGGATATGGAATAAAGCAGTGACTCGCTGCCCGTCAGCTTTTCGTAAAAATCCGTGTAAAAAGGCAGATACTGGTGAAGGGAGTCAATAATCAGAAGCGTCTTGTCACCAAACGGCCATACCCCTATGACGGCAAAGCCCACGCCCGCCGCCAGCACCGAGAGCACAAACCCGGCCCAGAAAGCATTCCGGCCTAACCGTTTTTTCTCCAGCATCTCCGGCTCCGATCCCTCGTCCCCTTTCCGGAACACCACGTACTTGCTGATCAGGAAATTCAAGACCAGAATCACCGCCTGGATCAGAAGCTTGGCGATCATATCGTTCATGCCCCAGATCACGCTCAGGAGAAGGACGCCTAGAATCTCTACCAGCATGGTTCCCAGGCGCATGCCGATAAAGCCGGCCGCTTCCTTCATCAGCTCCGGGAAGGATTCTGTTTTATGTTCAAAGACAAAATTTTTGTTTACCACATAGGCAAAAAGAATCGCCGCCAAAATCGCCGCAGTGTTGGCCGCCGTAATATCCACGCCAAGAAGCCGGCGCAGGACATAATAAAGCCCCAGATTCACCAGGGTCGTGCAACCGCCGAAGAAAAGGTAGCGCACGGCCTGGCTTTGATACCATTTTTTCATAATTTCCGGTTCTCCTCTAATTACAGATTCTGCAGGATGATTTCCTCTCCCAGAAAAAAGGAGTAAATCACTTTTTCCTTCACTCTGTGTCCGGTCAGGCGCTCCAGCGCCGTACCGTAATAATCCAGCTGGATCCGGTATTTCTGAACCAGCTCTTCCTTCGTGTTTACCCGATCCGTCTTATAATCCACCAAAACGATGCTTCCGTCCTCCTGATAGAAGAAGGCGTCGATAATTCCCTGCACCAGCACCGTCTCTTTGGGATCCCAGCCGGCTCTGAGGGTATCCGCCGCCACGCCAAGGACAAAGGGCTGTTCCCGAAACAGTTTTCCCCGGCCGGCCGCCAGGGCCATCCTGCAGCCGGTACCGCATTCCAGGAAGCGGCGGATATCCGAAAGCCGGACCGCCCGGCTTTCTTCCCGTGACATTTTACCACAACTCACCAGTTCTTCCAACTGCATTTCCAGAGGTTCTTTCTTAGAAAAGTCTAAATTTTCCATAAAACGATGATACAGCGTCCCTCTGGCCGCTCCGGCAATCTCCCGTTTTTCAGACCGGAACCTGGGAATCAGCGGAATCACCGTCTCCTCCGGATAGAGCGCCGTCTCATCCTCCTCGGAAATCCGGGACAGTTTTTTCAGTTCCGACACGGACAGCTTGCCGATAATCTCCTGATCCGCTTTCCAGGGATACGACGCGGCAAAGACCCGGTTCAGATACGCGTCCGTATCCGGATCCTCGCAGGAGCCGCTCAGAAGCGTCTGCAGGCTCCAAAACGTCTGCTCGCCGCTTCTGTTCTGGTTCTCCTTCGCTTCCTTCTGTTCCTCTTCCTCCACCAGCCGAAACGCGAACGCGTTTTTCTTCAGAAGAACCGGCATCAGAAAATCCAGATAAGAGGAGGCGCCAAGGAGGGAAACCCAGGAGCGTTTTTCTTCTTCTCCCGCTCCGGCCAGACTCCACTTCTTTATCTGGTCTTCCGCCTTGGAAACGGCTCCGGTGAGAATCAGCTTTTCTTTTGCCCTGGTCATAGCCACATAGAGCACCCGCAGCTCTTCTCCCAGGCTCTCTTCATCCAGTTTCCCCTGGATCACGCGTTTCAGAAGGGAAGGCGCTTTCAGCCGCTGTCCGGGATCCACATAATCACAGGCGATTCCCAGCTTGTCGTGCAGCACCAGACGGCTGCGCTGGTCCGTCCGGTTGAAGCTCTTGGCCAGGCCGCACACGAAAACAACGGGAAACTCCAGCCCCTTGCTTTTGTGGATGCTCATAATCCTGAGGGAATCCTCTCCCACCCCTTCCAGATTTGCCTCCCCGTAGTCCACCTCGTATTTCTTCAGGCTTTCTATATACCGCACAAAATGATAGAGGCCCCGATAGCTGGTGGCCTCGTACGCCACGGCCTTTTCCACCAACATGTCCAGGTTCGCCTTCCTCTGCGTCCCTCCCGGAAGCGCCGCCGCGTATTCCCCGTATCCGGTCCGGTCCAGAATCTCCCAGAGAATCTCATGCACCGGCGTATACTGGGCTTCCTGACGGACGCTCTGCCAGATCGCAAAAAAGCTACTCAGCTTTTCCCGGATCTTTGGATCTTTCCCTTCTGTCAGATAGAGCCGACAGCACCCATAGAAGGGCAGTTCGGCGGAAACGTTTCTTATGGACGCAAGTTCTTCATCGGAGAAGCCTCCCATGGCGCTGCGCAGTACTACCGCCAGAGGAAGATCCTGCATGGGATTATCCAGAATCTGAAGGTAAGACAGTACGTT
>CALWMW010000068.1 GCA_944382085.1 uncultured Lachnospiraceae bacterium | reverse complement strand
GCCAGCGCCAGCACATCTTTATCCTCTCCGTCTCCTCTGGTAATTTTCTGTCTCTGGGCCACCTGGCGAACGCTGTTGATCAGTTCCCGGTATTCAATCGCCTTTTCAAAATCCAGTTCTTCCGACGCCTGGTTCATCTGGTTCTCCAGAAGGCGAAGTACCGGAGTGTAATTTCCCCCCAGAAAATCCAGGGCCTGGCTTACCTGCCTGCGGTATTCCTCCTGCCCGATGTATCCCTGGCAGGGACCCCGGCACTGGCCGATGTGGTAGTACAGGCAGGGCCGTTCCTTTCCAATGTCTCTGGGAAGGCTCCGGCTGCAGCTTCTTAAATGGTACAGCTTCTGAATCAGGTCAATGGTATCCTTTACCGCTCCCGCGCTGGTAAAAGGCCCGAAGTATTTTGACTTGTCCTTTTTCATGGTTCTGGCAAAAAGCACTCTTGGAAACTCCTCTCCAAGAGTGACTTTAATGAAAGGATAGCTTTTGTCATCCTTGAGCATGGTATTGTATTTCGGCCTGTGCTCCTTAATCAGGTTGCACTCCAGAACCAGCGCCTCCAGCTCTGAATCCGTGACGATGTACTCAAACCGCCGGATGCGTTCCACCATCTGCTCGATTTTCACGCTCTTGTTCCGGCTGTTCTGGAAATACTGGCGTACCCGGTTTTTCAGGTTTACGGCCTTTCCCACATAGATAATCTCGTCCCTGGCATCGTGCATGATATAAACTCCGGGGCGTCCCGGCAGTTTTTTCAGCTCTTCCTCGATATCAAACATTCCGCTTCTTTTCGCCTCCCCCCGCGCAGAAAATTAGAATTCTTTCAGTTTTTCTACACCCTTTTTACACATTTTCCCATTATACTGTGTCCCATAGAAAACAAGAAGTCATTCCGGTACACGGCGCGTCTGTGCTGCGCATGGCTTCGCCTAACCATTCTCTTAACCTTCGGGTTAAGTTTACATATAGTTTCTCTTCTTTCAGAGCCTGCCGTCCCTGCCGGGAACAAGACAGGCTCTTTTTTCGTTTTCCGGTTAAGCCTTCTCTTTCATTACCTTTCGGAAATAGAAGAAGAACATGGTGGCAGTGGTGGTTACCGCGAGGAAATCCGCCACCGGTTCCGCCATATAGACGGCTCTGGTCTGATCCTCCAGAAGCATGGGCATCAGGTAGATCAGCGGAATGAGAAGAATCACTTTTCTTAAAAGAGCCAGGAACAGAGAATTTCTGGCATTTCCCAGGGCAATAAAGGTCTGCTGGCAGGCAATCTGAATCCCGAAGATTCCCGACATGGCCATATAGGTACGCAGCGCGGGAACGCCAAACTCCGTCAGCTCCGGGCTGTTGTTAAAAATCCGGATAAAAATCTGCGGGAACAGCATCACGGCTCCCCAGAGCGTCAGGGAATACGCAAGGCAGCTGACCAGAAGGATTTGAAACCCTTTTCTGACCCGGTCCAGCTTTCTGGCTCCGTAGTTAAAGCTGATAATGGGCTGAGAGCCCTGGGTCAGCCCCTGCAGGGGAAGCATGGAAAACTGCATGACGCTGGAAGCGATGGTCATGGTGGTCACAGCAATGTCGCCTCCGTACTTTAAGAGCGACGAGTTAAAGCACACGGTAATGATGCTCTCGGTAGACTGCATAATAAAAGGAGACAGCCCCAGGGCAACCGCCGGAAGAACAACGTCTTTTTTCAGGCGAAAATATTTTTTCCGGATTCGAAGCACCGTCTTTTTCCCGGTGAGAAAACGCAGAATCCAGATCATGGAGACGCACTGGGAGAGAATCGTCGCCCAGGCGGCCCCCGCAGGCCCCATTCCAAAGCCGAAGATAAAGATGGGATCCAGAATAATGTTCAGGACCGCGCCGATGAGGACCGTAAGCATACTGGTCTTCGCGAATCCCTGGGCTGTAATGAAGACGTTCAAGCCCAGGGTAAACTGTACGAACAGCGTCCCCAGCGCGTATACCTGCATATATTCCACCGCGTAGGAAATGGTGTTCTCGCTGGCGCCGAACATCAGAAGCATATCTTCCGAAAACAGTACAAAAATCACCGTGAGAACCACTGCCAGAAGGAAAAGCAGGGTTACGGAATTCCCCAGGGTCTCCTCTGCCTTCTCCTTTTCCCCTTTCCCAAGAAAGATCGAGGCTCTGGGCGCGCTTCCCATTCCGGCCAGGGCCGCGAAAGCGGAGATCAGCATGATCAGCGGAAGGCATACGCCCACGCCGGTCAGAGCAAGCTGGCCGATTCCCGCGATATGCCCGATGTAAATCCGGTCAACCATATTGTAAAGAAGATTGATCACCTGCGCTACAATCGAGGGAATCGCCAGGCGCAGCATCAGCTTTCCTACGGGTTCTGTCCCCAGTCCTTCTGTCTGGCTCTGCATTCCCTCTGTTTTCTTTGTTTCTTCCTTCATTTGTATCGGTCCCTTCCTTTTCCGTCAAAAACTCCGGATCCTGTCCTCCGTTTCGCTTCTCGTCTTTTCGATCTTCCGGATCTGAATATAGTATCCATAATCTTCTTTTACTTTTATGTAGACGCGGTCTCCGGTCTTATGTCCCAGCAGGGCCTTGCCCAGAGGGGATTCTATGCTGATCAGCCCATGGACGGAATCGCCCCGCACGGTAGTCACCAACCGGTACGTTTCCGTTTCTTCCTCATCTTCAAAGTAGACTTCTACCGTGTTGTTGATTCCCACCTCGTCTTCTTTGGAATCATCGTGAATCACTTTGGCGGTTTTTACCATACGCTCCAGGTAGCGGATCCTGCTCTCATTCCGGTTCTTATCCTTCTTCGCCGCATGATACTCAAAATTTTCGCTGAGATCCCCGTGGGCTCTGGCCTCCTTCACCGCCTCAATGGCTTCTTTTCGCACCACAAGCTTGCGGTATTCAATCTCTTCCTCGATTTTTTTGATATCCTGTTCCGTCAGCTGATCATACATTCCGCACGCGCTCCTTTTCCTGAAATTTCTTTTACTTTTTCAAAAAGTTCTTCCTCATTTTTCACCTGAAAATCCGGTTCCGGCATACCTTCCGGTTTCCGGTGTCCTCTCCGGTTCAGCCAGATCGCTTTCCAGCCCGCCCGTTTTGCCCCGAAAATATCGTTGGGATAAGAATCGCCCGCCAGGCAAAGCGCTTCCGGCCCCAGCCCCAGACGGTTCTCCACGGCTCTGAAAATCTCCGGTTCCGGCTTTGCGGCCCCCACTTCTCCGGAAATAAAAATCCTTTCCTTGGGGATCCACCTTAAAAGCCCCAGCCTTCTTACCTTCTGCCACTGATGATCCCAGGCGCCGTTGGAGATTACTCCGGTTTTTATCTCCTTCTCCCGGCAGAATTCCAGCATCTTTTCAATGGTATCCGGCAGAAAGATCCGTTTGAGGTTTTCCTTATACCGCTGTTCAAATTCCAGAGCCTGTTTCTCGGAAACGGAAATCCCAAAATCCTCAAAGGCTTTCCGGCACCGGTAAACGCCCATAGCCTCCATGGTAATTTCTCCGGCCTGGGCCTGGGCGAACACTTCGTCGCTGTGTCTCCGGCTGGCGGCAAACAACTCTTCGTGCAGTCCCTGATACTGATCCGCGAACATCTGTCTGCATGCCTGGGAAAAAGGGAGCACCTGATCGTAAAGCGTGTCGTCCATATCGAAAAAAACAGCCTTCATTCTCTCTCCTTCTCTTCCGTATCCGATTTCAGCTCCTGCTTTTCCACAAGCAGCTCTTTCTTCCGGCGGTCCATTTTTTTAATCGCCGCTTCTCTTCGCATCGCTTCGGTCTTTTCTTCAAATACTTCGTAGTAAACCAGTTCCACCGGCCTCCGGCTTCTGGTATATTTCGCCCCGTTTCCGCTGTTATGAGCCTGAATCCGCTTCTCCAGGCTGTTGGTCCACCCCGTATAATAGGTGCCGTCGCTGCAGCGGAGCATATACGTATAATTTTTCTCCATGAGCGTTCGTTCCAATATGTAAAGGGATGGCGCGCCATCCCCGCATCCATTTATATTTAAAGCAGCCGGAAAACCGTATTCCGCTAAATCAGGTCCGCCGTCCCCGTCCAGGACAGAGCAGCGAACAATCCTTCCGTTTCCGTAAAATCACTCCGGCCGCGGTCCTTCTTCCCCGCTTCTTCCAAGCGTGAAAGCTGGCAGGTCTGTTATAGTATACGCGGGTTTCTTCCCAGGGTGAAGCATTTACTCTTCAAAATACAGAACCGGATCCACCGCGTCCTCCTCATGCGTCATCTTAAAGTAAAGGTTGCTGCCTTCTTCGCTGTAATATCTGGTGGGATCGCCGACATAGCCCAGAAGCGCTCCGGCCTCCACGATTTCTCCCTGGCCCACCGCCACGTCCTTGAGCTGTCCGTACGTCAGTTTGTAGCCGTTTCCGATGTTCAGAACCAGCGTCGTCCCCGTCTCCTCTTCCGTTCCGATGGATTCTACGATTCCTCTGGCCGAGGCAAGGACTTTATTTCCGGTCTGGCTGGAAATAATCAGGGCAGGATTATATTTGTATTGATTCAGCGTGTCAAAATACACGCTTCCATCCATGCTGTAATCCATCAGGATCGATCCGGCTGCGGGCCAAAGAAGTGAAGGGGTTTCATCAAAAGCAATCCCCTGCTCCAGAAGCGCCTGTTCCGAGATCACCTGGCCGGAAGCCGCCTCCCTGGCGCTTTCCTTTGCTTCCGTCTCCTCTTCCGGCTCCCCAGCTTCCTCCCGGTCTGTCTTCAGAGGCTCCGTCTGCTCCTCTCCGGTTCCCGGTTCCGTTTCCCCGGAAGACGTCTGGGGCTCTTTCTCCGTAAGGTGTTCTTCCTGTCCGGCCTGCGCCGCCACCGCGTCCTCCGACGTTTCTCTCTCGGCAAGATCCGCTACGGTATCATTTACAGAGGCGATCTCTTCCAGAGAAAGCTCTGTCTCCGCCTGCGCGGTCTGCTCATACTCTGTCTGGGGAGTTTCCTCCCTCCCTGCCCGGTCAACCGCTACCAGGCTTCCCACCACAAGCACCCCGGCCAGGCACAGTCCGAACGTCCACATACGTCTGCGCCCGCTCCATAAATTTCTGAATCCTCTGTTATCCATATCATTCACCTCGTCTTCTTTTCCGCGAAGGAGCTTCGCGGTTTAATGATAGGATTTCCAGAAAAGCCAGGGTTATACAGCTGGTTTTCTTTTCACAGAATGTTTTTCGCAGCAGTTCGGTAGCCGAACTGCTGCGATTCACTCTTTTTAAAGCTCAAAGCTGGAGGGATCTACGGTAACCTCTACTTTATCCAGGTGCCAGATCTCATCCACATATTCTTTTATGGTACGGTCAGAAGTAAACTTGCCGGAGCAGGCCATATTCAGGATCGCCATTCTTGCCCATCTGGACTCATCCCGATACGCCTTCTCTACCTCTTCCTGCGCCTGGGCATAGGACTTGAAATCCGCCAGGATAAAATACGTATCTGCCCGGTCGCTGCTGTTTGTATTCAGCAGAGAATCGTAGATATCCCGGAACAGATCGGGATTGTTTCTGCAGTACTCTCCGTTGATCAGCTGCATCAGAACCCGGCGGATATCCTGATCATTGTTGAAGTACCAGGTGGGATCGTAACCGCCGTTGTTTTCAAAATCAATTACCTGCTCTGCGCTGAGACCGAAGATAAAGGCGTTCTCTTTTCCGACTTCTTCTACAATCTCCACGTTGGCGCCATCCATCGTTCCAAGCGTCGGAGCGCCGTTCAGCATAAATTTCATGTTTCCGGTTCCGGAAGCCTCTTTGCTGGCGGTTGAAATCTGCTCGGATACATCCGCGGCCGCGAAAATCAGCTCCGCGTTGGAAACGCGGTAATCCTCAATGAACACTACCTTCAGCTTGCCCTTAATCGACGGATCGTTGTTGATAACGTCCGCTACGCTGTTGATCAGCTTAATGGTCAGCTTCGCCCGGCGGTACCCTGCGGCAGCCTTGGCTCCGAAGATAAAGGTTCTGGGATAGAAATCCATCTCCGGATGGTCTTTGATCTGATTGTACAGATACATTACATGAAGGATGTTCATCAGCTGTCTCTTATACTCATGAAGCCGCTTCACCTGCACGTCAAAGATGGATCTGGGATCTACTTCAATGCCGTTGTGCTCTTTGATGTATTTTGCCAGACGGAGTTTATTCTGATATTTGATATTCATAAACTCCTGCTGCGCTTTTTTGTCGTCCGCGTAAACCTTCATCTTGCTGATCTGGGGAAGATCCGTGATCCACTCGTCTCCGATATGGTCGGTAACCCAGTCGGCCAGAAGCGGATTGCCGTGAAGCAGGAATCTTCTCTGGGTAATCCCGTTCGTCTTGTTGTTGAACTTCCAGGGCATCATCTCATAGAAGTCTTTCAGTTCCTGCTTTTCCAGAATCTCCGTGTGGAGTCTCGCGACGCCGTTTACCGAATAACCGGCTGCAATCGCCAGGTGCGCCATTTTTACCTGTCCGTCATAGATGATGGCCATCTTGCGCACTTTCTCCTGATTTCCGGGATATTTCTTCTGGATCTCAATCAGGAATCTGCGGTTG
Source organism: uncultured Lachnospiraceae bacterium (assembly GCA_944382085.1). Lineage (GTDB taxonomy): Bacteria > Bacillota > Clostridia > Lachnospirales > Lachnospiraceae > Choladousia. The sequence goes on along the minus strand of CALWMW010000068.1, from coordinate 12,026 downwards.
ATCTCCTCCACGATCTGGTAAACGCGGGGAAGAAGCCGTGAAAACAGCTCGATGGGCCATTTTTCCAGCGCCTCCGCCATAATCGTATGGTTGGTATACGCGCAGGTCTTCGTGGTCACTTCCCACGCTTCATCCCACTCCAGGCCTTCCTCGTCTACAAGAATACGCATCAATTCCGCAACCGCAACCGTAGGATGCGTATCGTTCAGCTGGAACGTGGCTTTCTCATAGAATTTCCGGATATCGCTGTGATTCTTTTTGTATTTTTCAATCGCCGCCTGTACGCTGGCGGAGATAAAGAAATACTGCTGTTTCAGGCGCAGCTCTTTTCCTGCGTAATGATTGTCGTTGGGATAGAGGACATCCACAATGTTCTTAGCCAGGTTCTCCTGCTCCACCGCCTTCTGGTAGTCGCCCTTGTAAAAGGAATCCAGCTGGAAATCGTTGATGGCTTCCGCGTCCCAGACTCTCAGCGTATTTACCAGATTGTTGTTGTAGCCAAGGATCGGAATATCAAAGGGAACCGCTCTTACCGACTGATAGCCCTCCTGGATAAAATGGGTTCTCCTGGTGCTCTCGTCATACTCAACCCGCACATATCCGCCGAATTTTACAATCTTCGCGTATTCCGGGCGGCGCAGTTCGAAAGGATTTCCGTCCTTCAGCCAGTTGTCCGGCACCTCTACCTGATAGCCGTCCTGGATTTTCTGTTTGAACATTCCATAGCGGTAACGGATTCCGCAGCCGTAAGCCGCGTAGCCAAGCGTAGCCAGAGAATCCAGGAAGCAGGCGGCCAGACGTCCCAGTCCGCCGTTTCCAAGAGCCGCGTCCGGCTCCTGGTCCTCGATCACGTTAATATCCAGACCCATCTCATCCAGAGCTTCTTTTACCTCTTTATAAGCAGTCAGGTTGATCAGGTTGTTTCCAAGGGCGCGTCCCATCAGGAATTCCATGGACATATAGTAAACCATCTTGGGATCGTCCATCTCGTACTGTTTCTGGGTCGCCAGCCAGTTGTCAATGATCACATCTTTTACCGCGTAAGACACCGCCTGGAAAATCTGCTGCTGATTTGCCTCTTTCAGCGTCTTGCGGTACAGCGTCTTAACATTTTCCTTTACCCGCTCCTTGAAAACTTCCTTATTCAATAACTTGTTCATAATCTCCTCCATCCTGTTCTCCGGGGCTTACTGCCTTTCCACCCCTAAAGTAACCGTTTCTCCGTTGATGTTCCATTCTTTGACATAGCCCGCCGCCTTGTTATAGTCGGCTTCGGTTCCCAGAACTTCTCCCAGGATCTCCTTTTCGTACTTCCTGAGAATCTCCTGAATCGCGGTGTTTCCCACGGCGGAAATCCTTATCTTATCCGTTACCTCAAAGCCCGCTTCCTTGCGCATGGTCTGAATCTTGCTGATCAGTTCCCGGACAAAGCCTTCTTCAATCAGTTCCGGAGTAAGCCTCGTATCCAGCACAACGGAAAGCTCTCCGCTGTTTTCGGTTACATATCCTTCCGTCTGGGCCGTCTCAATCAGAAGATCTTCTTCCGTAAGGACAACCTCGGTTCCGTCCACGTCCAGCTTCAGGGCGCCTTCGCCTTTCAGCTGGGCCATGGCCTTCGTTCCGTCCAGTTCCGGCAGAAGCTGCCGGATTTTTCCCAGAAGCTTTCCGTACTTGGGACCTACGGTTCTCAGCTGAGGCTTGAAGGTATAGGAAATGAATCCGCTCACATCTTCTGTAAATTCCACCTGTTTTACATTCAGCTCGTCCCGGATGATATCAACAAAATATTCCGGAAGCGTCTCCGGCGCTTTCACAAGCATTCTGGAGACCGGCTGACGGTTTTTGAGATTCGCCTGGTTTCTGCAGGCCCGTCCCATCACCACAATCTTCAGCACCTCGTCCATGTCCTTCTCCAGCTCCGGATCGATTCTGGAAAGATCCGCCGCGGGGAAATCGCACAGATGAATGCTCTCCGGGGCGTTTTTATCCACATTGCGAACCAGGTTCTGATAAATCTCTTCCGTCATGAAGGGAATCATGGGAGCGGCCGCTTTGCACACCGTAACCAGAGCCGTATACAGCGTCAGGTAAGCGTTGATCTTATCCTGCTCCATGCCCTTTGCCCAAAAACGTTCCCGGTTTCTTCTTACATACCAGTTGCTCATGTCGTCCACGAATTCCTGAAGCGCTCTGGCAGCCTCCGGGATCCGGTAAGCTCCCAGGTTCTCGTCCACAGCCTTCACCATGGAATTCATCTTGGACAAAAGCCAGCGATCCATCACCGGAAGCTTCTCAAAGTCCAGCGTATATTTCGTGGGATCAAATTCGTCAATGTTTCCGTAAAGTACAAAGAACGCGTACGTATTCCAGAGCGTCCCCATAAACTTTCTCTGTCCTTCCGTGACGGCCCTGCCCTGGAAGCGTTTGGGAAGCCACGGCGCTCCGGCCGTGTAGAAGTACCACCGGATGGCGTCGGAACCGTAAGTTTCCAGCGCCTCAAAGGGATCTACCGCGTTTCCTTTGGACTTGCTCATTTTCTGTCCGTTCTCATCCTGTACGTGTCCCATGACAATGACGTTTTCAAAAGGCGCCTTGTTAAACAGAAGGGTGGAAATCGCTACAAGAGAGTAGAACCACCCGCGCGTCTGGTCTACCGCCTCGGAAATAAACTGAGCCGGAAAATGCTTCTCAAAGTATTCCACATTTTCAAAGGGATAATGGTACTGCGCGAAGGGCATGGCTCCGGAATCAAACCAGCTGTCGATCACTTCCGGCACCCGGTGCATCTTCTTTCCGCATTTCGGGCATCGGATGGTCACCGCGTCAAGGTAGGGGCGGTGAAGCTCAATGTTTTCCGGGCAGTCCTCCGACAGCTCTTTCAGTTCCGCAATGCTTCCGACTGAGTGCATATGCCCGCACTCGCATTCCCAGATATTCAGAGGCGTTCCCCAGTACCGGTTTCTGGAAATTCCCCAGTCCTGTACGTTTTCCAGCCAGTCGCCGAACCTTCCCTTTCCGATGCTTTCCGGAATCCAGTGAATGGTATTGTTGTTCCGGATGAGGTCATCCTTTACCTCCGTCATCTTAATAAACCAGGATTCTCTCGCGTAATAAATCAGCGGCGTATCGCAGCGCCAGCAGTGCGGATAGCTATGCTCGAACTTGGGAGCCGAGAAAAGCTGTCCTCTTTTTTCCAGATCCTCCAGAATGAGCGGATCCGCCTTCTTGCAGAACACCCCTTCCCAGGGCGTTTCCTTCGTCATCTCTCCTTTTCCGTCCACCAGCTGGACGAAAGGAAGATCGTACCGCTTTCCTACCTTGCTGTCGTCTTCACCGAAGGCCGGAGCGATGTGTACAATTCCAGTACCGTCCGTAAGCGTAACGTACGTATCGCAGACTACATAGAACGCTTTCTTGTTTTTGATATTCGCGAAGCCGAAAAGAGGCTCGTACTCTTTATATTCCAGTTCCCGTCCCGTATAGGATTCCAACTTCTCCCAGTTTCCTTCGCCCAGGACGGCGTCGCAGAGCGCTTCCGCCAGGTAATACGTTTCCTCTCTCTCTTTATCCCGAACCTTTACATACGTCTCATCCGGGTGTACGCAGAGAGCCACATTGGAAGGAAGCGTCCACGGCGTTGTGGTCCACGCCAGGATAAAGGCGTCTTCTCCCTTCACCCGAAACTTCGCGATGGCGGACCGCTCTTTGATTTCCTTATATCCTTGCGCCACCTCGTGGCTGGAAAGAGGCGTTCCGCATCTTGGACAGTAAGGCACTACTTTGTATCCCTTATACAGCAGGCCTTTCTCCCAGATCTTCTTCAGCGCCCACCATTCCGACTCGATATAATCGTTATGATAGGTAACATAGGGGTGATCCATATCGGCCCAGAATCCTACCGTGTTGGAAAAATCCTCCCACATTCCTTTGTATTTCCATACGCTCTCTTTGCAGTGCTCAATAAAGGGCTCCAGTCCGTATTCCTCGATCTGCTCCTTTCCATCCAGCCCCAGCGTCCGCTCTACTTCCAGTTCAACCGGAAGTCCGTGCGTGTCCCAGCCGGCCTTGCGGGGTACCATCTTCCCTTTCATGGTCTGATAGCGGGGAATCATATCTTTGATGGCGCGCGTCTCCACATGTCCAATGTGAGGCTTCCCGTTTGCCGTAGGCGGTCCGTCATAAAAGGTATATGTCTCGCAGCCTTCCCGGTTCTTCATGCTTTTTTCAAAAATGTTATGTTCTTTCCAGAACTTTTCCGTCTGTTTTTCACGTTCAACAAAGTTCAGATCCGTCGATACTTTATCGTACATGATATGCTGCCTCCTTACTGTATCGGTAACTCAAAAAAATAGAAAGTGAATGCAATGCAACACATTTTATAATTATAGCTTACCTTATTCTTTATTGTCAATTTCTGAAAGGAGGGAATTTGAAAAAAGTTGTCTGCTTTTTTCTAAAAGCTTTATGAATTGCCCATTTTTCGTTGCTTTTTTCCCTAAAATCATCTATACTGTATGATGAAAATTTTGCGGAAATATGATTTCCCCTTTGAAAGTGAGTGTTATCGAAAATGAGCAGACTGTTTGATATGGATAATCCCTTCTTCCGTACGCTGGGAAAGCTGGCGGATCTGATGATTCTGAATCTTCTGTTTATCCTCTGCAGCATCCCCATCGTCACCATAGGCGCCTCCTTTACCGGCATGTATTACGTGACGCTGAAAATTGCCGAAAACGAAGAGGGGTATATTGCCAGGAGCTTTTTCAAATCCTTTAAACAAAATTTCCGTCAGGCTACGATCATATGGCTGATCGCCCTGGTTCTGGGGATTGTGTTCGGACTGGATCTTTTCATTCTGGCCCATGCGGAGGGAACCGTTTTTGATATTGTGCGGATCGCCATTACCGCTGTTATGATTCTGTATCTGATTACGCTGATTTATGTGTTCCCGACTCTGGCAAGATTTTACAACACAATCCGAGGCACGGTAAAAAACGCGTTTTTAATGTCCATTGCCAATCTTCCCAGAACCTTTCTGGCCTTGGTTCTCACCGTCGGCTCCGTTCTCCTTACCTTTCTGAACGGATATACGCTGGTATACGGAACGCTGGTATGGATTCTGGCCGGGTTTTCTCTGATTGCCTTTGCCAACTCCATCCTGATCAAAAAGATTTTCGCCAAATACTCGCCGAAAGAGCCGGAAACCGATCCGGATGCCTGGGACGCGGACGCGGCCGAAGCCGATATTCTTGACGACCCAGACCGAAAAAAAGCCCTTGAGGATTCTACCGAAAATCCTCAGGCATAACCTCTGACAAAAGCTGCGGCAGAAGCATGGATGACTTCCTTGCTTCTGCCGTTTTTTCTTGATTTTTATCGGTATGAAATTTAAAAAGCCACTGTACTTTTCATTCGTTATGTGATATGATAAAACAAATTGAGAAAGGAGGTACTGTATTATGCAACAATGCGAATTGTCAGGACTGATCCTGGAAAAGCTGGAGGCCATCGTTCTTTGCCTGAACCGGCTGGAAGAACGTATGGATCGGCTGGAAGAGCGCATGGATCGGCTGGAAGAGCGCATGGACCGGCTGGAAGAGCGCATGGACCGGCTGGAAGAGCGCATGGACCGGCTGGAAGAACGCATGGACCGGCTGGAAGAGCGTGTGGATCGGCTGGAAGAACAGGTGGCGAAGAACTATCAGCTTCTTGAAGAATTCTACGTCCATCAGAAAGAGTTCAATACAGCCATGCTGGATCGGTTTGCCGTCTATGACGGCAGACTGGAAATGCAGGGAAATCAAATCGCCCGTAACACTTCGATCATCAAAGCATATTATCCTTCCGGATGCACAAATCTGGCCGAACCGGCATAAGATCCCGTTTCTTCTAAATCGTCTGTTGGGACGTGTCTCAAAGGACTAATCCCTCCGCACTTCATTTCATTTTTCTCGGAGAATATCCAAAAACGGAACACGTCCCAAAACGATAGCTTTATTCTTCCCATCTCACCGGAAGACAGGTGTCGCATTTTAAGGAATCCGGCGTCACAATGCAGTCTACAGCCGCGATATGAACTCCCGCCTTTCCCGCCTTCCGCAGCGCTTCTCCAAAAGCCGGCTGCGTCTTATCATTTGGAATCACCTGTTTTACTCCCTTCATCTGAACGACAAACAGAAGATACGCTTCGTATCCCATTTCCACAGCCCGAATCAGCTCCTCGATATGCCGCACCCCCCGCAGAGTAGGCGCGTCCGGAAAAGCCGCGATCCCGTTTTCTTCCAGAGTCACGCCTTTTACCTCCAGAAAACAGCGGCGTTCCCCGTCCTCTATATAGAAATCAAGACGGGAATCCCCGAAAGAAACTTCTCTGCGCACGTTTGCTTCTTCGGAAAAAAGCGGCCCCTCCCGGAGCCACTCTTCCGCCGCGGCGTTAGGCGCCTGGGAATCCATATTAATCAAAAGGGTTCCGTTCTCCGCCTTTTTCTCTACCGCGATTAAATCATATTTTGTTTTTCTTTCCGCTTTGTCCTGAAAGGAAAGATAGCATACCGTTCCCGGAAGCAGCAGTTCCCGGCATCTCCCGGTATTCTTAACATGGACGGTCTCTTTTTCCCCGCCGATCTCCACTTCCGCCACAAAACGGTTCTGCCTTTTTAAAAATATCCCTTTACATACTTTTGTATACTGCATCTGCCGTCTCTTCCTGATGAACTACGCCTCTCCATTGGCCACCACCGGCGTCGGCCGTCTCTGGTCGAACACCTCGGAGGCATTGAACATGGAATCCAGTACCGTTGTTCCCCCCTGGCTTGCTTTGTAAAGCAGATATCCGTCCAGGTCAATCCGCCCCTGGCGCACATACTGATCCGAGATCTGCACCCAGTAGGGTACGGAGCTGTCTACATTACAGTAAAAATCATAACCGCTGTCTTTAAAATAGCGGTATTTGTCGTTGTCATCGCTGTAGCCTTCCCAGGTTCCGATGTCGTTCCCGTGAGCGAAAATAATGGTATCTACCGGCCCTACAATGTTTTCCACGGTGTTGACCCATTTTTCATTGTCTACCCTAAGCTCGTCCGCCGTCTTGTTGGTAACGCTCAGATGCCCCCAGGTATGACTTGCGAACTCCCATCCTTCTTCTTTCAGAGCTTCCGCGATTACTTTCGCTTCCGCCACGTCGGCTTCCCAGTCAAAATCCGGATGCTCCTCCAGCCACTTTGCCTGATCCGCCATAAGATTCTGCTTATCCCGGTAGTCCACATCGGTCCGGTATCCGAAAACGCCGTTGTAACCCGTAAGGGCGATCATTCCCCTGGCTCCCTTGTACGCTCCGTCCGGATGTTCTTCCAGGAAGGTGTTCAGTCTCGGAACCACATCGAAATCTCCCACTTCTTCCGTTCCGTCCGGCTTTACATAATGGCACTTGACTTTTCCGTTTTCGTCCAGCACCAGCTTATCCGGATAGCTGGCCGCCTCATAAGAATGATAGTAGCTCAGGTCATCGACAGAGAGGACTACCGGTTTCTTATCCGGCGGAAGCAGGAGGTTGGTGTTCGGTGAAAAATGTACGGTGCCGTCCGCGTCCGTCGTCTCAACCACCAGGTCCCGCAGCCGCACAAACACATATCCGTTGTCGTACATCTGCTGCGTGATTTTGTCGAACTCCTCTACCGTGGTCATCCAGGCGTTCATTCCGTCTACCTGGCTCTGTCCCAGGAGCGATACGTTAAAAGCAGCGTCCGTATTATTAATCAGAGAGTGATAAAAAATATGGGGGACGGTCGTTACATCTACCGCCACGCAGGATGCTTTCTGCGCTTCAAAATCTGTTATGGCCGCCGCGACAGCCGTATTGTCTTCATACCCCGGAACGGTCTTCAGCAATTCGATGGCTCCATCGTAATCGTATCCGGCTGCCATAAGTTCCGCCTGCTCCAGAAGGGCGTCCGCATCCTTCTGGGGTTCCGTCGCCTCTGTCTGCGCCGAATCCTGAGGCTTGGAAGTCGTTTCATCCCCGCCGGAGGCTTCTGTCACCGTTACGGTCTCTCCCCGGCCCTCGCCGGCTGTTTCTCCCTGGGAAATCCCCATTCGTTTCTGTATCGTTCTCGTCAGCAGAAGCGCGGCCCCCACCACCAGCACCAGAGCTACTGCCAGACAGATTCCTCTCATAATCAGCACCTGCTGACGTCTTTTCCTTCTCCTGAGTCGCCTTTCCCTTAAAAGCGCTTCCCGTCTTTTGTCCTGATTTGATCTCTCACTCATTTGTATTCTCCCTTTTTATTCCTTTTCCTCTTTCTTTTCTTCTTCCTCTTTTCCCGTCGTTTCCTGTGTCTTTGGCGCAGGCTCCTCAAAAGCCCCGCCAGCTCTTTCCTCTTTGCTCATCCGGTAAAGCCTCCGCCCGCAGACCGCGGCAATCCCGATTCCCAGAACCGCGAAAGCAGCGGCGAACAGAATCATAAACCACTGGTCTTCCGGCGGGATTTCCCCGTTTCGCAAAAGCTGAAAAATACTGTATCCCTGATAAGCCAGATACAATCCGGCAACCAGATAAATCGTCTGTCTTCCTTTTTCCCGTTTCATCCTGCTCCTCCCCCCTTGGCAGCCGCTTTTTCCGTCTCTGCCGTTTCTCATTGTAGCATACCTTTTTCTTTCCTGCCAGATGCGAAAGAAATTTTTAAGAATCCAAAAGCGCCCGGTAAATGTCTCTCTTCCCCACGCCCCGGTCTCTGGCCGCCGCTTTCATCGCTTCCTTGCGATCCAGGCCCTGCTCCACATAAAAATCCACATGCTCCTTGGGCGTCATACTCTCCCAGGCGCTTCGTTCCTCCCGGATCGCTGCTTCCTTCGCTCTTCCCTCCAGGATCAGTACGAATTCGCCTCTGGGCTTTTCCTTCCCAAAACGCTCTAAGGCATCCGAAAGCGTTGTCTCCAGGCTCTCCTCATACCGCTTTGTCAGTTCCCGGCACAAGACGATTCTCCGGTTCCCCAAAGTCTCGTAAAGCTCCTTCAGAGTTTCCTCCAGCCGGTGCGGCGCTTCATACAGAACCATCGTCCTCGTCTCCTTTTTCAGTTCTTCCAGAATAAAGGCCTTTTCTTTCTTCTCCCTGGGAAGGAAGCCCTCGAAGCAGAATCTTCTGGTAGGAAGACCGGAGAGCGTAAGCCCTGTAATGCAGGCGCAGGCGCCGGGAAGCGAAGTGACTTGAATTCCGTTTTCTCTGCAGATGCGCACAAGCTCTTCCCCCGGATCTGAAATCCCAGGCGTTCCCGCGTCCGTAACCAGGGCGATGTTTTCGCCTCTCAGAAGCCGTTCCGCCAGCGCTTTGGCCTTTTCGATCTTATTGTATTCATGGTAGCTGGTCATGGGGGTATGAATTTCAAAATGATTCAAAAGCTTCAAGGTATTTCTGGTATCCTCCGCCGCAATCAGATCCGCCTCCTTCAGAGTACGGAGCACCCTGGCGGTAATATCCTCCAGATTTCCGATGGGCGTGGCACACAGATAGAGCGTCCCGCTTTCTTTCTCCATAACATCCTCCTAATATCCATACAGCTCCACAATCTCATCCGTATAGTTTCCCGGAGCCTCGTATACAATCAATGGTTTCTCCACCGTCATCCTGGGCCTTCCGCCCCGCACCGCCTCCAGCAAAACCATATTCGGTTCCCGGTCTGCGTAAGGATACACAAGCCGCATCCTCTTAGGTTCCAGCCGGTAATCCGACAAAAGCCGGATGATCTCCGCCAGCCTAAACGGCCGGTGAACCATATAAAACCGTCCGCCCGGCCGGACCGTCCTGGCCGCCGCCGCAATCACATCTTCCAGCGTACAGAAAATCTCATGGCGGGCGGCCGCCTTGTCCGGATCCGGGTTAAGCAGTCCGTGGCTCTGCGTCATATAGGGCGGATTGGAAGTCACCACATCAAAGGAAGCCGGGGCAAACAGCTCCCCGGCTTTTTTGATATCCCCTAAAACGATGGAAACCCGTTCCTGGATCCCGTTCAGCGCCACGCTTCTTTCTGCCATGTCCGCGCTTCTGCGGGAGATCTCAAGCCCTACGAAGGCTTCTCCCTTTGTTTTGGCTGCCAGAAGGATGGGGATAATCCCGGTCCCGGTTCCCAGATCCAGGACCCGCTCGCCTTCCTTTACTCTGGCAAATCCGGAAAGCAGAACCGCATCCATACCGAAACAGAAAAGCTTTTCGTTCTGGATAATCCGGAATCCGTTCCGGTGCAAATCATCCAGGCGTTCCCCCTCTTTCAGTTCAATCTCCATTCCGCTTTGATTTCCCTTCTTTTTTGTCCAGCGCCTCCAGCTGCCTTAATTCCTTCTCCGCGGAAGACTTGTCCTTGGATTTCTCCTTTCTTCGCCTTGGCTTAAATTTAAGGTCGCAGGCGTCAAACTCCTGGATTTCTTTCTCATCGTTGATGTCAAGAAGCACACGCACCCGCTGCCGGAGTACGTTTACGCTCTGTACCTCCCCCTTCAGCCCGTCCGCCGTCGTCACGGCGTCTCCGGGAGAAGGAAGACGGCTGTTCAGATATTCATACGTCTCCTCTTCATTTTTCAGGCAGCACATCAGGCGTCCGCAGACGCCGGATATTTTGGTGGGATTCAGGGACAGATTCTGCTCCTTGGCCATCTTAATGGAAACCGGAGCGAATTCAGAGAGGAAGGTACTGCAGCAAAGAGCTCTTCCGCAGATGCCGATCCCGCCCAGAATTTTCGTTTCGTCTCTCACGCCGATCTGGCGGAGTTCAATCCGCATTTTAAACACCGCAGCCAGATCTTTTACCAGTTCGCGGAAGTCGATTCTTCCGTCCGCCGTAAAATAAAACAGCACCTTGTTGTTGTCAAAGGTGTATTCCGTGTCAATCAGCTTCATCTCCAGCCCATGCTTGCGGATTTTCTCCCGACAGATGCGCATGGCGTCTTTTTCCTTCGCCCGGTTCTTTTGAGCTCTTGCGTCGTCCTCCTGCGTAGCCACGCGGAGCACCGCCTTCAGAGGCTGTACCACCTTATGATCTTCCACCTCGCGCACGGAACCCACGACGGTTCCGTATTCAATCCCGCGGGCTGTCTCTACGATAACGTGATCCGAAGGACGGATCTTATAGTTTTTCGGATCGAAGTAATAGACCTTTCCCGCGTTTCGGAATCTTACACCAACTATCTTAACCATGTATATTCTCCTTAATGACAAGGAACAGAAGTTCCATTGTCAGATCAAAGTTCACGTTGGCAGCCAGACGTTTTTTGGCTGTCTCGATTGCTTTCATCACTTCCTCCACTCCTTCATAGGAGCAGACTTTTACCGTCTCCCGGATTCCGCGGATCTGATCCTTGAAAACCAGCCCGTCAAAATCCCTGGTCGCTTTGAAATAAACCATATCCCGATACCAGAGCGCCAGAATGTCCAGATAATCCTGAATGGAAATCTTAAAATCCTGCACGCCTTTCACCGCTTCAATAATCTCGCTGATCTCCATAATTCCCGCGTTGCGGATGAGATGCATCGCGGAAGCCTTGATCAGGTTAAAATCCTCTGAGCTTGCCAGGCGCACCGCTTTTCCGATGTTGCCCTGGGCAAAGGCCACGCAGATGTCCGCCTGGTAATCCGGAACCTGAATATGCTCCATCAGATATTCCTTGACCTGCTCGTCCGGCACCGGCTTCATCTGCAGGAGCACGCACCTGGATCGTATGGTGTCCAGAAGCGACTGTTCATTATCTGTAAGGAGAAGCACCACAGCGTAAGCCGGCGGCTCCTCAATCGTTTTCAAAAGCGCGTTCTGCGCCTGTACGGTAAGCTTCTCCGCTTCCGGTACAAGATAAACTTTATACTTGCCGTAATAGGGGCGGATCTGCACGTCGCCTACCAGCTGTTCCCGTATATCCTCCACGCCGATGCTTCCGGGTTTCTCATGGGATACGGTAATCAGATCCGGATGATTTCCTCCGGCAGCCTGGCGGCAGGAACGGCAGGCGCCGCAGGGCCGTTCTCCTTCTCCCTCGCACAGAAGAG
>CALWMW010000067.1 GCA_944382085.1 uncultured Lachnospiraceae bacterium | reverse complement strand
AGCAATTTGCCATGCTGCCCTGCAAGATACCATTACTTCCTTATGGGTGTGCGGCTTTGGGACAGCCCCCTGTTTTATTTCCGCCTCCAGGTATCCCTGGTAAACAAAAGAAGCAGTGGGAAGATCTCCAGCCTCCCGGCCAGCATGTCCAGAGTGAGGATCGCGGTAGAGAAATCCGAAAATACGGAGAAATTCCCCATGGGTCCCACCAGCTCCAGGCCGGGGCCAATGTTGTTCAGCGTGGCGGCAACTCCCGTAAAGTTTGTCACCAGATCCAGATCATCGACTCCCACCAGAAGAACCGAAAAGGAGAAGAAGAGAATATAGGCGACGAAGAAAGCGCTGGTGGAACGGATCACTTCCGTATCCAAGGCGTGTCCGTCCATCTTGAGTTTTTTCACGCTTCTCGGATGCAGGATGAGATGCAGCTCCTTGCGGATGGCTTTACACAGGATCAGGATTCTGGATACCTTGATGCCGCCGCCGGTGCTGCCGGCGCAGGCGCCGATAAACATCAGCATCACCAGGATCGTTCTTGGAATGGCCGGCCACAGATTAAAATCCGTAGTGGAGTATCCCGTGGTGGTAATGATGGAGCCTACCTGGAAGGCAGAATGGCGCAGAGCCTCTCCAAAGGAGGGATACAGATCGAGGATCATCAGGGCAATGGACAGAATCGAAGCCGCGATAATCAGGAGATACCAGCGCACTTCCTCCATGGAAAAGGCCTGCCGGAATTTTCTGCGCAGAATCAGAAAATAGGCGGAAAAGTTTACTCCGAACAGAATCATAAACACGGTGACAACCACCTGCAGGTAAGGAGAGTAGCCTGCCATACTGTCGTTTTTAATTCCGAAGCCTCCCGTGCCCGCAGTACCGAAGGTAATGGTAAGGGCGTCGAACAGAGGCATTTTCCCGATGAGCAAAAACAGAATCTGCAGCACCGTCAGGAGAATATAAATAAGATAGAGAATCTTCGCGGTGGAACGCACCGTAGGCACCAGCTTGCTTACAGAAGGGCCGGGGCTTTCCGCTTTCATAAGATTCATATGCGTTCCGCCCTTCACCTGAAGAAAGGCCAGAAGCAGAACCAGTACGCCCATACCGCCCAGCCAGTGGGTAAAGCTTCGCCAGAACAGGACGCTTTTGGGAAGCGACTCTACTTCTGTAAGGACGCTGGCTCCGGTGGTGGTGAAGCCGGACACGGTTTCAAAAAGAGCGTCAATGGGATTTGGAATACATCCTGTGACGATAAAAGGGATGCTTCCCATGACACTGAGCAGAATCCAGGAGACCGCCACCGTCACAAAGGCTTCGCGGGAATAGATCACCGTTTCCTTAGGCCTTCTGTGCGAGAGCAGAAACCCAAAAAGAAAACAGAGGAGACCTGTGAGGATAAAGGACCAGCCCTCTTCTTCGCCATAGATCAGGGCGGTGATAAGAGGGAAAATCATAAAGGCTCCTTCGATATTCAGAACCTGTGCAAGTACATATCGAACAATTTTGTAATTCATTTTTTCACCTGATGTTTATTTCTTTTTCAGTATATCTTTTAGGTCTTTCAGGCCTTTTGCAGTGGTAACAACGATAACGGTATCTCCGGGCTGAATCGTATCCTGCCCGCGGGGAATCATAATCTGCCGGTTCCGGTTGATGCAGGCGATGAGGAGATTGTCCTTCAGCTCCAGCTGGGCGAGGGGAACGCCGGTAACCTGGGGCGTTTCCTTTACGGCGAATTCCAGGGCTTCCGCCTGGCCGTCCAGGATGTGATACAGCGTCTCCACATTGCTTCCCAGGGAATTGCCCATGGCCCGGACATACCGGAGAATATAATCCGCCGTGATGTAGCGGGGATAGATCACGCTTCCGAGATCCAGCTCGTCCACAATATCGTCAAATACGATCCGGTTTACCTTGGTAATCAGCTTCGCGGAGGATATTTTTTTTGCAAAGAGGCTGAGCAGGATGTTTTCTTCGTCAAAGCTGGAAAGCGTTACGAAGGCCTCCGCCCGCTCCAGGCCCTCCTCCAGCAGAAGCTTTTTGTCCGTGCCGTCTCCGCAGATGACCGTAGCGTCAGGAAGCAGATCGCTTAATTCCTCGCAGCGCTTCTCATTGAGTTCCACGATACTGACCTTAATCTTCATCTGAAGAAGCATAGAAGCCAGATAATAGCCAAGCGTTCCTCCGCCGACGATCATGGCGTTCTTCACCTGCTGCGTGTGAATGCCGATTTTACTGAAAAATTTCGCGGAATTTTCCGGAGAAGCAATGATGGAAATCCGGTCCTGATCGTTCAGAACGAAAGTTCCGGAGGGAATGTACACCTCTTCATTCCGCTCCACTCCACAGACCAGGATATCGCAGCGAAGCTTATCCATAATCTGGGCGATGGTCATGCCTCCCAGATGAAACTCCGGAAGCAGTTTAAATTTCAGAAGTTCTACCCGGCCTTTGGAAAAAGTATCCAGTTTGATGGCGGAGGGGAAACGCAGCAGCCGGGACATTTCAGTGGCGGCGGCGTATTCCGGATTGATAATCATGGAGATTCCCATCATTTTCTGAATGAAATGAACCTCCTGGCTGTACACCGGATTCCGTACTCTTGCAATGGTGTGGCAGCTGCTTACCTTTTTGGCGATCAGGCAGCAGAGAAGATTCATTTCATCGGATCCTGTCACAGCAATGAGGATGTCGGCTTCTTCCACGCCGGCTTCGGAAAGGACATGGATGCTGGAGCCGTTTCCGGTCAGACCCATCACGTCAATGGACTCAGACAGCTGCTGGACTTTTGTCGGATTTTTGTCTACGATGACCAGCTCGTGATTTTCTTCACATAACTGTTCCGCCAAGGTAGCGCCTACTTTTCCGCAGCCAACAATGATAATTTTCATAATGACCTCCCTGGATGCAAACGGGTACCGGTACGGCTGCGTACCGTCCCTGACTGACTTGATTATAGCACCAGGATAAGGTTCCGTCATCAGAAAAATACAGAGGGAAAAAATTGTTGAATTGAGGCTCTTCTATTAATCAATGAATATCTCAACTTCACTTTCATAATATTGTTCCTGAAAATGGACTGCTTCGGAAACCTGTATTTGATCGAAGCTGAATCCTTCGGGTGCGGCCACCAGTTTATCTTCCACATCGTTATGGCGATGAACGATTCCGATAATACGGGCCGTGCATGCTTCCACCGGAACATCGATGCCGAGCAAATACACATCGAGTTCTTCCCCGTCGCCACCAAATACATTTGGTATATACCCGTAATTTATTGGATAGATAAGGTCGGGACGTTTGGGGTGCATGCTCCCGATGGGCCTATCTATTTTTATAGGTACGGTTTTTCCAAGATAGGATTTCACAAGCGCTTTTCTTAAAGTATGAACGATAAAATCGTGTTTTCCCTTGAGATACTGTTCTCTGCCGTTTGCAGCGGGAACTTGCATGGCAAGGGACACCTTTAGATCTTCATATTCTTTTGCAGCGGAAGGGGTGCTGTTAAGATAATCCCGAAAGTTTATGTAATTGATCCAGTCCATACTGTTGGTACGGACCACATGGATGAAATGAGTTTGCAAATCTCCGGTACCCTCATAAAAATTGCCGCAAGCAAACAACAACTGATTTTTAACCGTTGGTTGCGTGTTGGAACGGTAGTAAAAACCGGCGTCTCTTAATTCTTTTTCAAAACTGAGAATATCCTCAAAATCATCGACTGCCAGCGCAAGATCAAGGATCGGTTTTGCCTTTATGGAAGGGATCGAAGTGCTGCCCACATGCTGAATGTCTTTTATGACAGGCCCCAAGATCTGCTTCAAACGGGAAATGGTATGCTGGGCTTCGATTTCCCATTCTTTTTCGTGTTCGCACAGTTTTACCGTTCCTCGCTTTAATCCAATCATTCCCGAACCTCCAAAAATTCTTATTATAATTTTATTCTACGATTTGAAGCATTGTCAATCACAGAAAAAAGAATTGACGGGTAATTAGTATGATTGTATGATGATACTATCTTACAAAAGAAGCAGGGGGAAGTCAAAATGGGAGAAAATGTTATGTTTCAGCTTCAGCTTACCATGTTTTTCATGCTTGCGGTGGGATTCTTCTGTGCGAAAAAAGGTCTTCTGGATGCACGGGGGAGGGAATCGATTACGAATGTTTTTATCAGCGTGATCATTCCCTGCAGCATCGTGTCGTCTTTTTACAGCAGTATGACGCCG
Organism: uncultured Lachnospiraceae bacterium; assembly: GCA_944382085.1. Lineage (GTDB taxonomy): Bacteria > Bacillota > Clostridia > Lachnospirales > Lachnospiraceae > Choladousia. The sequence goes on along the minus strand of CALWMW010000067.1, from coordinate 25,976 downwards.
GAGCTTTTGATACAGGGAGCCTGGATGGTAGCAGTCTATACGGGAACGCTTGTGTTTTGCTGGCTTGCGGGGAAGGTTCTCTATGCTTTCTGCGCGCCGTCCAGAAAAAAAGTTCTGAATTATGCTACCATGATCAGCAATGCCCAGTTTATGGGATTTCCCATTGTGGAAGCGGTGATGGGGGAGGAAGGCCTTGTGCTGGCGGCTCTGGCTATGATTCCGGGCAATGTTTTCACCTGGACCATTGCGCTGGGACAGTTTACAAAAATCAGCGGGAAGGAGGGAATCCGCAATACGGTTACGCATCCCTGCTTTCTGGCTGTGATTGCCGGTCTGCTCCTCTCGCTTCTGAAGATCTCTCTCCCTCTCTGCATCGCGGATGGGATCAAACGGCTGGGAGACTGTGTAATGCCGGTATCGATGCTGATTATCGGAGCGATTCTTTCGGAAGTAAGGCTGCGGGACATCTTTGATTGGCAGCTTTACTACTACAGCTTTTTCCGGCTGATTGGAATTCCCGCAGTGCTGTTTGCGGTGTTTACGCTTCTGAACATCGATCCCATGGTGAGGAACACCACGGTGATTATGGCGGCGATGCCGGCAGGCACGGTGACGGCGATGCTGGCCCAAAAACATGGGGCGGACGCTTCTTTTGCCTCCAGAGTGATTTTTGTCTCTACCTTTCTCAGTATTTTTACGCTGTCTGCTGTATATGGCCTACTGTCCTGATGACGAGGCATTTTCCCAACATATGACCAAAATTGAGTGACATGTTAGCGGAAAAATAATATAATCTTATATATTTGCAGCAGGAATTACATTGTTGTACAAGTTATATTCTAAGTTGTACAGGAATGCAAAGGCAAAATAAGAGCGAGGAGGATTTAAAATGAGCGCAAAAGACACGATTGTACAGGGGAAGGCTGTGCTTGGGATTGAGTTTGGCTCTACCAGAATCAAAGCGGTTCTGATCAACGAGAAAAACGAGCCCATCGCATCCGGAAGCCACGACTGGGAGAACCAGCTGGTAAACGGCATCTGGACCTACAGCCTGGACGCCATCTGGTCCGGCCTTCAGGACAGCTATGCCAAGATGGCAGCAGATGTAAAGAATCAGTACGGAGTAGAAGTGAAGACGCTGGCAGCCATCGGATTCAGCGCCATGATGCACGGATATATGGCGTTCAGCAAAGACGGGGAGCTTCTGGTGCCTTTCCGGACCTGGAGAAATACCATTACCGAGCAGGCGGCGGACGCTCTTTCCGAAGCGTTTGATTTCCAGATTCCTCAGCGGTGGAGCATCGCCCATCTGTACCAGGCGATCCTCAACGGCGAGGAGCATGTGAAGGATGTGGCCTTTATGACCACTCTGGCCGGATACATTCACTGGAAGCTTACAGGACGGAAGGTTCTGGGCGTTGGCGAAGCTTCCGGTATGTTCCCCATTGATATGGACACCAAGGATTACGACGCCGGGATGGTGGCGAAATTCGACGAACTGACCGCGCCCAAGGGATTCCCCTGGAAGCTTGCGGATATTATGCCGCAGGTGCTGGTAGCGGGTCAGGATGCCGGCGCTTTGACGGAAGAAGGGGCGAAGCTTCTGGATCCTTCCGGTACTCTGGAAGCCGGAATTCCTCTGTGTCCGCCGGAAGGCGACGCAGGCACCGGCATGGCGGCGACCAACAGCGTAGCCCAGCGCACCGGAAACGTATCTGCGGGAACCTCGGTATTCGCCATGATCGTACTGGAGAAACCGCTCAAGAAGAGACATCCGGAAATCGATATTGTGACGACCCCCACCGGCAGCCTGGTGGCTATGGTTCACTGCAACAACTGTACCTCCGACCTGAACGCCTGGGTGAACCTCTTTAAAGAATTCGCGGAAGCCTTCGGCGTGGAAGTGGATATGAACAAGCTTTTCGGAACCCTTTACAACAAAGCTCTGGAGGGTGATCCGGAGTGCGGAGGACTGCTGGCTTACAATTACTTCTCCGGAGAGACCATTACCGGCTTTGACGAGGGGCGTCCTCTCTTTGCCCGCACACCGGAGAGCAGGTTCAACCTGGCGAACTTCATGAGAGTCCATCTGTTTACGGCTCTCGGAGCGCTGAAAGTCGGCCTGGATATCCTTTTCCGGGAAGAGGATGTGAAGGTAGACCGGATTCTGGGACACGGCGGTCTGTTCAAGACCAAGGGCGTAGGCCAGAAGATTATGGCGGCAGCTATGAACTCTCCGGTTTCCGTTATGGAGACCGCCGGAGAAGGCGGCGCCTGGGGAATCGCGCTGCTGGCCTCCTATCTGGTGAATAAGGGAGAAAACGAGTCTCTGGAAGACTTCCTGAACGAGAAAGTCTTCGCAGGAAACGAAGGCATCAGCATGGATCCCGATCCCAGCGATGTGGAAGGATTTGACGCCTTTATTGAGAGATACAAAGCAGGACTTCCCATTGAGCGGGCGGCTGTAGATACCTTGAAGGCATAACAAAAAGAAAAAGAATCAGGAATCCCCGCAGAGGATAGAAAGGAATGACATCGGTTCCTCCTCTGCGGGGATTTTATGTTTTTCAGATCTCCTCAAAAATCACCTGTTCTTCCTCCAGCTCCAGGGCTACGCAGTAGTCCCTGGCTGTCCGCAGCTCTTCCGGAAGATCGACTTCCACAATGCTGTTTCCCTCACAGGCTTTCATGGATCTGGCGACAAGAGGCTGCCCGGTGCTCACCAGATACGCTCCTTTGATTCCATTGGCAATGTTTAGAAGATCTACCCTGGGTCTTGGCTTCAGCACGTGGACATAGAGACGATGGGGCTTTCCCGTGAACTCAATGCCGTCCGCTTCGTAAGGATAGAGGGGAAGACGGTCGGCGCCAAAGAGAGCTTCCGCGTTCTGGCTTACATACAGTCCCACCTGATCCAGGATTTCCACGCTTTCTTCCGGAAGGCTTCCGTCTCCTCTGGGGCCCACGTTCAGAAGGTAGTTTCCGCCCCGGCTGACGATCTTTACCAGAAGCCGCAGCACATCCTCCGGATTTTTCCAGTTATGGTCGTACTGATTGTATCCCCAGGTATCGTTTAAGGTGGCGGGCACCTCCCACAGGCCGGGATAAGGCAGCCTCGGAATGAAATTGTCTCCCATGGTGGCGTAATCTCCCAGCCCGTTTCCGATCCGGCCGCTGACGAGGCATTCCGGCTGAAGGGATTTTACCAGATCGACAAGTTCCTGGCTCTGCGCCGGAGTCATGTCCATGGGGGTGTCGAACCAGATCAGAGAAATGGTTCCGTATTCGGTAAGAAGCTCCCGAAGCTGAGGCTTCACCAACTCGTCCAGATACTTTTGAAACTTCTTTCCCTCATTGCTTTTCCGGTATACAAATCCGTTGGGATCGTGCCAGTCCTGGGCCTGGGAATAGTAGAGGCCAAGGCGCATTCCGTGGCGTTCGCAGGCGGTCTGCAGTTCCTTTAAAAAATCTCTTCCGCAGGGGGTGGCGTCCACGGCGTTGTAGGGGCTGCAGGCGGAGCGGTACATGGCGAAGCCCTCGTGGTGCTTGGCGGTAAAGACGATGTATTTCATCCCCCAGCTCTTGGCTTTTTGCACCAGCCAGTCCGCGTCAAAGCGGTCGGGAGAAAATTTTTTGGCCAGGGTTTCGTATTCCGCAACCGGAATGTCCAGGTCGTTCATAATCCATTCCGCGATCCGGTCCGTCTTCTTCCCTTTGTATTCTCCGGCCAGCAGAGCGTAAAGCCCCCAGTGGATAAAAAGCCCGAAATTCGCCTGGGCGAACCAGGAGGCGGAGGATGGGATTCCCGCCGCGTCGCAGTTGTTTCGGCTCATAGTGGTTCCTCCTTATCGTATTAGAATAGAGAAATTGTAGCGGCAAAAAAAAGAAAAGTCAAGCGCAGGCGGCTGTCCCTGAGCCTTCTTCCCGGCTTGCTTTACCAGGCAAAGAATGATAAGATAAGAAGAAAACGGTGCAGAGGAAAGCCAGCGGGCAGGAGGTACGGAAAAACATGAGGTGCAGGATTATCGGAATCGCGGGAGGAACCGGCTCAGGGAAGTCAACCTTCACCAATCGGCTGAAAGCAGAATTTGGCGATCAGATTACGGTGGTATACCACGACAATTACTACAAAAGACAGGACGAGGTTCCCTTCGAGGTTCGCAAGAGGATGAACTACGATCATCCGGATTCCCTGGAGACGGACCTTCTAATTGAACACATCAAAAAGCTGCGGAACGGGGAGGCGGTAGACTGTCCTGTTTACGACTACACCCAGCACAACCGTTCGGACAAAACCATCCGCATTGAACCCAGGCGGGTGATCCTCATCGAAGGGATTTTGCTTCTGGCGGATAAGCGGCTGCGGGACCTCATGGATGTGAAAATCTATGTGGAGGCGGATGCCGACGAGCGGATTTTAAGGAGAATCGTCCGGGACGTAAAAGAGCGGGGACGGGATCTGGACAATATCGTAGACCAGTATCTGACGACGGTGAAGCCGATGCACTATATGTATGTGGCGCCCACCAGGGCCACGGCGGATATCGTCATCAACAGCGGAATGAACAGCGTGGCCTTTGACATTATGAAAACGAAAATCCGGCAGTGGCTGGAGAGCGAGGAGTAGCGCACCCTTCCTTTGCCCCTGCATATCCTGATGGTAAAGGGATATGCAGGGGTTTTTTATGGCGAAATATATTATAGACGCCGGTCACGGAGGTTCTGATCCGGGAGCGGTATATGAGGGACGGAGGGAAAAAGACGACAATCTGAGGCTGGCGCTGGCAGTAGGGCGGCTTCTGGAGGACGGCGGGGCGGAGGTCGTGTACACCAGAACGGAAGATGTGTATCAGACGCCTTTTGAGAAGGCGCAGACTGCCAACCAGCTGGGCGGGGATTACTTTCTTTCCTTTCACCGGAATTCCAGCGCGGAGCCGAACCGGTATTCCGGGGCGGAGACGCTGGTCTATGACCGGTTCGGGAAGAAGCTGGAACTGGCGGAGGCCATCAACCGGGAGCTGGAGGCGGCGGGATATCAGAATCTTGGCGTAAAGGAACGGCCGGGGCTGGCGGTACTGCGAAAGACCAGGATGCCGGCGCTCCTTATTGAGACCGGATTTCTGAATACCGACGCGGATAACGCTCTCTTTGACCGGGAGTTTGACGCTCTGGCCCAGGGAATTGCCAGAGGGATTCTAAGCGCCTCCGGGGACGAAACGCCTCCCAGGGAGCCGGAACCGGAAGGAGAGGAAAACACCCCGGAAGAAAAGCTGTACCGGGTTCAGGTGGGAGCCTACCGGAACCGGGAGTACGCGGAAGCGCTTCTCTCCCAGCTTCAGCAGGAGGGGTATCCTGCCTTTATCCTGAAAGAGGACGGCTACTACAAAGTCCAGGCGGGAGCGTTCCGGGCTCTGGACAATGCCGTGCGCCTGGAGGGAGAGCTTAGGAGAAAGGGATATTCCACTTTTCTGGTGTCTTAGGCCGGCTGTTTTTCTTCCGAATTTCTGCCGGAATTTTTCTCTTTTGTTTTTGAGAAGTTAATGGTATGATAAATGAAAGCGACGCGGCGGCTTTTCGGGAATCCCCGCGGCCGTCCGCAAAATGTGAAAAAGAGGAACAAGGAGAGAAGATGGAAACCGCGCATTTACAAGAGACGGTGCAGCCGCTCCTGGACTGGTTTGACAAGAATGCCAGGAGCCTTCCCTGGCGGGATCGCCCGCTCCCCTATTACGTCTGGGTGTCGGAAATCATGCTGCAGCAGACCAGAGTGGAGGCGGTGAAACCGTATTTTAACCGGTTTATCCAGGCGCTTCCCGATGTTAAGGCCCTGGCTGCCTGCCCCCAGGAGCAGCTGCTCAAGTTGTGGGAGGGGCTGGGCTATTACAACCGGGTCCGGAATATGCAGAAAGCGGCTGTGGAGATTACAGAGAAATACCAGGGAGAGATCCCGGCGGATCACGCGGCGCTTCTGCGCCTTCCTGGCATCGGGGCCTACACGGCGGGAGCGGTCGCCTCGATCTCTTTCGGAATTCCGGTTCCGGCGGTTGACGGGAACGTGCTGCGGGTGATTGGAAGGCTCTGTGAAAATGAAGAGGATATCGGAAAGCAGTCCGTCCGCAGAAAGGTGGAGGAGCTGCTGGGGGCAGTGATTCCTTCCAGGACGCCGGGCAAATTCAACCAGGCGCTGATGGATCTTGGCGCTACGGTCTGCCTGCCCAACGGAGCCCCGAAATGCGCCCAGTGCCCCCTGGAAGCGCTCTGTCTGGCCAGAAAGCACGGCAGGGAGACGGAGTTTCCGGTAAAAGCGCCAAAAAAACCGAGACGGGAAGAAGAACGCACCGTGCTGGTGATCCGGGACGGCAGGAAGGTGGCCCTCCATCGAAGGCCGCAGCGCGGACTTCTGGCCGGACTTTATGAATTTCCCAATACCTCCGGCTTCCTGACCCGGCAGGAGGCTTTGGACGCCGTAACGGCATACGGCCTGTCCCCGGTGCGGATCACGCCGCTTCCGGAGGCAAAACATATCTTCAGCCACGTGGAGTGGCAGATGAGAGGATGGATGGTTCTGGTGGAAGAACTGGAACCGGGAAGAGAAAACGAACTGATCTATGTGGAGCCGGCCAGGACGGAACAGGAATTTCCCATTCCGGCAGCCTTCGCGGCATATGCGGCCTGCCTTTCCATCCGGATCGGGCAGGAAGGCTTTGAAGAGAAAAACCAGTGAAAATACAAAGGAGCAGAGTATGAAAATTTTAACAGTAGCGATTCCATGCTATAATTCCGAAGCTTATATGGAGAAATGCATCCGCTCGATTCTCCCGGTGGGAAAGAACGTGGAGATCCTGATTATCGACGACGGATCCGCCAAAGACCGGACGCCGGAGATCGCGGACCGGTACGCCGCCAGGTACCCGGACGTCGTCCGGGCGATCCACCAGGAGAACGGAGGCCATGGAGAAGCAGTGAACGCCGGACTTCGCAACGCCTCCGGGATTTACTATAAGGTAGTGGACAGCGACGACTGGGTGAACACCAGGGCGCTCAAACGGATTGTGGAGAAGATGAAGGAGCTGGAGGCGGAAGGAGGCGTGGATCTCTTTCTGGCCAATTTTGTGTATGACAAGGCAGGGGCGGTCCATAAGAAGCTGATGCGGTTCGCCAATGTGTTCCCTCAGGGCAGAAGCTTTGGCTGGGAGGAGATGGGACGGATGCGTCTGACCCAGTATCTTCTGATGCACAATATTTTCTACCGCACCAAGATGCTCAGGAACTGCGGCATGGTGCTTCCCAAACATACCTTTTACGTGGACAATATTTTCGCTTTTCAGCCGCTGCCCTATGTGGAGAAGCTTTATTACATGGACGAGAACCTCTACCATTATTTTATCGGAAGAGAGGATCAGTCTGTGAATGAGAAAGTGATGATCGGACGCATCGACCAGCAGATCCGGGTGAACAAAATCATGATTGACGTGATGGCGTCCCAGGATTTCTCCGGCAAGAGCAGCCGTCTGAAAAAATACATGGAGATTTATCTGGATAAGATTATGACGGTGACCTCCATGATGCTGATTCTGGATGGCAGCCAGGAGGCTCTGGAAAAGAAAAAGGATGTGTGGAGTTACCTGAAAGAGAGAGACCGGGAGCTTTACCGCCATATGTTCCGCACGCCTCTGGGAATCGCTATGCATCTTCCGGGAAAAGCCGGACGCAGAATCGCCAGGGGAGGATACCGCCTGGCTCAAAAATTCGTAGGATTTAACTGACCGGCCTTAACTTTGAATCACATTCAGCTTTTCGGGAAGCAAAGAGACGGAAAGCTGTTTTTCCAAACCAACGCACTCGCCGTCCGTATGGACGCAGAGGGGTACAGAAGACCTGAGCTCCGCCTTGCGGCAGCGAAGGATCTGTACTCCTTTTTGATTGCCGTGTTTCCCAAACAGAGCCAGGGGCAGAAGAAAGAGGGCGCGGATTCTGGACACCTGATCCAGCACGCAAAGATCCAGCATCCCGTCCGCCGGATCCGCTTTTGGACAGAAGTAAAAGCCGCCGCCCTCGCAGGGCAGATTCATCACGGCGGCAAAGTACGCCTTGGGGAAAAACAGGGTTCCGTATTCTTCCGTAGTCACCGTGAGAGGGGCAAGCTTCGGGGTGAAGAGAAGCTTTATGCCGGAAAACAGATCCACCAGCTTCCCGGCGCGGAAGGTATTCAGACAGGTCTTCAGGGCGGAACGGCCGCATGCGCTGCAGACAGAGGCGTCATAGCCCATCCCGGCGCTGACGCCAAAGGAACGGGTGCGTCCGCCCAGGGAAATCTGTCCGATGTTCACGGAGACGAAGGTTTTCGGATGAAGGGCCGCTTCCAGGGCCAGGGCCGGAGTGGAGGGAAGGGAAAGACCCCGGACAAAATCGTTGCCGGAACCGGAGGGGATGCAGGCGAAGGTAAGGGAAGGCGAAGGCTCGATTCCGTTCAGGATTTCGTTGATGGTACCGTCTCCGCCCAGGGCCACCAGCGTCACGGGGCCGGGGCGGCGGGAGAGTTTCTTTGCCAGAGGACCGGCCTCTCCGGGACCGCCAAGGAGGAAGGACTCATAGGGAAGCTTCTCCTCCTCCAGTCTTTGCTTCACTTTTTCCCATATTTTACGCCCCCGCCCGGAACTGGAAGAGGGATTTATTATAAAACAGTACATAGCCGCCTCCCGATGGATCCATGATTTTTCCTTATTTTATCAGCTTTCTGAATCCGGGACAAGCTTTTTGGCGGGCAGTTGTTTTTTCCGCTTTCCTGTGCTATGATGGGAACAGTTATTCTGCTTTTGGACAGCAGTGAGGAGTAGGAGGAACATCCATGGAGAGAGAGACCAAATCGAAAAATTTTATTGAACAGATTATCGACAAAGATCTGGCTGAGGGACACTGCGAGACGGTATGTACCCGGTTTCCGCCGGAACCCAACGGCTATCTGCATATCGGCCATGCCAAATCCATTCTGTTGAATTACGGACTGGCGAAAGAATACGGCGGAAAATTCAACCTTCGGTTTGACGACACGAACCCGACCAAGGAGAAAACGGAGTTCGTGCAGTCGATCATAGAGGATGTGCGTTGGCTGGGCGCGGACTGGGAGGACCGGCTCTATTACGCGTCCGACTATTTCGACCAGATGTACGAGGCGGCGGTGAAACTGATCCGGAAAGGGAAGGCCTTTGTGTGCGACCTCTCCCCGGAGGAGATCCGGGAATACCGAGGGACCCTGACAGAGCCCGGCAAAGAGAGCCCCTACCGGAACCGCAGCATAGAGGAAAATCTGCAGCTTTTTGAGGAGATGAAGGACGGCAAATACGCCGACGGGGAGAAGGTGCTTCGGGCCAAGATCGATATGAGCTCCCCCAATATGAACATGAGGGATCCGGTGATCTACCGGGTGGCCAGAATCCATCACCACAATACCGGGGACAAATGGTGCATCTATCCCATGTACGATTTCGCCCACCCCATTGAGGACGCCATTGAAGGAGTGACGCACTCCATCTGCACGCTGGAGTTTGAGGATCACCGCCCGCTGTATGACTGGGTGGTGCGGGAGCTGGAGTATCCCCATCCCCCCAAGCAGATCGAGTTTGCCAAGATGTATTTGACCAACGTGGTCACCGGCAAGCGCTATATTAAGAAGCTGGTGGAGGACGGCGTCGTGGACGGCTGGGACGATCCCAGGCTTGTGTCCATCGCCGCGCTCAGGAGAAGAGGCTTTACGCCGGAGTCCATTCAGAAGTTTGTGGATCTCTGCGGCTGCAGCAAGGGCAACAGCTCCGTGGATTACGCCATGCTGGAATACTGCATCCGGGAGGACCTGAAGATGAAGCGGCCCAGACTCATGGCGGTGCTGGATCCGGTGAAGCTGATCATCGACAATTATCCGGAAGGGCAGACGGAGGAACTGGAGATTGAAAACAATCTGGAGAATCCGGAGCTTGGGATGCGGAAGGTTCCTTTTGGAAGAGAACTGTACATTGAGCGGGAGGATTTCATGGAGAATCCCCCGAAGAAGTATTTTCGCCTGTTTCCCGGCAATGAGGTCCGCCTGATGGGAGCTTACTTTGTCACCTGTACCGGCGTGGACAAGGATGAGGACGGCAACATTACCGCCATCCATGCCACGTATGATCCGGAGACCAAATGCGGCAGCGGATTTACCGGCAGGAAGGTGAAGGGAACCATCCACTGGGTGGCGGCGGACACGGCGGTAAGCGCTCAGGTGCGGCTGTACGAGAACATTATTGATGAGGAAAAGGGCGTGTACAACGAGGACGGATCCCTGAATCTGAATCCCAATTCCCTGACCGTTCTAGAAAACTGCCGTCTGGAGCCGGCTCTTGGAGCGGTTCAGCCAGGAGACAGCTTCCAGTTTGTGCGCCAGGGATTCTTCTGCGTGGATTCCAAAGACTCCAGGCCGGAAGCGCTGGTGTTCAACCGGATCGTATCCCTGAAGAGTTCCTTCAAGCTCCCGAAGGCCGGGTGCTGAGATGGAAGATCTGACCATTGCGCTGGACGTCAGATCCGCCGCGCCTCTTTATGAGCAGATCTATGAGCATATCAAGAGAGAGATTACACAGGGAGGGCTGCCTTTTGGGAAAAGGCTGCCCTCTACCCGAAAACTGGCGGAATTCCTTCAGGTCAGCCGTACCACCGTGGATCTGGCTTATGAGCAGCTGGTATCCGAAGGGTACGTCGAGGCAAGGCCGTACAAGGGATACTTCGTCTGTGAACTGGAAGGAATCTGCAGTCTGAATACAGAGAATCCCAGAAAGAGAAAAAAACCGGAGCAGCCGGATTCCGGCTGCCGGTATGATTTTTCTCCCAGGGGCGTGGATCTGAACAGCTTTCCTTTGAACGCCTGGAGAAAGCTCTCCAAGGAAATCCTTATGGAAGACAATACCCGGTTTTTTCAGCTGGGGGATCCCCAGGGAGAATGGGAGCTTAGGTGTACCATCGCGGATTATCTCCACCAGGCCAGAGGCGTTTCGGCCGGTCCGGAGCAGATTGTGATCGGGGCGGGCAACGATTTCCTTCTGATGCTCCTCTGCGTCCTTCTGGGAAACGGAAACGTCTTTGCCATGGAAAGCCCCACTTACCGGAAAGCCTACGAGCTGTTCGACGGGCTATCCTATACCGTGAAGACGGCGGAGATGGATGAGAGCGGCATGCGGGTGGATTCCCTGGAAAAAACCGGCGCGAACCTGGCTTACGTGATGCCCTCCCACCAGTATCCCCTGGGTATCGTAATGCCGGTCAAGCGGAGGATGCAGCTTCTGGAATGGGCTGCCGGGAAGGAAGGAAGATATATCCTGGAGGACGACTATGACAGCGAGTTCCGTTACCGGGGCAAGCCCATACCGGCTCTGGCCGGATATGACCGCCGGGGCAAGGTGATTTACATCGGCACTTTTTCCAAGTCCATTGCGCCGGCCATCCGCGTCAGCTATCTGGTGCTGCCGGAATCTCTCATGGAGAGTTACGAGAAGAAGGGTCGAAGGATCTCCAGTACGGTTTCCAGAGTGGATCAGCTTCTGATTTCCCGCTTTCTGCGGGACGGATATTATGAGCGCCATCTCAATAAAATGAGGGCCGTATACAAAAGCCGCCACGACGCGCTCCTGGAGGCGATGAAGCCTTTCCGGGAGATTCTTACGGTGAGCGGGGAGAATGCGGGAGTCCATCTTCTTTTGAATTTTCAGAATGGAATGACGGAAGAAGAGGCCGTCAGAAGAGCCAGGGAGCAAAGCGTAGGCGTCTATGGGCTTTCCCGGTATTATATCGGAGAAGCGGCGAGGAAAAGACAGACGGTGATCCTTGGATATGCCAACGTGACGGAGGAAGAGATCAAAGAAGCGGCGAAACGGCTCTTGGCCGCCTGGCTGGAACCGGTACCGCCGTTCTGAGGAGCGAAGGATGAAAACGCCTTTTTTTCAATGCATCACAGAGTTTATTTTTCTTGAAAACGAGCCGGAGAAGGCAGACGTGATCTTTATTCCGGGAGGGAACTACCCGGAAGCGGCCATGAGAGCGGCCGATCTGTACCGGGATGGTTTTGCCCCCCTGCTTCTGCCCTCCGGACGGTACAGCGTCTTGAAAGGAAGCTTTGACGGGCCGGAAGGATATGAGACGGAATGGGAATACCTGGCTTCGGTTCTTACCGCTGCGGGAGTTCCCAGGGAGGCGATTCTGAAAGAAGATCAGGCGACCTACACCTATGAGAACGCCATCTTTTCCAGAAGGACGGCGGAGGCCATGGGCCTTTCAATAAAAAAAGCGATTCTCTGCTGTCAGGCCTTTCATGCCAGGCGGTGCTTCCTGTATTACCAGGAGCAGTTTCCGCAGACCGAAATCCTGGTTTGCCCCACGGTGACCAGAGGCATTTCCAGAGATACCTGGCATCAGACGGAGAAGGGGATCGACACCGTTCTCGGAGAGATGGAACGGTGCGGCGGACAGTTCCATGAAATTATGAGAGGATATATGAAATGATAAAACTCGTAGTGACAGACATAGACGGCACGCTGCTTCCGGAGGGAACCGACCGGATGCCGCCCAGGCTGTATGAGATCGTGAGACAATTAAAGGAGCGGGGCATTCTTTTCGCCGGAGCCAGCGGAAGGCAGTATGCCAGCATGCTTCACGTATTTGAGCCCATCGCCCAGGATATGATTTTTATCGCGGAGAACGGAAGCAACGTCATGTGCCGGGGAACGAACATGGCTACCGACCGGATCGCCCCGGAGCTGGCCAAAGAAGTGGTTTCCTATATCCGCTCCAAAAAAGAATGCTATCAGGCGCTCTCCACCCCGGAAGTCATGTACGTGGAAACCGATGATCCGGCCTACCTTTCCCTGATGCGGAACGGATATCACAATAAAATGCAGGTGGTTCCCGATCTTCTCCCCTACTGCGAGGCCACGAACAAGCTTTGCCTCTACTGCGGCCAGGGCGTGGAGCACCTGGTCGGGGAGGTGCAGGAAAAATTCGGAAAGAAGCTGAACGTCATGGTTTCCGGAAAGATCTGGATTGACTTTATGAATCCCTGGGCGGATAAGGGAGCGGCTTTGGCCACGATCCAGAGGCAGCTGCACATAAAACCGGAGGAAACCATGGCCTTCGGCGACAATTTCAACGATATGGGGATGCTGAAAAACGCCGGGGAAAGCTACGCCATGGCGAACGCGCATCCTAAGCTGAAAGAAGCGGCAAAGCACATTGCTCCTCCTGTGGAAGAGCAGGGCGTGCTCCAGGTGATTCAGGAGCGGCTGCTGACTCCCTGAGAAGAAAGAAAAGGAGAACAGAATGGAATACAAGAAAGAATACCTGGAAGCTTTTCTGAAGAAACAGAGCCAGCTCTTTGACGAGCCGGTGGCTGAAACGCTGGAGGAAGCCGATGAATTTCTCCAGGACTGTATGGCTTACGTGGCGAAAGACGCCAAAGAGGTCAAGAACTATTTTGAGGAGAACGGCGCGGATACCGCGGGCATGACTCTGGAGGAACTTCTGGAGGAAGCCGAGGTTTTTAGGATGCCGGACGGAAAGTTCCTCATCGTGGAAGGATAAGAGCGTTTTTTGAAAGAGTATTTTTCAGGAATCCGGGCATACTGACAAAAAGAACAGAGCAGAAAGGAACGGAAATGCCCGATCTTGAAAAAAAGAAAAAACAAAAAGAATATCAGGAATACGTAAAACAGGTGACGCCCACCCACAATCTTTTTTTAAATATGTGCAAGGCCTTCCTTACCGGCGGAGCGATCTGTACCGTCGGACAGTTCCTTCTGGGCTGGTGCCGGGAACTGGGGATGGACGCGGAGACGGCGGGCGCCTGGTGCTCGGTGCTTCTGGTTTTGCTCAGCGTGGTACTGACCGGACTCAATCTCTATCCAAAGCTGGCAAAGTTCGGAGGCGCGGGTACCCTGGTTCCCATCACCGGCTTCGCCAATTCCGTGGCGGCTCCCGCCATAGAATACAAAAAAGAGGGTCAGGTATTCGGAATCGGCTGCAAGATTTTTACCATCGCCGGGCCGGTGATTCTCTACGGGATTTTCACCAGCTGGACGCTTGGGCTCTTTTACTGGGTTTTGCGTATTCTGGGAGTCGTCAATTAAGAAAAAGCAGGACAAAAAGGTAGGGCCGGCATCTGAGAAATTCAGATGCCGGCCCTGTTCAAACAAATAGGAGGGGCTTAGTTTACATTTTTATTTTACATTTTCAAATGCGGGAATGGAAATGACCTCACCGCCGTTCATGGCGGATTTGTGAGCGCATATACCGGTTCCCGTCCAGTAGGCTCCCATAAGATCGTCGATAAGCGGTTTGCGGTTTTCCAGAATCGACCGCACAAACTCATGGACAAGATGGGGATGAGAGCCGCCGTGCCCGCCGCCCTGGGTAAAGGAGAGGTGGGTGTTTTCGTTGTTGTAAACCGTATTGGTTGTAAAGGATGCGATTTCCTTGGGAAGAAGGTGGGCGTAATCCGGAATCTTGATCCGTTCTTCTTTGATTTCGCCGCCTCTGGAGGACAGTTCGTTCTCGCCGGTTATGATATCTACCTTTTCCAACGCGCCGGTTCTTGTATAAAGCACCGGATCTTCGTCGGCCAGCTGCTGCCACTCAAAGCTCTTGTTTTCTCCGTAGATCCGGAAGCATTCGGAATAGCTTCTGGCAACACCGTACAGGAAACGCTCCATTTCAATGGTAATATCGCTGTCCTTCAGAGAGATAAAAGCAGATTCAAAAGCGAAGGGACAGCCGTACTGTTTTTCCAGTTCTTCCCGCACTCTTCCGGAGCCTCTGGCGTATACCTTGTCCGGAAGATGGCCGGCCAGCATCAGACAGGGGCCTACGGCATGGGTGGGATGCATAAGCGGAGGGAATCCCTTCCAGTAATCCGGCCATCCTTCCATATCCTGATAATGGGCGCAGGTCATATACTGCAGGCGGCCCAGCTCCCCTCTTTCATAAAGCTCCTTGATGTAGAGAAACTCCCGCTGATAAATGGTGGTTTCCATAAACATATAGTTCTTCCCGGATCGTTTTCTGGCGCGGATCACATCCTCCAGCTCTTCGATGCTCATTCCCATGGGAATGGTACAGCCGCAGTGTTTTCCCGCGTTCAGCACCTGTACCGAGAAAGGCGCGTGAGTAGCGGGGGGCGTAACCAGATGGACGGCGTCGATTTCCGGAATGCCTAAAATATCTTCAAAATTGGTGAAGCACTGGTCGTCCGGGATGCTGTAGCGTTTCTTCGCAATGGCGAGGAGCTTTTCGTTCTGATCCACGACGAAAACCTTATCCACATCCGGGTGTTTGCAGTAGATGGCGACAAATTCCAGGCCGAAGCTCAGGCCTACAAGGGCCACATTCAGTTTTTTCATAGGTACCTCCTTTTACGTTTTAGAATAACGTTCTCGTTGGCTGAAATTATAGGACAGGAACGGAAAAATAGGAATAAAAAAATTATTCGGAATCCAAAAGAAACAGATGAAAAAAACACAGGCCGCACTCCAAAAGGATGGAATATTTTTCGATTTCTGGCCGGGAAAAAAGAAAAAAAGTACAGCTCCTGTCGGATCCCCCAATTTTTAGAGAAGCCGGAACAAACTGCGAAAATTTCTTTATTCAAAACCGGAGAAGACTGTGCTTAAATAAGAGCATAACATTCATGGGAAGCCGGCCTCTATGAATTTAGCAAGCTTAGCAAACAAAAACGTGAAAAAAGAAAGCGGAGGATGTAATATGAAGAAAAAAGTACTTGCATGGACACTTTCTGCAGCTATGCTCGTGGGCACAGGAACGTTTGGAATCGCCGTACAGGCGGAAGAGGGTTCCGAGGTATCCGGAGAGCTTACGCTTCTTATGACAAACGACTGGGTGGATGAGAATACTGATCTGGGCAAAGAGTTTATCAGGGTCATTGACCAGTATGAGGAAGAACATCCGGGAACCACCATAACGCTGCAGGGGGCTTCCCAGCAGGATATCAAAGAGTCCTTCCAGACGGCGGCCCTGGCCGGAGGCGGAGCGGACGTCGTTATTATGGATAACTCCGGACATGCCATCGACCTGGCAGCCATGGGACTTCTGTATCCCCTGAGCGAACTGACCACGGCGGAGGAGCTGACGGCGCAGTATCAGGAAGGCCCGCTGAATTCCGGTAAATTCCAGAATGAATACTATTCGGTACCCTGGTACATGGATTGCTGCGGCCTCTACTATAACGCGGACCGTCTGGAGGAGCTGGGACTGAGCGTACCGACGACCTGGGAAGAGCTTTCCACCACGCTGGACGCGGTGCTGGAAGCCGGATACGGCGGAATTATCACTTACCAGAGCGCGTATGCCTTTTATTCCTTCTTCTATCAGAATGAATGCCCGGTGTTTGATACCTCAGGAGAAACTCCTACAGTGGTGATCGACAACGAAGCCGGAACAGAGGCGTGGAACTATATCTGCGATATCATCGAAAAGGGCGGTCTGGTAGAATCCTTTAAGGAAGCCACCACCTGGGATAAGGTATACGAGAGCTTTGCCAACGGAGAAGCGACCTTCCTGCTGGGCGGCGACTGGTGCGCGGTAGGCGTGGATGAAATCAATCCCGATCTGAACTACGGAATTACCCATATGGTATCCGGAAAAACGCAGGCGACGATTCTTGGCGGATGGACCTGGAACATTAACGCCAACACCGAGAATCCGGAACTGGCCTACGATTTGATTCAGTATCTGAACTCGGAAAAAGGAGATTCAATCCTGGCCGTAGAGGGAAAAATTTCAGCCAGAAAAGATTTCGACTATGAGAAAGCCCTGGAAGGAAAAGAAAGGCTTCAGGTCTTCACCGACCAGTTCCCCTACACCATGGCAAGACCGGCCATCATCAATGAGAAGGCCATCGACGAGCTGATTACAAACGCGATCCTGGAAGTGGACTATGGACAGGCGGATGCGGCCCAGTCCCTGGAAAACTTGACCATGAAGCTGAATGAAAATATCGACCTGAATTATAACTAAAGAGGGAAGCAGGGCTGCCATGGCAGCCCTGGCTTTTAATAGGAGACAGCGATGCAGAAAAAAGTTAAGAAAAGAGGATTAGAGCTTAGAAAAAACTGGCCGGGCTATCTATTGATCGCCCCGGCGGTTCTTGCCATACTGTCCCTCTCGATTTATCCGTTGTTCCGCGGGATTTATCTGAGTTTTGTAAACTACAACCTGGTGCGCCCCAACGAGGCGATCTTTAATACCTTCGCGGGCCTCCAGAACTATGTTAAGATTTTTACGAACGCTGTTTTTCAGCAGTCCGTTGTGAATACGGTAAAATGGACCGTCGTCAATCTGGTGGCGCAGCTGATCGTGGCCATGCTTCTGGCCCTGGCTCTGAACAAAAAACTAAAAGGTCGTTCGCTGTACCGGACGCTGATCCTGGTTCCCTGGGCGGTGCCCCACGCCATAGCGGCCATGACCTTTACGTTTCTCTATAACGCCAACGTGGGTATCATCAACATCCTGGCTGTGAAGCTTGGGATGCTGACAGAATCCATCTCCTGGCTGGGAAGCATTGACTATGCCTTCTGGTGCGTGGCGCTGGTTGCCATCTGGAAGGGAATTCCTTTTCAGATGATTTTCATACTGGCCGCCCTGCAGGGGATCCCGGAAAGCGTCTACGAGAGCGCTGAAATGGACGGCGCCAGCCGCTGGCAGAGCTTCTGGCGCATTACGCTCCCCATAATCAAGGAGCCGCTGGCAATCGCTACGATTCTGAACTTAATCGGAATTGTGTCCTGCTTTAATACCATCTGGCTGATGACAGAGGGAGGCCCCCTTTACAGCACAGAGATCCTGTACACCTTCGCTTACCGGGAAGCCTTTATCAACCACAACTTCGGAACGGCGGCAGCGGCGTCGGTGATCCTGTTTCTGTTTATGGCGCTGTTCTCCTGGATCTATCTTAGGATGGTCCGGGAAAAAGAGTAGAGAGAGGGGGAAGAATATGCTGACAAGAAATCAGAAAAGGGGGCTGCGGCTGGCAGTCGCGTATGTTTTTATCATTCTGATGGTGTTCCTTGCAGTCCTTCCTTTTGTATATGTGATCTTAACCGCCTTAAAGACAAAGGAACAGATTTACGATCCCAATCAGATTATCCCTACGTACATAACCTTTGAGAATTTCCGCCATGTTATTTTTGAATCCAACTTTGTCCGGTACTTTTTAAACAGTATTTTTATTACGGTTGTAACCATGATCATCTGTATGATCCTTTCCGTAATGGCGGCGTACGGGTTAACCAGATACCGGATTGTGGGCGCTGAAAAAATCAAAATGGCTGTGCTGATGACCAGAATGTTTCCGGGAATTCTTCTGTGTATTCCTTATTACATCATTATGAGGCAGCTTCATCTGATTGACAGCTATGTGGGCCTGATCCTGATGTACTGCTCCTTCACGCTTCCATTCGCGATCTGGAATACCTGCGCGTTTTTCAGTACCATCCCATGGGAACTGGAGGAGTCGGCAAGGATAGACGGATGCAGCAGAAGTCAGGCGTTTTTCTCCGTGATTTTCCACGTGGCGAAGCCGGGACTTTTTGTAACCGCCCTGTTCTGCTTTATGAATTCCTGGGACGAATATATGTACGCCTCCATCTTTATCAACACAACCCTGAAAAAAACCATTCAGGTGGGGATGAAGGACTTTATCGGACAGTACTCGGTTGACTGGGGGCTGCTGATGTCGGCCGTTGTGATCAGCCTGATTCCGATTCTGGTATTTTTCGCCCTGGTTCAGAAAAATCTGGTGGGCGGACTTTCGTCCGGGGCAGTCAAAGGATAAAAAAAGAAGAGATGGAAGACCGGGCACTCCTTTCGCGGGAGGTGCCTGTTTTCCATGTCCGGGGAACGCGGAGGAAAGAGAGGAGAAGGAGTATGCGTGAGAAAAAAAGAACCGGGAAAAGCATCCGGAGCCAGCTTCTGGTCTATATGGGAAGCTTCGTGGTATTGCCCCTGTGCCTGGGGCTTTTTATGCTGAATCTGTATCTTCAGAGGACGATAAACGAAAACAACACCACCTTCCAAAATTCGGCGCTGTCTCAGATCAAAGACAACACAGACCAGATCATAGAGGTGACCAACTATTCCACCAGCACCATGATGGTTAACCAGGAGGTGCTGGAAAATCTGCGTATTATGGACAGCATGCAGGACAGCTATGAAGCTTACCGGGCTAAGACGGAGCTCTCCAACCGTCTCCTGGAAATGGAAAGCTCCGTGCTGGGAGCTTTTAACGGGAAGATGGCGATTCTGACGAATTCCGGCTATCTCATCGGTTCCCACAATCTCAGCAAAACCTCTCTGGATTATGAGAAGGAAGCCTGGTATCAGGAGATCGTAAAAAACGGGAGGAAAACCACCTTCTGCCAGGAGCTGGCCGCTTTTTTCCGGGAAATGACCGTGGTTACGATGAACGATTACGAATATCTGTACATCGGGCGCAGCATTCTGGATTATTCCGGCGAGAAAAGAGGCGTCCTTCTGGTACAGCTTTCCGGCCAAAGGATCTGGGGGAAGATTATAGAAAATCTGAACGCCTCCGGACAGGGAAGTTTTTTTATTTTAAATGATGACTTGGAAATCCAAATGAAATATAATAATCCAGAGGACCAGCTTTCCGAAACGATCCTTGAGGTCTGCCGGGAAATCAAAGAGGATTCCGATACCGCTATCCGGCAAGTGGAGGCGGACGGCTCCTGCTATAGGATCGTTCCCCTGGATCACCAGAAGAATCTTTTGATTTACATGATCCCGGAGCATATTTTCCGGGAAGAAAGCGAAGGGGTATCCAAAAGCATCTTCCTGCTGATCTTCCTTTTATCCGCGCTCACCGTCCTAACGATGGTTTACCTTTCCGGAAAATTGTCCCGGCCGCTGAAAGAGGTGGCGGGGAAGCTGGAGCATTCCGGCAGCAGCATCCTTATGATCGAGCCGCCCCGGAATTCTTTTAAAGAGATCGAACGCTTTATCTCCAGCTACAACGACGCGGGACGGCGCATCGAGGAACTGATCCGCCGGGTGAAGCGGGAAAGCCATCTCAAGGAGAAGGCGCATTATGAGATGCTGATGTCGCAGATATCCCCGCATTTTATTTTCAACACGGTGAATTCCATACGACTGATGGCGAAAGAGGGAAGCGCAAAAACAGAGCGGGCGCTGGAAGCGCTGGGAGAGATCCTGCACGCGGTCTACCGGAACCAGGAAGGGATGACCACGGTGGGAGAAGAGGCGGCGCTTTTGGAAGCCTACGTAGAGATTATGAAGATCCGCTTCGGCGATACGTTTCAGTACTATAACGGAATTCCCACGGAGCTGTATTTCTACGAGATCCCGGCGTTCACCATGCAGCCCATTGTGGAGAACGCGATTCTGCACGGCGTGAAGGATATGCGGGCGGGGCAGATCATTGTTTCCGCGGTAGAATATCAGGACAATTTTGTCCTCATTGTTTTTAACAATGGAAGATCGGCAGAGAAAGAGTTTGTGGAACAGCTTCTGAATCATCCCCAGAAAAACAGAAGCAGCCTTACGGGGATCGGGCTTTACAATGTGAACTCCCGTCTGAAAATGCTGTACGGGGATTCCTATGGACTGATCTTTAACGACAAGGCGAAAAACGGGTTTGAGATATGGATTCGTCTGCCAAAACGCAGAATTGAGGCGAGGGACAAGGAAAATGATGACAGTTTTAATCGTAGAGGATGAGATACTGGCAAGAATCGGGCTAAGACAGCTGCTTCCCTGGGAGAAGTACGGCTTTTCCCTTCTTCCGGACGCCCCGGATGGAGAGGAGGCGCTTCAAAGAATTCGGGAGTACGAGCCGGATCTCATTCTGCTGGACTTAAATATTCCAAAGGTGAACGGCCTGCAGATCCTGGAATATCTGAAAAAAGAGAAGGCGGCCTCCAAGGTGGTCATCGTCAGCTGCAACGAAGAATTTCGCATGGTAAAAGAAGCCATGAAGCTGGGAGCTTATGATTACCTCAGAAAACTGAACCTTTCTTCCGAAGAACTTCTTGGCATCATTCTGCGGTACAAGAAAGAAAAAGAAAACGCCAGACGGGAAAGCCTGCCGGAGGAAAAGAGCTTTTCCTTCCACGAGATCCGATATGAGGAGATTATAAGCGGAAGCGGGCGGGATATTTTCGCAAACGCGGACCGGTTTCAGACGATCCTTTGCGTCCTGTTTCAGGAAAACGGCGGGAACGCCCTGTATGGGAACGCCTGCCGGATCAAAAAATGGTTTGAGGAAAAAGGAATCGAATACATCCAGATTCTGAAAGGGACGCAGAACCTGTATTTCCTTTTTGAACGAAAGCTTTCCATGGCTCTGGTTAAGGAACTGCACACAGAGCTGACCGAAAAAAACGACGGGAAGATCTATGTGGGAATGCATCAGGGTAATCTGAAGACGGCGGAGGAACTGAACGAGGCGTTGACGCTTTCCGAGCAGGTTGCGGTGTTTGGCTATTATGATGAGGAAGAACTGATCTATGACCTGATTCAGAAACCGACGCTCCTGGAATATATGCCAAAAGAAATGCACCGGATTCTTTCCGGATTCCGAGGCGAGATCGCCGCCTTTTCCTACGAAAAAAGCGTAGAGACGATTCATGAGATTTTTCATCTGATTACGGGAGAAAATTATATCCGCCTGAACGTGCTGAGAAGATTTTTTATGGATATGCTGGGAATCTATTCCATGACCGCCCAGAGCCTTGGCACAGCCATTGAGGAGGTGGAGCTCTGGGGCAGCAACTGCCATTATCAGAACATTATGAGCATGAACAGCCTAAAGGAGATCGAACGGTGGTTTCTGGAATTTGAAACGCTTTTTTACGATACGTTTTACATCCGGTTTAAATGCAGCAGGCTTCCGATCTTAAAAGAAGCGGTTTCCTACATTGAAGCGCACCTTTCGGAACCGGTGCATTTGTCCGAAGCGGCGAAAGAGATCGGCGTCTCCGGCGCCTACCTGAGTACGGTTTTTAAAAAGGAGGTCGGACAGAATTTTATTGAGTACGCGAATTTGAGAAAAGTGGATCTGGCCAGAGAAATGCTGGAGCAGGGGAAAATGGTCTATGAGGTTTCGGATATTCTGGGCTTCGAGAACAGCACCTACTTTTCCAAAGTGTTCAAAAAATACACAGGCGTTTCACCGGATGGTTACCGGAAAAAGAACTGAAAGCAAAGGAGGATTATGATGATACGAATCGGTATGGCACAGATTCTGGTATGTCCGGAGGACAAGGAGCGGAATCTGAAAAAAATCGAAGAATTTATCCGAAAGGCGTCCCAGGAGGGATGCGACCTTGTACTGCTGCCGGAATGCAGCGATCTCGGATGGGCAAACCCCTACGCAGGGGAGGGAGCCGAGTCGGTTCCGGGACCCCTTAGCGGGCATCTTGGCTCGCTGGCGAAAGAAGAGAAAATCTACGTGGCCTGCGGCATGACGGAGCGGGACCAGGAGAAATTATATAATACCGCCCTTCTCATTGACGACACGGGCAGGATTCTTCTCAAGCACCGGAAGATCAATCTTCTCACGGGAATCGAAGACGTGTATGCAGTGGGAAACTCTCTGGGCGTGGCGGATACGAAGTTTGGAAAAATCGGACTGGCTATCTGCGCGGATAACCTGGAAGAGTCCGCTGTGATCGGACATACCCTGGGCAGGATGGGATGCCAGCTTCTCCTTTCCCCTTCTTCCTGGGCGGTGACAGAACGCTTCCTTCAGGAAGGGCGCGTCTACGGAGACGAGTGGAAGAAACCGTATCAGATGCTTTCCAGAACATACCGGATGGCGGTTGTAGGAGTCAGCAATGTAGGGGAGATCCCCTTCGGCGTCTGGCAGGACCGCTGCTGCATCGGAAATTCCATAGCGGCGGATTCTGAGGGAAACATCGTCAAAATCCTTCCCTTTGGGAGAACGGCTGAGACGCTGGGGATCCTGGAGCTGGAACTTCAGAAAAACGAGCTTTCCGGAACCGCCCTGGCGGAAGCGGTCGCCCCATGAGGGCGTTCGCTTATTCCGGCGCGTGCAGAGGTTTTACCGGGATTCCGTTGACCTCCACCTCATCGTCCGCAGGAATCAGGAAGTAAGGACGGCCGTCCAGGATCCTGGTCTCTATGAGATCGGCCCGTTCCGGTTTTACGGAGATGTTGATATCCGGCGTTTTGATCTCAAACTTTCTGGTGTTTATTACGTTGGAGACAAACAGGGGCGCCTGGCTGTCTTTGGCGGCCGCCTGAAATTCTTCGTCAAACTGTTCCAGGGCCTGGGCCTGGGCGCCGGTGGATTCCAGGAGATTTTTCACATCTTCCCGCATAAGGGTCAGAGGCTCCGGGTCGTCTTTGCGCTCTTCTATGAGCTGGGAGAGAGACTCGTGGATGGCTTTTACCGTTTCATAAGTACAGCCCTCCAGAAGGGTGTCCGCCACCAGCGTGTTGAAGGTTTCCTTCTGGGAAGCGGCGGTCAGGGGCGGATCGCAGCCAAAGAGCTGCTGGGAGAACTCCTGCTTCAGCTCATCCGGATTTTTGGAATAGTACAGCAGGCTGTGCAGATCGGTGTTCCGGTCGGTAAAGGCGGGAAAGAGAAAGCCGCTTGTGGGAGGCTCCACCACCCGGTCCCGGATCCGTTCGCTGATGGCGTTCGTATCGTCCTTGTAGGAAAGCCCCGGCTTGGAAAGCTTTACCGGGCAGATGGAGCAGAGAAGAAATTCATAGACGTCGTCGGAAGCGTCGAACATCTCCAGGCCGTCTTT
The DNA here is from genome assembly GCA_944382085.1 of uncultured Lachnospiraceae bacterium. GTDB lineage: Bacteria > Bacillota > Clostridia > Lachnospirales > Lachnospiraceae > Choladousia. The sequence continues at coordinate 2,133 of CALWMW010000067.1, read as the reverse complement.
GGCGCGGCGGGGAATGTCGTAAGCCCCGTGTACCAGGATAATAAAATAGTTTTCCGGTTCCCGGTAGGACTCGATCACCTTGTCGTAGAAAGCCTCCAGAAGAGCGTCCTCCTTCAGCCCGCTGTTTTTCAGGCGGTACAGGAACTCCTGGGCGCCGCCTTCTGCCTCCTGAGCCAGGGGAAAGGAAAGGTGCATGAGATTTTTTCCCAGAGAGCCGGAGAGCGTTTTCTTGAAAAGATCAAAATATTTGAACATATCCTCCTCCGGAAGGGAGAGGAACGCTTCTTTCATTTCCATTTTTTTGTTTTTTTCCCCGTCCACATAGCAGCCGCAGATCCTGGTAAACGGACAGCGGTCCGGTGTGAAAAGACGGCGGATTTCAGAGATTTCTTTTTTGTTCATACTTACCTCCAGTCGAAAAATGAAAGGCCCAAGGGCCGGACGGTTACCGGGGATATCGAAGGACGCACTCTGACAGAAAGAAAAGGATCAGAAGATGCGCCGGATAAAACCAGTAGAAAAAGTACTTCATGGAAAGGCCGCGCTTCCCATTGTAAAAATAGACGGGAAGAAACCCAAGAGGAGCCGGAAGCTCCCAGGCGACGGCGGCCGCGCCTCCCACGCACTGGTACAGCCTGGTGTGCCGCAGCACATACAGAACCACGATTAAAAATACGCCCTTGTAATTGTAATCGCAGTCGATCCACCAGGCAAAGGCCATGCCCGCCGCCGTCAGAGGCAGAAAAAGCCAGGGTTTTTCCCGGAAAAAAGAAAGCCCCATGAGAACCAGAAGCCCGATGAGAAGCGTAAAGTAAACGTTCTGCTTTCCGGGATCCCACCATCCGCTCTGCAAAGCCAGATCAAAGGGGATTTCGGAAATCAGGGCGAAGAGGAACAGCCGTCCCGCGTATTTTCTGGGATTTCTCGTGTGGAGAAACCCTTCCACAAGGAGAAAGCAGAAAATAGGAAAGGCAAGTCTTCCGATGTCTCTGGAAACCGAATAAACCAGCCGCAGCCGCTGCTGCCAGAGCGGATCTTGCGCGGTAAGGAGCAGGCTTCGGATAACCGTAGCGGCGGTATGATCAATCAGCATAGAAAGGATGGCGATCAGCTTTAACGTGCTGCCGGAAATCCCGAACGTTGTTTGGCGCGGTTTCATAGCATTCCTCCGGTTCCTGAAAAGTCTTTGAAAGCATAAAAAGCATAAACATTTTGCCGTCGTTTGTCAAGGAGAACCGGAAGAGGGGAGAAGGCAAAAAAAGACAGGCCCACCCTTGGGTGAACCTGCCCTTTGAGACGGCGTCTCTTTATTTCTCCTGGGCCAGTAGCATCAGGATTTCATTGCTGCGCGAGATGAACTGCGTCATTTCTTCCGGCGCCAGAGGCTTGTGAGAAATCATGGCCAGATCGTAAAGCTGCTGGCAGATCATAGGCACCTTGTCAGAATCCTTGTGGGCGGCGATGTACTGTACCAGTTCATTATTGGCGTTCAGAACCAGCGTTTCCTTACCGCCGAACATGGAGGGATCCATGCCGTACATGTTGTACATCTTCATCATTTCCTGCATCCGGCGGCTTTCCTCCGAGAGGGTAATGACAGAAGAAATCTTGGCGTTTTTCAGCTTCTCCACCTTGACGTCCAGATTGTCCTTCTTCAGAGCCTTGCGGAAGACCTCGGTAAGGGTGTCCGTGGTATCCTTGAGCGCCTCCGCGTCACTTTCCTCCCGGATGGAATCGTTGACGTCGGCGTCAATCCGCTGGAACTTCAGATTATCCCTAAGCTGCTCCATATGGGAGATAAAGGCGGTGTCGATGTTGTGGCGGAGAATGACGGCGTCCATGCCGGCTTCCTTGAAGAGGTTGATATACTGGCTCTGCTGTACCTCGTCCGTCACGTAGTAGATGACGGTCTTTTCTTTTTCTTTCTCTTCTTCTTTGGTTTCCGTTTCCGGGGAAGCTTCCTTCTCTTCGCTCTCCTTGGCTTCTTCCGTCGTTTCGTCTTCCTTTACCAGATCCTGGATGGTCAGGTATTTGCCCTCCAGGTTCTTGTAGAGGATACAGTCGATCATGCGCTCGCCGAATTTGTGCCGCCACCCAGCGCCGCAAGGCCGTCGTCTTCCTCCTCTCCGACTT
>CALWMW010000066.1 GCA_944382085.1 uncultured Lachnospiraceae bacterium | reverse complement strand
ACGCCCTTACGCCAGAGGAATACTGGTATGGGGTGCGGTACGAGCCGGGCAGCTTCTATACGGAGGAAGACGTAACGAACCGTTCCCCCAGATTCTGGGTGTGGCGGGACAACGCCCTGTGGAAGATCCGGGAGCTGACCCTTTATTTTAAGGAAATCGGCCCCATGCTCAAGGAGAAGAACCCGGAACTGTTTCTCTGCCCGGATATGACCCAGTGGGGCTACTTCCTGAACATTTACGGGAGGGAGCAGCAGGATCTGGACAATGAATTCAGCGACCTCTGGGATACGGCCCTGCGGGGCATTGATCTGTATGAGGCGGCGCCCTATGTGGATTCCTGCCACTTTATTACGGTTCCGGTTACGCCCGACGGGTATCCGGACGCTTACGTGGTTTCCTGCCAGCACAGCATGATGCGCGTGATGAACCAGGGGAAGCCCATGATCGGCGGCATATACTGGGGCAGATACATCTACAACGATCTGTACGCCCTCCTCTCTCCCGGAGAGATCATCGGAAGCATGGCGGCCTGCGGAATGGACGGCTATACCTGCTACGGGATGAACGGGCTGGACGACGGAGGGGTCATGAACCGGATGGATCCTCATTTCCTGGAGGCTCTGGCGAACGCGAACCGCTGGTTCGCCAGGCTGTCGGAACTGGAGAAGGGAGAGCGCAGAAAGGAGATCGCCCTTCTGTTCCCGTCGGAGATGGCGCAGCTGGAGCCTTTTGAGGTGGGGAACAACAAAATCCGGCGGCTGGATCTTCTGGGCTGGTATAAGCTCTGCTGCGACCTGGGTTACCAGACGGACGTGATCAGCCGCCATGAGATCGAGGCGGGACGGCTCTGGGATTACAAAGCGCTGATCGTACCGGCAAACGACTGCTATTTCGCCGCGGAGCACGAGGCGATGGAGAAGGAAATCCGTCTCTGGGTGCAGCAGGGCGGGGCGCTGCTGCACGGGCCTTTGGATCTTCTGGCGAAAAACGGCTTCGGAATTTCAGGGGAGGCCTGCGAGAAAAAGCCTTACCGGTACGGCAAAACGATCATCGCCCAGGGAGAAGCCTTCTGCCGCTACGAAGGCGGGCAGGAAATCGCTCCCTATGTAGACAGAATGGGAAGCTGTATTGTAAAATATGAGGGAAGTGAACTGGAAGAAAAAATGGGGGCGGAGCCCGGAACCGTGAAGGGAGCGGTGTACTCCTTTGGCGTGGAGGCGGGGGCTTCCTACGCCTCCAAGAACATTCCCCACGTACCCTACGATCAGGGCAACCGGGAAATGTATCCCTTCGCCCTGGCGGGACTTCCCTTGATTCAGGAGATTCTGGACTGCCACGCCGTTCCGGCGGGAGGCATCCGGGAGCGGGGAATCGAGGTCGGCGTATTTGAAAAGGGAATGATCCTCGTAAACCACCGGCCGGCCCCCTACGTCCTGCCGGAGCGCTATGAGACGGAGCTGTACCAGAATCCTTACCATGAAAAAACCAAGGAAAGAGGCGTACTGGGCGCCCATGAAGCAGTGTGGGTGAGCCGGTTCCCAAAAAGACAGGAAGACGGGACGACGAGAAAACAGCAGACAGGAGCAGAAGATGGAAAGAATACAGCTGAATGAAAACTGGAGCATGCGCTGCCTGAACCCGGCCAGGGGAATCACAGACTGGCTGGAGGCGAAGGTGCCGGGAAGCGTGTACACGGATCTTCTCCGGAACGGAAAGATCCCGGATCCCTACTGGAAGGACAACGAGGATGAGGTCTGCGCATGGATGGAGGAGGATTACGAGTATACCTGCGTATTTTCCTATTCCTCCAGAGAGGAGGAGACCGGCGTATCCCTCCGGTTCGACGGACTGGACACGGTGGCGGATCTCTACCTCAACGGCGCCTACCTGGGGCACGGGGAAAATATGCACCGGACCTGGGAATTTGACGTAAAGGCGCTCCTCAGGGAGGGGGAGAACCGTCTGAACGTAATCCTGCGCTCTCCCCTCAAATACATTGCGCAGGCGTATCAGAAATACGGCAACATTGGAAACGAGGATACCTTTGAGGGCTTCATGCATCTGAGAAAGGCCCACTATATGTTTGGCTGGGACTGGGGGGCGCACCTTCCCGACGCGGGGATTTTCCGCCCGGTATGGCTGCAAAGAGAGACGGGAGGGCGCATCGACAGCGTCTACGTATCCCAGACGCATGAGGAAGGAAGCTGTACCCTGGATTTTTCCGCGGAGTACCTGGAAGCTCTGCCGGGAGAATACCGGCTGGAAATGACGGTGACCGCTCCGGACGGAAAGAGCCGGACGGTGACGCTGGATGAGGAAGGCGAAGGCCGGATGGTGATCGAGCAGCCGATGCTCTGGTGGGTGAACGGCCTGGGCGGCCAGCCTCTCTACGAGGCGGAGGCGGTGCTGACGCATGACGGAAGGGTGGTAGATACCTGGAAGCGGCGGATCGGCCTGCGTTCCATGACGGTGCGAAGGCAGAAGGACGAGTGGGGCGAGAGCTTCGCCCATGAGATCAACGGAGTTCCTTTTTTTGCCATGGGCGGGGACTATATTCCGGAAGAGCATCTTCTGGGAAAAAGAAGCCGGGAGAGGACGAGACAGCTTCTTGAGGACTGCAAACGAGCGAATTTTAATGTGATCCGGGTCTGGGGCGGCGGCTTTTATCCGGACGACTGGTTCTACGACCTGTGCGACGAGCTGGGTCTGGCAGTCTGGCAGGACTTTATGTTTGCCTGCTCCGTGTACGAACTGACGGAGTCCTTTGAGAAGAACATCCGCCAGGAATTCATCGACAATGTGAAACGGCTGCGCCACCATCCTTCCCTGGCGCTGTGGTGCGGCAACAATGAAATGGAAATGTTTGTGGAGGAACGGTGCTGGGTGACCAAGGCCACGGAGGTGCGGGATTATCTGTTTATGTATGAGCGGATCATCCCGGAGGTCCTTGGGAAATACGATCCCCAGACCTTCTACTGGCCCGCCAGCCCCTCATCCGGAGGTTCCTTTGACCATCCAAACGATCCGGACCGGGGAGACGTCCACTACTGGAAGGTATGGCATGGAAACCGGCCCTTCTCCGAATACCGGAAGTATTTTTTCCGATACCTGTCGGAGTTCGGCTTTCAGTCCTTCCCATGCAAAAAGACGATCGAGACCTTCACCGACGATCCCAGAGACTGGAATATCTTCAGCTACATCATGGAAAAGCACCAGAGAAATTATGGGGCAAACGGAAAAATCATGAACTATATGCAGCAGATGTACCGGTATCCGGGAGAGTTTGAGACTCTGCTCTACGCCTCTCAGCTCCTCCAGGCGGACGCCATCCGCTACGGGACCGAGCACTTCCGCAGGAACCGGGGCCGGTGCATGGGCGCGGTATACTGGCAGATCAACGACTGCTGGCCGGTGATTTCCTGGTCCTCCATCGACTACTGGGGCCGGTGGAAGGCTCTTCACTACTACGCGAAGCGCTTCTTCGCCCCGGTTATGATTTCCTGTGAGGAAGAGAGCTGGATGACGGCGGAGGCCAATATGAACCGACAGCATTTCGCGTTTCCCAAGTCCGTCCGCCTTCATGTGGCCAACGAGACTAGGGAGGAAAAAGAGCTTCTGGTGAAATGGCAGATCCGGGACGCCGGGGCCGCCGTTCTCAGGCAGGAAGAAAAGGCGGTGCGCGTGCCGCCCCTTTCCGGGATCTGGCTTGAGAAGGAGGCGCTTCCCGATCTGGACGTCTTCCGGGAATACGTAAGCTACGAAGCCTGGGAAGGCGGGGAAAGAGTGTCGGAGGGCACGGTGATCTTTTCCTATCCCAAGTATTTTCGTTATGAGGATCCCAGGCTTTGCTGGGAAATCCGGGGAGACGAGATCACGGTGACGGCTCAGGCTTACGCCAAAAGCGTGGAGATCCAGAACGAGAACCAGGATCTGGTGCTCTCGGACAATTATTTTGATTTAAACGGGGACAGCCGCACCGTGAAGATTCTCAGGGGAAAACCGGAGGGAATCCGGCTAAGAAGCGTGTACGACATACGGTAAACCAGCACTCGCTTCGCGAAGAAAAAAGAAAAGAGACAGACAGGAGAGAGGAACATGAAACGATCAAAAATCAACGCGGAAATTAAACACATGGAAGAACTGATCCAGGCTCACGGCTTTGAGATCCCGCCTTTCTGCAAATGGACGCCAAAGGAATGGGAGACCAAAGGCGCGGAATACGATGAGATCCGGGACAATATGCTGGGCTGGGATATTACGGACTATGGCCTTGGCAGATTCGACGAGGTGGGATTTTCTCTTATTACCATTCGCAACGGCAATCTGAAAATGGACAAGTATACCAAGACCTACGCGGAGAAGCTTCTGGCGGTGAAAGAGGGACAGATGGCTCCCATGCATTTCCACTGGAATAAAATGGAAGATATCATCAACCGGGGAGGCGGGAACGTGCTCATCACGGTTTACAATTCCACGGAGGACGGGAAATTTGCCGACACAGACGTAACGGTTCACTGCGACGGCCGGGAATACACGGTGCCCGCCGGGACGAAGGTAAGACTGACCCCCGGAGAGAGCATCACCATCTATCCGTATATGTACCATGATTTCCATGTAGAAGAGGGGACGGGAGACGTGCTCCTGGGAGAAGTGTCCATGTGCAACGACGATGAGAACGACAACCGCTTCTACGAGCCCATCGGACGCTTCCCCAAGATTGAAGAGGATGAAGAACCGTACCGGCTTCTGTGCAACGAGTATCCAAAAGCAGAGTAACGGTCAGAATTCCTTTTTTTCCAGGATTCGCACGCTGATCCCGTAGGAGATCCCAAGGAGCAAAAGAGAGCTTCCCAGGATCAGGCCAAGGAAAATCCAGAGGGGCATGGCGGCCGCCCGGTTCAGGGCGGCTGCCGGGTCCAGCCCCAAAGAGCCGGCCAGCTTTTCCCCAAGGATGGCCAGAACTACCGCGGCGCCCACCGCCAGGAGCAGGGCGACGCGGCTTTTTTCTGATCCGAATTTGAGCTGAAGGGGGATCATAAGCGCCAGCAGAAGGAGCAGGGAGGGAAGCGCGCCTGCCGCGGATTCCAGGATCTCCAAAGACAGAGTCCCGGTCTTCCAAAAGGACGACAGGGAGGTCAGAAGGAAGGAAATAAGATACCATCCGCCTCCCAGAAGCAGGCCGAAGAGATACTTTTCCCCTGCGTATCCCCTCCGGGTAATGGGAAGGGAGAACAGGAAAACATTTCCGTTGTCAAACTCATCGTAGCTGATGGTGCTTAGCGTAAACATGGCGCCCACCACCGTAAGATACGTAAAAAGGAAAGAAGCGTTGCTGACGGATGACGACAGAAACGCCGCGATGACCATCAGCATCAGGAAAAAGTTTTTCTGGTGCAGCAGCAGCTTCCAATCTTTGAGCAGTAATCCTTTCATATCGTTTCCCCCTGTATCATCATGGTAATCACTTCGTCAATGGATCCTTTTTCAATCACAGCCTGCGGATAATTTTCCGCGTAGAACGCTCGCTGGTCCGTCAGGCAGCGGTACCCGTAGCTTTCTTTCTTGACCCGGAGAAGATGCTCCTTGTCCAGGGAGGCATACAGCGCCGGATCGGCTTTGATCACGCCGTAGTGGCTCAGAAACCGGTCGGTGTCCTCGTGGAGAAGGATGGTCCCCTTGTGGATCAGATACACGTCGTCGCACAGGGATTCCAGGTCGCCGGAGATGTGGGAGCTGATCAGAATGGAGCGCTCCTCATCCTCCTCCATGTATTCCCGGAGAAGATTCAGCACAAAATCACGGGCGATGACGTCCAGCCCGGCGGTGGGTTCGTCCAGAAGCAGCAGCTTCGCCTGGTGGGACAGGGCGCAGAGCACCTTGAGTTTGGCTTTCATACCGGTGGAAAAGGTCTTGATCTGCTTGCCCGCCGGGAGGCCGAAGGCCTCCGCCCTGGCAAGAAAAGCCGGGGCGTCAAAGGTTTCGTACAGGTTTTTTTGGATGGAAGCCAGGTCTTTGATGTTGAGATAACCGCTGAACCCGGAATCCGAGAGAACTACGCCCAGCTTCTGCCGGTCCTCTCTGGTGAGGGTCCGGATATCCCGGCCCAGAACGCGGATGCTGCCGCCCTCCGGAAAGATGAGGCCCAGAGCCGCCTTAAAGGTAGTGCTTTTGCCGGCTCCGTTCTGCCCTACCAGTCCGGTGATGCGGCCGGGAGGCACTTCCAGGGAACAGTCCAGAGTGAAAGCGCCGTATTGTTTTTTCAGGTGATCGATTTTAAGCATAACCACTTAATCCTCCAGAATGAATTCAAATAAGCTTCGCATTTCTTCCTTGCTGATTCCATACCTTCTGCCTTTCTGGACGGCCAGTTCCAGATCCGCTTCCAGTTCTTTTCGCTGTTCTTCCAGCAAAAGCGACGGATTAACCGCCGTCACGTACGTTCCTTTCCCGTGCACCGTCGCGGTATAGCCCTCCGCCTCCAGGGCGTCGTAGGCCTTCTTTACCGTTAGGGCGCTGATCTTGAGTTCCCTGGACAGGGACCGGACCGAGGGAAGCACGTCGTTTTCCTTGAGTTCGCCCCGCCGGATCAAGACTTTGACCTGATCGACGATCTGCTCATAGATGGGAACCATCAGGGACGTGTTGATCATCAGATGCATCATGATTACCTCCTGTGTGTAAACAGTATATAACAGTATATATCTGTTGTCAACCAGAAGATAACTCTTCTTTTTTGCTTTCCTATGTGATAGAATGCCTGTTAAGAGAGTAAGAACAGCTCGGATCCCAAGAAAGGAGATAAAACGATGAGACAAAGAAGAGCGCAGGATTTTATATGTACCGCGGATTTTCCCGTTGTCCGGACGGCGCAGGGGAAAATCCGGGGATTTCAGACCAGAGGGATCTATACGTTTCACGGGATTAAATATGCCGACGCCAGGCGGTTTCACCGGCCGGAACCGGTAAAGCCGTGGGAAGGGATCCGGGACGCCCTTTCCTACGGGTTTGTCTGCCCGCTTTTAACCCAGGATACGCCCAGCTGCGAGGCGCTGATCCCGCACCGGTACTGGCCCATGGATGAGAACTGCCAGTATCTGAACATCTGGACCGGCAGCCTGGATCCGGAAGCGAAAAAACCGGTAATGGTGTGGCTTCACGGAGGAGGATTTTCCGCCGGCTCCTCCATTGAGCAGGAGGCTTACGACGGAGAAAATTTAAGCCGCTACGGCGACGTGGTCACAGTCTCCCTGAATCACAGGCTGAACATTCTGGGTTACCTGGATCTGTCCTGCTATGGGGAGGAGTACGCCAATTCCGCCAACGCCGGCAACGACGATATGATCGCGGCGCTGAGATGGATTCAGGAAAACATCCGCGGCTTCGGCGGAGATCCGGATAACGTGACGCTTTTTGGCCAGTCCGGCGGAGGAATGAAGGTCTGGACGCTGATGCAGACCCCGGAGGCGGACGGGCTGTTCCACAAAGGGATCGTACAAAGCGGCGTCCTTGACGGATTCCTGGACAGCGGCGAGGGAGACGGCAGGAAGATCGCGGAGGCTCTTCTTGCGGAGCTGGGCTTTGAAAAAGGCCAGGTAAAGGAGCTGGAAACGGTTCCCTACCGGAAACTGGCGGACGCCTACCGGAAGGTGGCTCCCGCCCTGAAGAAGCAGGGCTTTTACGTTGGCGAAAATCCGAAAGCCAACGCGTTCTATCTGGGAGATCCCAGAAAAATCGGTTTCCGAAAGGAAGCGCGGAAGATTCCGGTGATCATTGGAACCGTATTCGGAGAGTTCGACTTCGGCCCCGGCTATCCGGGAAAATACGACCTTACCAGAGCGCAGACTATGGAGGCGCTGGAGAAAAAGTACGGCCGGGCGGCGGGAGAGCTGGCAGAGCTTTTTGAACAGGCGTATCCGGAAAAATGCCTGACGGATCTTCTCTCCCTGGACAACGTCTTCCGGGCGCCTACCATTGATTTTGTCAAAGAGAGATGCAAAAGCCCGGAAAGCCTTACGTATTCGTATCTGTTTGCCTATGAGTTTCCTTTTGACGACGGAAAATGCGCCTGGCACTGTTCCGAGATTCCGTATGTGTTCCACAACGCGGACCGCATTCCCATCTGCCGGACGCCCGGCGTTATGGAGAAGCTGCAGGACGCGGTTTTCGGCGCCTGGGTCAGCTTCGCCAGAGACGGACGGCCTGTGGTTCCGGGGATCTGCTGGAAAGCCTGCGAGAAAGACCGGGAACACGTACTGGTGTTTGACGAGAGCTGCAGCCTGAGAACGAATTTCGACCATGCGCTGATCGAAAAACATCTGGAGGCGACAGGGCCTTTTAGAATGGAAGAAGCGGAGAACATCCAGCACTGAGACGGGAGCGGCACAGAGAAAATGAACTGGAATGAACTGAAAGAAAAGTACAAAAACAATAAGACAGAGCTGCTTCTGTTTCTGCTCTTTCTCTGTTTTTTTGCTGTGATCGCGGCTCCGGATCTGGTCAGGGAGGCATCGTCGGGCAAGGTGGTTTCCGAGACGGAGGCGCTGACGGAAGACAACACGGAAACCCAGTCGGAGCCGGAGACCGAATCCGAGGAGGAAACCCAGGCCGGGACAGAGGCTCCGCTTCTTACCGAAAAGGAACAGCGGAACCTTTCCGCAAGGCTGGGAAGAGAATTTCAGATTCCCATGGCCATGCCGGAGGAGGAAACAGAACTTTCCCTTCCGGAGCTTGCAAAGCCGGGACGCCTAAAGCAGTACCAGGTGGACCGCCCGCAGCCGGAACCGGAGGAGGAAAGGGAGCCGGAAGCCGGGACGGGGAGAGCGGAAAGTATGGAAGCGTTGCAGACCGCTTTGGAGGAACAGCTTTCCGGCTATGACGGGGAATGGTCGGTCTATGTGAAGAACCTGTCCTCCGGGGAGAGCCTGCTGATTCACGATCAGCCCATGAAATCCGCCAGCGTGATGAAGCTGTTTATCATGGGAACCGTATACAAGGCTATTGAAAGCGCAGAGCTGGAGCGCACGGACGAGGTGATGGCTCTGATGAACGACATGCTCTCCTACAGCGACAACGCCGCCTCCAATGATCTTTTGTACCGCCTGGGAGAATCCAGCT
>CALWMW010000065.1 GCA_944382085.1 uncultured Lachnospiraceae bacterium | reverse complement strand
AAGTAAAAAAGAGAACGGGGGCCATCGTCCCCTTTGACAAAAAATATATCCTCAGAGCCATCAGCCTGGCGGCGGCTGCCGCCGGAGAGCAGGACGAGTCGATGGAGACTGAGACTACGGATATGATCGAACAGAAGCTGAAAGAATCCGGCGAGGACATCATCGAAATCGAGACCATTCAGGATATGGTGGAGGAATGTCTTTTTGAACAGCAGAGGTTCCGCACAGCTAAAGCGTATATTCTGTACAGAAGAGAAAAAGAACATACAAGAGAAGAGTGGAAGTCCGGGCTTCTTTCCAGAGAATTTTTAAGCACTTACAAACATACGCCCAATCCCATGGAGCAGCTTGGGGCCTTTGTATATTCCAGAACTTATTCCCGCTATATCCCCCGGTATGGCCGGAGAGAGTTCTGGTGGGAGACTGTCCGCCGGGCGGTGGAGTATAACTGTTCGCTGGCTCCTACTACGAGAGAAGAAGCGGAAACTCTTTACGACAATATCTATCATCTGCGTCAGTTTCTTTCCGGACGTACCTTCTGGGTGGGAAACACCAAGGTGGCGGACGCCTATCCTATGGCGAACTATAACTGTGCTTTTGAAGTGATCGATGATTTTCACGCTTATCACGATCTGTTTTATCTTTTAATGATCGGAAGCGGCGTAGGAGTCCGTGTGTTAAAAGAGGACGCGCGGAAGCTGCCGAAGATCCGCACAGATATGAGGATCCTTCACAAAGCGTATTCGCCGAGAGAGCCTGAGAAACGTCTGGAATATACCAATCTGGACTTTTCCGGAGACACAGTGACGATGGCGGTAGGGGACTCGAAAGAAGGATGGGCGCAGGCCCTGGATCACTATTTCCAGTTCCTCACCAACCGGGAGTACGCAAAGATCAATACCATTATTGTAGAATACGACAGCATCCGCCCCAGAGGAGAAAGGCTTCATATTTTCGGCGGTACAGCCAGCGGCTATGAATCTATGATGACAATGCTGGATAAAATTCATAAAGTAATTATTTCCGCAGGCGCCCGCAAAGGGAAGAAATATATCCAGCTTGCCCCCATCGACCTTCTGGACATCGCCAATATCATTGGGGAGAACGTGGTTTCCGGCGGCGTGCGCCGTACCTCGGAGATCGGCCTTATCGACCAGAACGACGAGGAATGTATCCAGGCGAAGAGTAATCTTTACCGTCAGGTGAACGGACACTGGGAGATTGATAAAAGCATCGCTCACCGCCAGATGAGCAACAACTCTATTTTTTACCGGAAAAAACCTACCAGAGAGCAGCTCCACTGGCATTTGCAGCAGATGCGCTATTCCGGGGAGCCCGGATGGGTAAACGAAGAAGCCGGACGGAAGAGAAGAGCAGATTTCCGGGGCTGCAATCCCTGCGGAGAGATCCTTCTGGACAGTCATGGAATGTGCAACCTGACTACTGTCAATGTGATGGCCTTTGTTCATGACGGAAAGCTGGACGAGGCGGCGCTTCTCAAGGCCCAGAGGCTTTCTGCCAGAGCAGGATACCGGATGACCTGCCGGGAACTGGAAATGCATGAATGGAACCGCGTACAGCAGAGAGACAGGCTCCTTGGCTGTTCTTTAACCGGATGGCAGGATATGGTAAACGCCACAGGGATGAACAGGGAGGGGCAGATCATGCTCCTTAAAAAACTGCGGGAGACGGCCCACGACGCGGCGAAGAAACTGGCCCGCCAGCTGAATCAGACAGAGCCTCTTCTGGTGACGACGGTAAAACCGGAAGGAACGCTGTCTCTGCTTCCAACCGTTTCCAGCGGGATCCATTATTCCCACGCGCCTTATTATATCCGCCGCATCCGGATATCCGCGGCCGACCCGCTGTGCAAGGTATGCGAGGAACTTGGGTATCCGGTATTTCCGGAGGTGGGACAGGATGCGGACACCTGCCGGACCAAGGTAGTGGAGTTCCCGGTAAAAGCGCCTGCCGGAAGAGTGAAAGCAGATGTTTCCGCTATCGAACAGTTGGAAAATTATAAGATGTTCATGACTTACTATGTGGATCATAACTGCTCTATTACCGTTCATGTCCGGGACAACGAATGGGACGAAGTAGAAGAGTGGGTATGGGATAACTGGGACGACGTAGTGGCTCTTTCCTTCTTAAGCTATGACGATAATTTCTATGAACTTCTTCCTTACGAGGAGATCACAGAGGAAGAATATGAGAAACGGAAGCAGGAGATGAAGCCCTTTAATCCTTCTCTGATCTCAAAATACGAGCAGGAGGAGTCCGAGCTGGATATCGGCGAGAGCGAATGCGTGAACGGCGTCTGCCCTATCCGGTGATCCGGGTCCTGATATATAGCGAGCAAAGGAGCGGAAGGCTCCGGACAGCAGTCTGAGAATTAAAAAACCAATCTGTGATTTTTTTATGCGGCTTCTGGCGCCTGCATATCGAAATATAACAAATAATAATAAGCCTCTGTATTTCAGAATCAGCCTGAAATAAAGAGGCTTATTATATTACTGACTTTTTTGACTCGATAGCGTCAGTATACAAAGGTAGCAGCGATACAAACTGCATAATTCCGGCGATTCCCGGTTTTATCCTCAGTCAGTGATCCCGCTTCTTCGGATGGCCTCAACGGCTTCCCGTATCTTTTCCGGAGGAAGCACCAGCGCGAAGCGCACATATCCTTCTCCGTGGGGACCGAAGCTTGCACCGGGAGTTACGATCACTCCGGCTTTTTCCATCAGTTCCATACAGAAATCCATGCTGTCCATGCGCCCGTCGGGAATCCTTGCCCACACGAACATGGTGCCTTTTCCGTTGGGGAGGTCCCAGCCGATGCTGCGGAGCCCTTCGCAGAGAGCGTCTCTTCGTTCCTGATAGAGAGCGCACTGTTCTTTCACACTGGCGAGAGAGCCTTTAAGCGCCGCGATCCCGGCCTTCTGAATGGGAAGGAACATTCCGAAATCGATCTGGCTCCGCAGTTTCCGGAGTGCTGCGATCACATCGGGACGTCCCACCAGGAAGCTGATCCTCGCGCCGGTGACATTGAAAGATTTGGAAAGGCTGAAAAATTCCACGCCGATCT
>CALWMW010000064.1 GCA_944382085.1 uncultured Lachnospiraceae bacterium | reverse complement strand
AAATAAAATAAGCTTATCAAATTTTGTTGGGAGGTAATAGAATGGAACACTCTGAAATCCTGATGGGAAAAGAAACCCATGCGGTGTCCCCGCTGCTCTTCGGACTGTTTCTGGAGGACATTAATTTTTCCTGCGACGGCGGACTGAACGCCAACCTGACGGCAAACCACAGCTTCGACGGAAGGTATGCGGACGCGTCCTTCAGCCAGCGGCAGCTCATGGAGACGAAGAAAGCCCCGACCGTCGCCCCGGACCGGCTGCGGTACTGGGAAGCCGAGAATCTTTCCATGGAAAGCCGGCAGGAAGATCCCGCTTCCGAAAAAAATCCCTGGTACGTCCGCCTTTCCCTTACCGGTTCCGGCGCTCTGAGGAACCGGGGATACAACGGCCTGCAGAAAAACAAAGGCAGGAACGCCTTCGCGATCCGAAAAGGACATGCCTACGAGGCCTCCGCTTATCTCAGGAACGTGGATTTTGAAGGAACCGTTCTGGTTTCGGTAAGAGATGACGAGGGAACTTTTTTAACCGAAGAGGCGGAGCTGAAAGCCGAAGCCTCCTGGAGCAGGGTCTGCGTTTCCCTTCAGGGGCTTCACACCGGAAGGGGATTCCTGGAATTCCGGCTGGAAGGAAAAGGAAGCCTGGATCTGGACTGCGTATCCTTCTCTGACACAGACATATGGGGAAAGGACGATCCCAAGTGGACCGGCGGACACTTCCGGAAAGACATGGTGCAGGCCCTGAAGGATCTGAAGCCCACCTTTCTGCGTTTCCCAGGCGGGTGCATTGTGGAGGGCGCCTATCCCGGAAACGAATACCGCTGGAAGGATACCGTAGGCCCGGTAATTGACCGGATCCCTCAGGTAAATCTCTGGGCGGCCGAACTGGAGGACAAGGGATACTGCCAGTCCTATCAGATCGGTTTTTATGAATATTTCCTTCTCTGCGAGGATCTTGGCATCGAGCCCCTTCCCATTGTCTGGGCCGGCATCAGCTGCCAGTTCCGCTCCAAGGAGACGCTGAAAACAGACAGCCCGGAATTTACGGAAAAAGTAGTGCAGAACGCGCTGGATCTGATTGAATACGCCAACGGCGATCCAAAGACCAGCAAATGGGCCAGGCTCAGAGCCGAGGCCGGCCATCCCGAACCGTTTCACATGAAAATGATCGGTATCGGAAACGAAAATTACGGCGCGGATTATTTTGAAAAATTTACGGTGGCGAAGAAGGCGGTGCAGGAGCACTACCCCCAGATGGTCTGCGTAATGTCTTCCGGCGCTTTCCCGGACGGGAAAGACTTTGAGGATACCTGGCGCATTGCCAACGAGAGGTTCCCGGACGTCCGCATCGACGAGCATTATTACAAATCCAACGAGTGGTTTTATCAGCAGATTCACCGCTACGACCAGTATGACCGTTCCGCGGCCAAGGTTTTCGTAGGGGAATACGCGGCCAACGACGTGATGGCGCCTCATACCCCCAACACCTTCGGCTCCGCTCTGGCCGAGGCGGCTTTCCTCACCGGGATTGAACGCAACAGCGACGTGGTGGCGATGACCAGTTATGCTCCTCTCTTCGCCATGAGCGAAGGAATGCAGTGGGCCCACAACCTCATCTGGTTTAACCCGGAGCACGTTCTGAAAACGCCGAATTATTTTGTACAGCAGATGTTTGGCGCCCATCTTGGGAAAAACGTCCTGTCCTTTGAAGGAACGCTTCCGGAAGCCGTTTCTCTCTCCGTTACCTCGGATGAGGAAATGTACTATGTGAAAGCGGTAAACGCAGGAGAAAAGGAAGCCTGCTTCGCCCTGAACTTTGGAGCGCCCACAGAACAGGAAGGCCTCTGTCTGCGCATGCAGTCCCAGGATCTGGAAGCCGTAAACGAGCTGACCTTCCAGGGCAGTCCTGTTTACCGGGTAAAACCGGAAGAACAGCCCTGTTCGCCAAAGGACGGCCGGCTTTCCTGCCAGCTTCCTCCCTTTAGCGTCTCGGTTTATGAAGTGAAAAAAGCACAGGCATAACTGCAGATCCCGGCAGCCTCAGCTGCCGGGATCAAAAAATTCCGGATAGGTTTCTC
Organism: uncultured Lachnospiraceae bacterium; assembly: GCA_944382085.1. GTDB lineage: Bacteria > Bacillota > Clostridia > Lachnospirales > Lachnospiraceae > Choladousia. The sequence goes on along the minus strand of CALWMW010000064.1, from coordinate 6,365 downwards.
TCATCTTTTCCACCGTCTCTTCATAGTAGACTTCGTAATTCTCGGACGCTTCCTCCCAGCTTTCGTACCCTTCTTCTCCCCGATGGTCCGTCCGCTTCCCCGTTTCGGAAAGAGTCTCATACAGATAATCGGAAAAATAGTCGGAAAATTTCCTGGCTCCCACGGCGTTCAGATGCTTGCTGTCCATAAAATCCGTGCCCCGAATTCCGGACTCCTCCAGGATTTCCGGGTCGTTAAAATTCAGAACCGGATAGCCCCGTTCTTCCACGTATTCCGCCAGGGCGTTCATCACCCCCAGCACTTCCTCATCCAGATCGCAGGGCATCTTTACGAACACCACTTCCAGTCCTTTTTCTTCCGTATAAGCGAAGAATTCCTCCAGGAGCTCCTTCTGGACCTCCGTCAGCGTTCCCGTTTCCGTATAAGACCCGATCCTGGTTTCCTCGTCCATGACCTCCATTCTCTCCAGATCATAGACGCCCTTCATCCGGCTCTCCGGCCAGATCAGATCCTCCAGGTACAGCCCCTCCTTCGTAAGGCGGGAGTGGAACTGAAGAAGGGGGAAATAGTAGGAAAGGCGGTTGATCCGGGAATCGTCAATCCGGCCCGGATAATACTGATCCGTCCATTCCAGAACTCTGGTAATGGCCGCCGTGCGGTTCGCGGACCACTTCATATGATCCGTAATATAGCGGATCCGGCTTCCGTTGGTCTTCAGCACGCCCTCCCGCAGGCCGTGGAGGTCCATGACCACAAAGGAGATGTCCTGATTATCCAGGATCTCCTCCAGAAGATAATTGGTCAGCACAAAGGGCTGTCCGTCCGTGGACATGGGATACACCGTCATTCCGTATTTGTCCCAGGCGGACAGCGACACCCAGCCGCGGCTCACCAGGCTGGTACCCAGAAAAACTCCGTCCCAGGTATCCTCTTCCTCTGTGTAAAGCCCCCGGAAACGCGCGGAAGTCTGCGCCGTGTCCTCATCCTTTGGGATCCGCATCACTGCGTTCAGGCCCCAGATCATCCCCGCTGTCAGAAGCAGGAATCCGAGGCAGCGCAGAAGCTGTCTCTTTGTCATAGAAGTTCTCTTCCTTTCTGTGCAGGCTAAAACTGCTGGTATACAAATTCCGCGGCCGAGTAGCCGGGACCGTAGTAGCCGAACAGCGCCAGGATCAGGATGGCTCCCAGGTAGCATCCCCAGCGCAGGGGAAGCTTCCACCCGGCCACCGTCTCCCGCACCTTTCCGCCCCGTTCCTGATAGACGCCCACTCCCAAGAGAAACAGCGTCAGAAACGCCATAAGAAGGTAATCCTTTCGTCCCAGCCCGAAGCCAAGCAGCGTTCCGTCCGTAAAGATTTCCGGATTCCACACGGTAAAGGCGCTCTTCATCATCGTAAGGGCGCTTCTCAAAGAAAGCGCTCCGGAGAAGAATCTCCCCAGGCTCACCAGGAAAAAGGTGCGGATCATCTGGAACAGCTTCCACCCCGCTCCTTCCGTGGAGATGCCCAGCTTTTTCGCCGCGCTCTTATAAAAAGGCTCCAGAAGGATGCTGGAGGAGATGATCACGGCGTTCCAAAGTCCGTAGGCCACGTACCGCCATTCCGCCCCATGCCAGACGCCCACCAGAAGAAAGGTGAGAAACATCGCCAGAAACGTGGGGATCATTTTCCCGGTCTGGGTGCCGAACCACTTTCTGGTGCGTTTGCCAAGCCTGGAAAACGGCGCGGACAAGGACAGGGGATAAAAGACGTAATCCCGCATCCAGGCGCCCAGCGTAATGTGCCACCTTCTCCAGAATTCCGCCAGGGAACGGGCAAAATATGGCCTGGCAAAATTTTCCGTCATGGAAATTCCCAGAATCTCGGAGATTCCCCTGGCAATGTCCATGCCTCCGGAAAAATCCAGGTACACCTGGAACCCATAAAGCGCCGCGCCCACCAGCATGGTAAGCCCGGAATAGTTCAGGTATTCCTGGAAAATCGGTTCCGTAATCATAGAGAACCGTTCCGTAAGCACCAGCTTTTTGATGTAGCCCCAGAGAATCAGCTGCGCGCCCAGAGCAGCTCTGGGGTAGCAAAAATCGTGCCCTTCGTAGAGCTGATGCGCCAGCTGGCTGTGCCGGGAGATGGGTCCCTGAATGATCTGGGGAAAGAACGACACGAACAGGAGGTATTTGCCGAAATTCGTATCCGCCCTGCATCTGCCCCGGTACACATCGATCACATACCCCACAGACTGAAGGGTATAGAAAGAGATTCCCAAAGGCAGAAGGAAATTCACGCCGGGAAGGAGGTCCGAAAAGCCCAGAACCGCCAGCGCCTGGTTCAGGGAAGAAAAAAGGAATCCTGTGTATTTCAGAACGCACAGGATCCCGATGTTTAACAGCGCCGCCAGAAGCACCTGGCGTCTCTTTTTTCTGTCCTGCTTCGCCCGGTATTCTTTTTTCGTCTCCCCTGCCCTAAGTTTGGAATCGCCCCAGTTTTTCAGGGATTCCTCCGTCTCTTCCCGGATCTTTTCCAGATTCTTCCCCGTCTGAAAAGTGGAAAAAGCGGTAATCAGAAGGAAGAGCGCCAGGGGAACGGAATTGGAAAGGTAAAACACTCCGCTGGCTCCCAGAAGCAGGATCCATCTGATTTTTTTAGGTACCAGAAAATAAAGAAAGCAGGTCACGGGAAGAAAGAATAAAAACTGCAGTGACAGAAAGCTCATTTACATATTCCTTTCTATTCTTCACCCTGAAGCTTCGTGATCAGCTCCAGCATCGCGTCTACGGTGTTGAAGTTTTCCGGAAGGAGATCCTCGATGTTAATGTTGATGTCAAAGGCGTCGTTGAGGTCTCCCACCAGGGCAACGATATCAAAGGAATCCAGCACGCCTCCGTCAATCAGGGCCGTTTCCTTTTCAAATTCGATTTCCGGACGCAGTTCGTTTAAAATTTTCAGCAGTTCTTCTCTCATTTTTTCTTCTCCTCTTTTCTTTGTTCTGTTTTTTCAAAGCTCCCTGGAAAGGGCTGTCCGGTCGATTTTCCCGTTCTTATTCACGGGAAGCTGTTTCCGGTATTCCAGCCGCCCCGGCAGCATGTAGCGGGGAAGCTTTTTCCCCAGCTCCCGCAGGATCTCTTTGTCGCAGGGGTTCTCTCCCTCGTAAAAAAGGCAGATCACTTCCTGCCCCCGGTCGTAGACGCAGGCGCAGGCTTTTACCGCCGGCAGGGCGAAAGCCGCCGCCTCGATTTCTCCCAGCTCAATCCGGTGCCCCTGGTGCTTGATCTGGTAATCCCGCCGGGAGACAAAGATCAGCCGGCCTTCCCGGTCATATTTTCCCAGGTCCCCGGTGCGGTAGATCCGTTCCGGATAGCTCTTGTTGAAGGGATTCTGACAGAAGGCCTCCGCTGTCTTCTCCGGATTGTTATAATACCCAAGCGCCAGGCATGTCCCTTTTACACAGATCTCCCCCAGCATCCCAGGTTCCTTCACTTCTTTTCCGTCCTCCAGGAGAAAAACGCCGGTGTTTTTAAAGGGCCGCCCCACCGGCAGGAGCTCTCCCTCCCGGAATTCCCCTTCTACCTTGAAGAACGTACAGTTGCAGGTGATCTCCGTAGGCCCGTAAAGGTTCACATACAGGGGATCCGGCAGATGCGTCCTCCAGTAATTCAGCACCCGAACCGGCATCGTCTCGCCGGAAAACATGACGTGCCTGAGCCAGAGAGGCTTCTTCTGGGACAGTACGTCCAGATTTTCCAGGATCCGCAGGGCGGACACCGCCCAGATCACGGAAGTGATCTTCTTTTCGTTCATGTAGTCAATCAGCTTCGTCGGAAAGGAAAACATGGTTTTGGGAATCACATACAGGGACGCTCCGTTTTTCAGCGCGGAGTAAATATCCTTCACCGACACGTCAAAATCAAAGGGCGCCTGGTTGCCGAACACACAGTCCTCGCAGAAGCCGAACTCTTCCCGGAACTGATCCGCCAGGTCGATCACCGAGCGGTGGGAAACCAGAACCCCTTTGGGGGCTCCCGTGGATCCGGAGGTAAAGATGGCGTACAGAGGATCCGTATCCAGGCGGTTCCCCAGGATCTCCTTCAGAAGCGCTTCCTTTGGCTCTGTTTCCAGAAGTTCCTCCAGGAAGTACTTCTTCGGCCATTCCGAGAGCTGTCCCAGCAGGGACTCATCCTGCCTCTGCCCTAGGATGGCCGCGGGCTGAAGGGTCTCCAGCATCACCTGGATCCTTCCCAGGGGCATCTGCCGGTCAATGGGGACATAAAAATTGCCGCTGTAGACGGCGCCCAGAAAGGCCAGCAAAGGCCGGAGGCTCCGGTCCGCCAGAACCGCCACCGGTTTTCCCGTCGCTCCCGAAAGCCGCTGGGACAGCGCGGTGCCCACCCGTCTTGCAAAGTCCCGGACCTCTCCCCTGGACAGGGTTTCCTTCACATCTCCAAAGAGGGGCTTTTGGGGATCCTTCTCTGCCCAGTATTCCAGATATTCCAGTACGTTTCTCAGCATGTTTCCTTCCTCTCTTCCGGCGCTGCGGGAATTTCAAACCAGAATTCCACTCCGGCTTCCCGGTTCCTGACGCCGCAGGTTCCGTCGTGCCGCGCCACAATGCTCTTTACAATATAAAGGCCCAGGCCGGTGCCTTCTTTCTGGGTCTTTCCGTCCAGAACGCTTCCCTGATAAAAGCTGTCCCAGATCTTTTCCTGGTCCTTCCAGGAAATCTTCTCTCCGTCGTTGTAAACGGAAAACCGCAGCCGTCCCTCTCTTTGTTCCAGGACAGCCTCTACCTTGCCTTCCCGGAAGGTGTGGCGGCTGGCGTTCATAAGAAAGTTGTCCGCCGCTCTTCGCAGAAGCTCCCGGCTTCCCATCACCATCCGGTTCTCTTCCACCGTATAGGAAAGGCGGATTCTTTTCTTGAGAAAGAGCGGCTCAAAGTCCTCCAGCTCCTTCTTCACAAGCCGGGAAAAATCCACCCGCTCCATCTCCATATGCTCCAGTCCCCGCTCCGCGGAAAAAATCGTAAGCATGCTGTGGAGCATCCGGTTCATCCGTTCGATCTCTTCTATGGCGGATTCGCAGTATTCCCTGCGCTTTTCCTCGTCTTTTATCAGGGCGATCATCTCCATCTGGCTGGAAATAATGGCCAGAGGCGTCTTCATCTCGTGGGAGACATTGTTGATAAAATCTTTCCGGTGGCGCTCCAGCTCCGTCCGGCGAAGGTTCTCCTTCTGCAGGCTTTCGTTGGAGTTCCGCAGATCTTCCAGCGTTTTCTGCAGCTGGTCGGCCATCAGATTGATGTTCTCTCCCAGCTCGTCCAGCTCCTGATAGCCGCTGTCCACGGAAGCCCGCTCTGAAAAATCCTGCCCGGCCATCCGGCTGGCAATCCTGGCCGCCTCCATCACCGGACGGCTGATCCTCTTGGCCAGAAGATTCACCGCCAGCCCTCCCATGGAGAGGAACAGAAGCAGCACCAGGCCCAGCACCCGGTTGGCGTAGGAAATGCTGCTGTCGATCAGAAGGGTGGATTCCAGGATCATGACGTAGTACGTCTCGTCCTGCTGCCGCACGATTGACCTAAGAATGATCCGGCCGTTTCCGTTTACCTTCTCATAGGACGCCGCATCGTTCTCCTGGTAGCGGGCGATCCTGCTCTCCTTTTCTTCCTGGGTGTAATCCTCTTCTCTGGCCGCCGCGGATTTGTACGTATCATACATCAACTGGAAGCTGCTGTTCCGGATCCGGAAGCGGAGGTTTTCGTTCTCGTATCTTTGAAGAAACCAGACGCTCTCCGGCGCTTCCTCTTCCTGAGCCACTTCCTTCTGTTCGTTTCCGATTCTGCACAGTTCTTCCAGATCCTGGCTTTTCAGCTCTTCAAAAGCCTCGTCCACGTAATCGCACTGGCTGGCCAGGTACAGCCTCCGGCTGCTCACCGTATACAGAAGGGCAATGCCGCAGACCGCCGTGGTCAAAAGCAGAATCACGGAAAGGAAAAATTTAGCTCGGATCGTCTTCATCTTCTGTTACCTCAAAGCGGTATCCCGTGCCGTATATGGTGGAGATATAGCTTCCCGCCCTCCCAAGCTTCAGACGAAGCTGCTTGATGATGGTATCCACAGCCCGGTCGGTCCCGTGGTAGTCAATGCCCCAGACCTCGTCCAGGATCCTGTCTCTGCTCAGTACGATTCCCTCGTTGATGGTCAGGAAATTCAGGACTTCATATTCCCTGGGGGTAAGCTCCAGATGCTTCTCATCCAGGTAAACCTTCCGGGACTCTTCTTCCAGAAGAATCCTGCCGTACTCCCGCCGTTTCCCTTTGTTGTACGCCCGGCGCAGAAGGGCTTCCATATGGGCCTTCAGCACCGAGAGGAGAAA
>CALWMW010000063.1 GCA_944382085.1 uncultured Lachnospiraceae bacterium | reverse complement strand
CGGAAGGGACTGCGGAAGAATGCGCGGATATGATCCATGAGTTTGTACCCATCGCAAGAGCGATCGTGGGACTCAAAAACCTCAAGATCATTTCCTTCGGACCGCGTCCGCTGAACTTCCTGGCATGCAACGCGCCCATCAAGCAGCTGTACAACCTGGGCGTTGAGATTGAAGAGAATTCCGAGCTGGATCTCTTTGAAGCCTTCAACAAGCACGCCGGAGATCCCAGAATCGCCGATGTGGTAAAGGATATGGAAGCTGAGCTTGGCGCCGGCAACCAGAAGCCGGAAATCCTTCCCAAGCTGGCGCAGTATGAGCTGACGCTTCTTGACTGGATTGAGGAGCACAGAGGCTACAGAAAATACGTCGCCCTTTCCAGCAAATGCTGGCCCGCGTTCCAGACGCAGTTCGGCTTCGTTCCCTGCTATGTGAACAGCCGTCTCACCGGCCGCGGCATTCCCGTATCCTGCGAAGTGGACATTTACGGAGCCCTCAGCGAGTACATCGGTACCTGCGTCAGCGACGATATCGTTACGCTGCTGGATATCAACAACTCCGTTCCCGCGGATATGTATGAGAAAGAGATCAAAGGAAAATTCAATTATACCCACAAGGATACCTTCATGGGCTTCCACTGCGGCAACACCTGCTCCAAGAAGCTTTCCGCCTGCTCCATGAAGTATCAGCTGATCATGGCCAGAAGCCTGCCGGAAGAAGTAACCCAGGGAACCCTGGAAGGCGACATCGTTCCCGGCGACATCACCTTCTTCCGTCTCCAGAGTACGGCGGATTCCGTGCTCCGGGCGTATGTGGCTCAGGGCGAGGTGCTTCCGGTAGCGACCCGTTCCTTCGGAGGAATCGGTATCTTCGCCATTCCGGAGATGGGACGTTTCTACCGTCACGTACTCATCGAGGGCAACTATCCGCACCATGGAGCCGTAGCGTTCGGCCATCATGGAAAAGCGCTGTATGAAGTATTCAAGTACATCGGCGTATGCCCGGATGAGATCGGATACAATCATCCCGCAAGCGTTCCTTACCGTACCGAGAATCCTTTTGCATAGGCGGAGATGAGAATGACAAAAATAGAATTTGGAAAAACAGCGGACGGGCGTATCGCCAGTCTGTATACACTGACCAATCAAAAAGGCATGATTTTGAAGGTTACGGATCTGGGGGCTTCCATTGTAAGCCTCCAGGTTCCGGACCGGACCGGCAGCCTGCGAGACGTGGTTCTGGGCTACGACACGCCCCAGGAGTACCTGGACAATACGTGTTATTTCGGAACGGTGATCGGCCGCAGCGGAAACCGGATTGACAAAGGACGCTTCCAGATCGGCGGCAGGACGTTCCAGCTGGCGGTGAACGACAACGAAAACAATCTCCACAGCGGCCCGGACGGCTACGACAAAAGGATCTGGGAGGCGAAGGAAGGACCCGAAGAGGGACAGGTAACCTTCTCACTGGAGAGCCCGGACGGCGATCAGGGATTTCCGGGAAACTTCCGGGTTTCCGTCACCTACACCCTTACGGAGGAGGGCGGCGTCAGGCTGTCTTACCAGGGAGTGAGCGATCAGGATACGGTGGCCAATCTGACCAACCACGTATACTTTAATCTCTCCGGCCATGACAGCGGCTCCATCGAGGAGCAGGAGCTCAGGCTGGAGGCTTCTTTCTATACGCCGGTGCGGGATTATCAGTCCATTCCCACCGGAGAGATCGCTCCGGTAGAAGGGACTCCCATGGATTTCACCAAAGCCAAGGCGATCGGGAAAGACATTGGCGCGGATTTTGATCAGCTGAAGTATGTGGGAGGATACGACCACAATTTTGTGCTGGCCGGAGAACCGGGGACCTTCCGCAAGATGGCGGAGGCGTACAGCGAGGCTTCCGGAATCTTCATGGAGGCGTTTACCGACTGCGCGGGCATGCAGTTCTATGCGGGCAACGGGCTTTCTCCCCAGAAGGGAAAAGGAGGAGTGACCTACCAGAAACGGCAGGGCTTCTGTCTGGAGTCTCAGTATTTCCCCAATGCCGTGAATCAGGAAGGCTTTCTCAAACCCATCCTGAAAGCGGGAGAGCCTTACGCGTCGGTTACCGAGTACCGTTTTTCTGTAAAATAAGCCGGGATAGACAAAATGATGAAAGCATTCCGGAAAAACAGAAAATCTTTGTAAAATACATGGAAAGTAAAAAGACCGGAAATTTTTGCTTGCATTTTTCCGGAGGATGGAGTATCCTATTTGCAAGTGAGCAAGGGCGTTCCGCAGGACTGTTGGGATGCCCTTTTTCCTATCATACGGTAGAAAAGAGGAGAGATTATGAGCGAAAAGATTTATGTAGCAGAGATCTTTGGCGAAGATGTCTTCAACGACAAGGTGATGCAGGAACGTTTGCCGAAGAAGGTTTACAAAGAGCTGAGAAAGACGATCCAGGAAGGGAAAGAACTGGATCCTATGATTGCCGAGGTGGTAGCCGGAGCGATGAAGGAGTGGGCCATTGAAAAGGGCGCGACCCATTATACGCACTGGTTCCAGCCGCTCACCGGCGTGACCGCGGAAAAGCACGATTCCTTTCTTACCTCTCCGAAACCGGACGGGACGGTTCTCATGGAATTCTCCGGCAAGGAGCTGATCAAAGGAGAACCCGACGCCTCCTCTTTTCCATCCGGAGGGTTGAGATCTACCTTTGAGGCCAGAGGCTACACGGCCTGGGACTGCACCTCCCCGGCCTTCGTGCGCCACGACGCGGCAGGAGCGATCCTTTGCATTCCCACGGCGTTCTGCTCCTATACCGGCGAGGCGCTGGATCAGAAGACGCCGCTTCTGCGGTCGATGGAAGCCATCAATACCCAGGCCCTTCGGCTGCTGAGACTGTTCGGCAATACCACCTCCAAAAAAGTTACGCCCTCCGTGGGACCGGAGCAGGAGTATTTTCTGGTGGACGAGAAGAAGTTCCTTCAGAGAAAGGATCTGATTTTTACCGGAAGAACGCTGTTCGGAGCCATGCCTCCCAAGGGGCAGGAGCTGGACGACCATTATTTCGGCACCATCCGGCAGAGAATCGCTTCTTTTATGAAGGATGTGAACCTGGAGCTGTGGAAGCTGGGCGTTACGGCCAAGACGCAGCACAATGAAGTGGCCCCGGCTCAGCATGAGCTGGCCACCATCTATACGGAGGCCAATATCGCGGTGGATCACAACCAGATCGTGATGCAGACCCTCAAGCGGGTAGCCTGTCAGCATGGCATGAAGTGCCTCCTGCATGAGAAACCCTTCGCCGGAGTCAACGGATCCGGCAAGCACAACAACTGGTCCATTATTACCGACGACGGCATTAACCTTCTGGATCCGGGAAAGACGCCCCATGAGAACGTGCAGTTCCTTCTGGTGCTCACCTGTATCCTCAAGGCGGTGGACGTCCACGCCGATCTTCTGCGGGAATCCGCGGCAGATCCCGGCAACGATCACCGTCTGGGCGCCAACGAGGCTCCCCCTGCCATCATCTCCGTATTCCTGGGCGAGCAGCTGGAGGATGTGGTGACGCAGCTGATCAGCACCGGTATGGCGACCCATTCTCTCAAGGGCGGCGCCCTGGAGACAGGCGTAAAGACCCTTCCCAACCTGGCGAAGGACGCTACGGACCGGAACCGGACGTCTCCCTTTGCCTTTACGGGAAATAAATTCGAGTTTCGTATGGTAGGCTCCAGAGACTCCGTGGCAGCACCCAACATTGTTCTCAATACCATCGTGGCGGAAGCTTTCTGCGAAGCCTGCGACATTCTGGAGAAGGCGGAGAACTTTGACGAGGCGGTGCACGACCTGATTAAACAGTATGCCAGCGAGCATCACAGGATTGTGTTTAACGGCAACGGCTATTCGGAGGAATGGGTGGAGGAAGCAGAGCGCAGAGGCCTTCCCAATATCCGATCCATGGTGGACGCGATTCCCGCCCTGGCCACGGACAAAGCCATTAAGCTGTTCGGCAAATTCGGCGTATTTACCCAGGCGGAGCTGGAATCGAGAGTGGAGATCAAATATGAGTCCTACGCCAAGGTAATCAACATTGAAGCGCGGTCTATGATTGATATCGCCAGCAAACAGATCATTCCCGCGGTGATGAAGTATACCAGGAGTCTGGCGGATACGGTCAATACGGTGACTGCGGCGGGAGCGGACGCTTCCGTGCAGCTGGATCTTTTGAAAGAGACCAGCGGGCTTCTGGCCCAGACGAAGGCGGCTCTCTCCCACCTGATCCAGGTGACAGAGGAAGCCGGAAAGCTGGAGGCAGGACAGGCCCAGGCCGGATACTTCCACGATAAGGTAATGACTGCGATGGAAGCCCTGAGGACGCCGGTAGACGAGCTGGAGATGATCGTAGACAAAGAGATGTGGCCCATGCCCTCTTACGGCGATCTGCTGTTTGAAGTATAAGACAAGAGAAAACGAAAGATAAGAAATGCCCCCGGACTCCAAACCAGGAAATCCGGGGGTATTCTTTTGGTGTCATCAGGGAATCCCTTCCCCAAGCGCAAAAAAATTTGAAAGGAGGATGGGGCCGGCTTTTGCAAGCCCCATATTATGAAAAAGTTTAACAAATAAAACGAGCTGCCTTACTTTATGGTCTTAGTATAAAAGCAGGAAGTGAAAAAAACGTGAGAGGTCGTTGAAAAAAATTTGAATGTTACGTGAATAAAATATGAACGCAGGGGAGCCGCCTACCGATTTAGACAACTCGCAGGATTTTTTTGAAGATGTATAGTGCAATTTACACAATTCTGATTGATTTTTCCAAGTTGATATATTACAATAACAACATATAGGTAATAATGAACAAAAAATGTATTGGGGAAAAAGTTTGTTTTGTCCAGGAGTGCCAGAAGCAGGCGGGTGAAAGAAATCAGAACGATCCGGGACGAGAGAAGGTAAAGGAGGTTTTTCTTGTGATATCAAATCAGATTTTGCAGACGACGATTGACGGGCTGAAGGCCATCAGCCGGGTAGATCTCTGTGTGCTGGACACAGAGGGGATTATGCTTGCCACCACGTTTCCCGAAGCGGAGGAATTCCAGAGCTCGGCCCTGGCTTTCGCGGAATCCCCGGCGGACAGCCAGGTGGTTTCCGGGTGCCAGTTCTTCAAGGTGTTTGACGAGCACCAGCTGGAGTACGTCCTGCTGGCCAACGGCAGCAGCGACGACGTCCATATGGTAGGGAAGATGGCGGCTTTCCAGCTGCAGAGCCTTCTGGTGGCGTATAAGGAGCGGTTCGATAAGGACAATTTCATCAAAAACCTCCTGCTGGACAACCTTCTTCTGGTGGACATTTATAACCGGGCGAAGAAGCTTCACATTGACGCGGAGGCCAGAAGAGTGGTTTTCATTCTGGAAATCAGCCACGACAAGGAGACGAACTATCTGGAAACCGTGCGGGCGCTGTTTCCGGGGAAATCCGGCGATTTCGTTACGGCGGTGGATGAGAAGAGCATCATTGTAGTGAAAGAGCTGGGAGAGTCAGACGGGTATGCGCAGATGGACAAGACGGCACGGATGATTCAGGAATCCCTTTGGGAAGAGAAGCAGCAGGAAACGCTGGTCGCTTACGGGACGATCGTAAACGAGATCAAAGAGGTCTCCCGCTCCTACAAGGAAGCCAGATCGGCTTTGAACGTAGGGAAGATCTTTTTCCCGGAGCGTTCCATTATCGCTTACAGCTCTCTGGGCATCGGCCGGCTGATCTATCAGCTCCCGATTCCTCTTTGCAAACTGTTTATCCGTGAGATTTTTGATGGAAAATCTCCGGATGATTTCGACGAGGAAACGCTGACGACCATCAATAAATTTTTTGAAAACAGCCTGAACGTCTCCGAGACGTCCCGGCAGCTGTATATTCACAGAAATACGCTGGTCTACCGCCTGGATAAGCTGCAGAAATCCACCGGGCTGGATCTGCGGGTGTTTGAGGACGCCATTACCTTTAAAATCGCTTTGATGGTCGTAAAATATATGAAGTATATGGAAAACCAGGAATATTGAGAAAAGGAATCGCCGGATAAAAGTCTTGCAAATCAATTTATGTTGCGTTACAGTATAGACTGGAGGGAAAGTGGTTCCCTTAGAAAAGCAGGGAGGTGCAGGCGTGACAGATTTGCCGGAACAGGAGAAAGAACAGCAGCCGGAGAAACAGGACGAAAGAAAACCGGACCGGGAAGAGATACTAGAAGAGATCCGGGAGAGGAAGAGCAGTTCTTTTTGGAAAGGAGTTCTGGCAGGAAGTCTTTGCATGCTTCTGTTCTGCGGCGTGTATCTGCTGATACTGGTGGGGATATCCAGGCAGAACAGCCGGAATTCTTCAGAAAACCGCGGCGCGGAAGCGCTTACGGACAGCGACACTTTGAAAAAGCTGTCGGAGATCGAAGGCCTGCTGAATTCCTACTACCTGGGCGAGATGGAGGGCGAAGAGCTTACCGCTTATCTGTTTCGGGGGATCGCAGCCGGTCTGGGAGACGCATACGCCAGATATTACACGAAAGAAGAGCTGAATTCTGCTCTGGATGATACGAAAGGGGCCTACTATGGCATCGGGGCCACGCTGAGCCAGGACACGGCGACCGGAGAGATTCGGGCGGTTCAGATTTACGAGAACAGCCCGGCCGATAAAGCAGGCCTGCAGCCGGGAGACCTTCTTCTGTCCTGCGCCGGGGAGAGCCTGGAAGGAATGGAGCTTTCTCAGGCGGTGGAGCGGATCAAATCCCAGGAAGGCGAATTCCTGCTTGTGGTGAGCAGAGAGGATGCCGGTGAGGTTACTCTGACCATGCAGTGCGAGAATGTAGAGAAAGTTACGGTGCATACCCGGATGCTGGAGGCGGAGATCGGCTATATGGAAATCCTGGAATTCGACCGGGTTACCGTAGAACAGTTCCGGGAAGGGCTGTCAGAGCTTCAGGAGCAGGGAATGAAAAAGCTCGTCGTAGACCTGAGAGACAATCCTGGAGGGCTTTTGGAGTCGGTCTGTGAGATCCTGGACGATCTTTTGCCGGAAGGTCTGATCGTATATACGCAGGATAAAAGCGGGGACCGCGTGGACTACACTTCCCAGGAAGGACGTCTGTTTGAAGGGGAACTGGCGGTTCTGGTGAATGAGAATACGGCCAGCGCCGCGGAAATTTTTGCCGGCGCGGTTCAGGATCATGGCATCGGCAAGGTGATCGGGACGCAGACCTACGGAAAAGGACTGGTTCAAAAGACCTTTACGCTGTCAGACGGATCCGGAATCAAATTTACCACAGAAAATTATTTTACTCCTCTGGGGAACAATATAAACGGAACCGGGATCACTCCGGATCTTCCGGTGGAAGAGACAAAGAAGGAGGACGCGGTTCTGGACGCGGCGCTTTCTGTTCTTGGAGAGGAACCGCTTTAAAGGAAGAAAACAATGGATCAGAGAATGATATTTTATGAACGCCTGAGCGGACTGAAAGAGCAGGCGGAGGAAAAGGGAAGGGTTCTGACCAGGGAAGAGGTGCGCGGGTTCTTTTCCGGGGCGCCTCTTGAGGAAGAACACTTTCAGATGATCTTCCGGTATCTGGAGGATCAGAAGATCAAAGTGGCGGAAACCGAGGAGGAAGCCGGGGAGCTGCGCCGGGAGCAGGAAGGGGGCAGCAGGAGCCTGTCTCTTTACCTGGATGAACTGGAGAGGCTGAACCAGGAAGAGGACGCGCCGGCCAGAGAGGTATTTGCCAGAGCCGCGGCGGGAGAGCAGGAAGCGAGAAAGGAACTGATCGACTGGTATCTTCCTCTGATCTGCCGCATGGCCGGAGAGACGGAGGACGGGGAGAGTCCCGCGGAGGATCTCATCCAGGAAGGAAATCTGGGACTCCTTACGGCTCTGGAAGAGATGGAGGAGATGGAAAGCGCGGCGGCTTACCAGGCGTTTCTGCTGAACCGGATCAGCCGGGCCATGGAAGACTCCCTCTCCTTTGACAAAAAAGAAAAAGAATTCGGAGAGAAGCTTGCCGGGAAGGCGAACCGCCTGCATCAGGCGGCAAGAGATCTGGAGGAAGAGCTGGAGCACAAGGTATCCCCGGAAGAGCTTTCCGCATTTCTGGAAATTCCTCTGGAAGAGATCAGGGATCTGATGCGGATGACGGCGGATCAGATCGGACAGGAAGAGGACCAATAGACGAGGAGGCAAAAAAATGAAAAAAACAAAGATTATCTGTACCATGGGACCGAACGCGGACAACCGGGATACTTTGACGGAACTGGCGCTGAACGGAATGGACATTGCCAGATTTAACTTTTCTCACGGAAGCCACGAAGAGCAGAAGGGAAGAATGGATCTTCTGAAAAGCGTTCGGGCTGAGGTGAGAAAGCCCATTGCGATTCTCCTTGATACCAAGGGACCGGAGATCCGTACCGGGCTGCTGGAGAACGGCGGAAAGGTGATGCTGCGGGAGGGGGAGACCTTTACCCTTACCTCGGAGGAGATTCTGGGGAATGAGACCAGAGTCAGCCAGACGTACCCCGGCCTTGCCCAGGATGTAAAGCCGGGAGACCGGATCCTGATCGACGACGGCCTGATCGCCCTTAAAGTGGAGGAGATCCGGGGCTGCGAGATCGTCTGTCGGATTCTAAACGGAGGGGAGCTGGGACAGAGAAAGGGAATCAACGTTCCCAACGTAAGCGTGAAGCTTCCGGCGATTACCGAGAAAGACAGAGAAGACATTGTCTTTGGCATCGAGCAGGGAATTGATTTCATAGCGGCCTCCTTCGTGCGGGACGACGACGCCATTAAAGAGATTAAGCAGATCCTCCGGGAGCACAACGCTTCCCATATTGACGTCATCGCGAAGATTGAAAACAGCGAGGGAATTCAGAATATAGACCGGATCATAAACGCGGCGGACGGCGTTATGGTGGCCAGAGGCGATATGGGCGTGGAGATCCCGGCCTACGAAGTGCCTCACGTACAGCAGCTGATTGTCAAGAAGTGCAATCAGAAATACAAACCGGTTATCATCGCCACGCAGATGCTGGATTCCATGATCCGCAATCCCCGGCCCACCAGAGCGGAGGTGACGGACGTGGCCAACGCGATCCGGGAGGGGACAGACGCCATCATGCTCTCCGGGGAGACGGCGGTAGGCAAGTATCCGGTAGGGGCGTTGAAGATGATGGTGCAGATCGCGGAGTCTACCGAGCAGTATCTGGACTACGATACGGTTCCGGACTACCGGATGCTCATGGGAGAAGCCAACGTATCCAACGCTGTGGGCGTGGCCGCGGTAAACACGGCTTCCAACGTTCAGGCGAAATGCATTGTGACGCCCACCATGTCGGGGCAGACCGCCCGGCTGATGTCCAATTTCCGTTCGCCGATCCCCATCTACGCGGTGACGCCCAACGACTGGGCGCAGCGCAAAATGCAGATTTACTGGGGCGTAACGCCCCTGCAGGGATATCAGGAGGATACGACAGAGCATATTATCTCCCACGCCATGTATGTGGTGAAGCGAGAGGGCTTCGTGGAAGAAGGCGATATGGTGGTATTTACCGCCGGCGACCCGGCCACCAATATTGTAAAGGGCAAGGGCGCGATGACCAATATGATGCACGTAATCCAGGCAAAATAAAGAGCGGGATAGAAAGGGCTGTCCGGAAAAGCTTCCGGGCAGCCTTTAAATTTTAATAATTTATTTTGAAAAGGGCGCAGAGTTTTCTGCTATAATAAAGGCCAGAAACACCGATGGGAGGAAGGCAGATGTATAATATTCTTGTGTGTGACGACGACAGAGAAATTGTTGACGCCATAGAGATTTATCTGATGCAGGAGGGATTTCGGGTCCTGAAAGCGTATAACGGGCGGCAGGCCCTGGAGATGCTGAACAAGGAGGAGATTCATCTTCTGATCCTGGATCTTATGATGCCGGAGATGGACGGGATCCACGCCATTATGAAGATCCGGGAGGAGAGCAGCATCCCCATCATTATCCTTTCCGCCAAGACCCAGGACAACGATAAGGTGCTGGGACTGAATCTGGGGGCGGACGACTATGTGGCGAAGCCCTTTAATCCCCTGGAGCTCATCGCCAGAGTGAAATCTCAGATTCGCCGCTATACCAACTTCGGAGCCAGGAAGGAGGAGCCGGACGAGCGGATTTACAGCACCGGCGGCCTGATGATCAACGACGACCGGAAGGAAGTGACCGTGGACGGGGAGCCGGTAAAGCTTACCCGGATTGAGTACAATATTCTTCTTTTCCTGGTGCAGAACAAAGGAAAGGTCTTCTCCATTGAACAGATTTATGAACACATCTGGAAGGAAGAGGCTTACGGAGCGGACAATACGGTGACGGTGCATATCCGCCATATCCGGGAGAAGATCGAGATTGATCCGAAGAACCCCAAGTACCTGAAGGTGATCTGGGGAATCGGCTATAAAGTGGAGAAGCTTTAAAAAGGAAGGGATGAAGTGGGACGGCTGATCTATAAAAGAGGGATAAAGCTGCTGCTGGTGTTCCTCCAGACGGGAGCCGCCTGTCTGGCGATCTTCGGCATCCTCACCGCGGGATTCTGGCTGGAGGGCTCCTTTCAGCTCTCGGAACTGTCCAGACGCTGCGAGGAGTCGGAGCTTTTCATGAAGACGGTGGAGCAGGCGGTTAAAAATAAAATCCGCGGACAGCAGAACCTGGAGCTTTTTGAAGAGGAAGGAGCGTTTTTCGGGAAACGCGAGATCGATATTCAGTCCTACGGCGGGAAGCAGGAGGATTTTCAGGATCTGAATACCACATATTATCTGGAGGATCTTCTTACCTTCTGCGAAAACGGAGGAAGGGAAGCCCTCCACGCCGCCATCCGGCAGGCCAGGGAGCAGGAGCAGAACGGCGGCCAGGAGGCGGGGGAGCTTTTGGCGGAGCAGGCGGATGTCCTGGAAACCATTCTGCCGGTTACCGGCATTCCTCTGACGGAATGCTCCCGATGGTATTCGGATTCCGCTTCGTTTCTCCTGCAGATGTATTCCAGGCTGGACGAGGTGTGCCAGGACGTCTGGGACCGGTATCAGGAGTACCAGAACGTCCAGAACGATACCTGGTCTCCGGAAGCGCCCAGCAATCTGCGCTACTGCATAGAGAGCAAGACGGACGGCAGGCTTTATACCAATATGAACCTGAGCTCCTTTGAAGAGGCGGAGGAAGCTCTGAAAAAAGAAGAAACCTTTGTGCCCCTTTATGAAGGGGAGAGAAGCTTTAACATTATGGTCGCCAACCCGGAGAACGTCTTAAACGACGAGGCGGCCCGGTGGTTTATGGAAAACCGGTTTGTGGATACGAACGAGAAGGTATTTCTGGCAGTGGATCTCTCCTATCCCGTCAGCGATGTTCTCAGAACTCTGGCGGATTATTATGCTCAGAGAGAACAGATCGTGTGGAACGCGCTCCTGACGGCGGGACTCTGCGCGGCTTTAACAGCCGCCGGATTTGTCCTTCAGACCTTGGGAGCCGGATGGCGGGAGGGGAGAGTGACGCTTACGCTGCTTAGGACCGACCGGATCCCCACCGAGGTGGCTGCGGGAATGTACCTGATTGCCGGCACGATTTTTCTGATTGCCCTTTCTTCTGTGAAAAGCTGGGCCTTCGTGCTGTACGGCAGGGGGAAGCTTCCCTTCGCCCTGCTTCTGTGCGCCGGCTATCTCGTTTTTTTAAGCGGATGCATGAGCCTTGCCAGAAGGATCAAAAGCCGGACCCTCTGGTCCAACAGCGTATGCCGTATGCTGGTTCGGACGTGGCAGCAGGTCCGGTCCGCCAGAATGATTTCCGGACTGATGCTTCTGGCTTACGTGATTTTTTTCGCGCTGAATTTTCTGTTTCTTCTGTTCTTCCGAAGCACCGGAATTCTTCTGGTGCTGATTATGGATATGGCGGTGCTTCTCTATCTCCTCCGGGACATGGTGGGGAGACAGAGCATCTGGGAAGGGATTCATCAGATTTCCAAAGGAGATCTCTCCTACAAAATTGATCTTTCCTCTCTCCAGGGGGAGACGTACGAGATGGGAAAAGCGGTCAATGAGATGGGAGACGGCCTGCAGAAGGCGGTGGACGCCATTGTGAAGAACGAGCGTCTGAAGGCGGAACTGATTACCAACGTTTCCCACGATATAAAAACGCCGCTTACCTCCATCATCAATTACGTGGATCTTCTGAAACGGGAGAATCTTCCCGGAGAGCGGGCGAACCATTATCTGGAGGTGCTGGAACAGAAATCCCAGCGTCTGCGGCAGCTCACGGAGGACCTGGTGGAAGCGAGCAAGATCAGTTCCGGAAACGTGGAGCTTCATATGATGACCCTGCAGTTTCAGAGTATGATTTCCCAGGCTCTGGGAGAGTTCGAGGAAAGGCTGGAGGAAAAAGAGCTTACGCTGCGGACCGAATTTCCAAGAGACCCCCTCCTCATTCAGGCGGACGGACGGCAGCTGTGGAGAGTCCTGGAGAACCTGCTGGGAAATATCTGCAAGTATGCCAGAGAAAAGACGCAGGTGGAGGCGATTCTGGAACGAAAGGAGAACCGGGCGGTCTTTGTGCTGAAGAATGTGTCCAGGGAAACCATCACAGCCGACCCAAGAGAGCTGGCCGGACGGTTCGTGCGGGGGGACAAGAGCCGCACCACCGAAGGAAGCGGGCTGGGGCTTTCCATTGCCCAGAATCTCACGGAGCTGATGCAGGGGAGGTTTTCCCTGGAGACAGAGGGAGAAAAATTCTGCGCGGTTCTGGATTTCCCCATTGCTTCGGAGCAGGAAAATGTCTGAAATTTGTATGAAATTTCCGGGGAATCCGTTGACAGAAGCAGCTTTCAGCGGTAAAGTTTGAAATACAGGCGGCCGCGGCAGGGATAGATCCGCGGCCAGAAGGGGAATGGAGAGATAGAAGAGATGAAGGAACGATTGATCCGGTTTATGAGCGGAAGATACGGGGCGGATCAGCTGTCCCGGTTTATGCTGGGCGTTTGCTTTGTATGCCTGATTTTGAACTTGTTTACCGGCACGTATCTTTTGTACGTGCTGGCGCTGGCGCTGCTGGCGGTATGCTATTTCCGGATGTTTTCCAGGAACATTGCCAGAAGAAGCGAAGAGAACCAGAAATATCTGCAGCTGCGGGGAAAGGTTCTCGCCGTCTTTCGGAAGAGCTGGTGGCAGGAGCGGAGAGCCTATCATATTTACAAATGTCCTTCCTGCGGGCAGAAGATCCGGATTCCCAGGGGCAAAGGAAAGATCTGCATTACCTGCCCCAAGTGCCGGAACGAATTTGTGAAGAAGAGCTGATGGAATGTTTGGATATATACGGGTAAACGAACCGGAACTCAAGATACGGGAATATACGGCATACCGCGGTTACTACTGCGGATTATGCCGTAATTTGCATCTGCGGTATGGACGTACGGCGCAAATGATGTTAAACTATGACTTGACTTTTCTCGCCCTGCTGCTTACCGGACTGTACGAACCGGAGACGGAAAAGGAACGCAGGCGGTGCCTGCTTCACCCGGTGAAAAAGCATGACAGCATCCAAAACGAAGCGGTAGACTATGCCGCGGATATGTGCGTGCTTCTTTCCTACCAGAAGCTTCTGGACGACTGGAAGGATGAGCGGAAAGCGGTTTCGCGGGCAGCGGCGGGAATCCTGAGAAAAGATTATGAAAGACTGAAGGCCCGGTATCCCAGGCAGGCGGAGGCTGTGGAGAAGAATATCCGTCTTCTGTCCGCGGCGGAGCGGGAGAACGCCCAGGACATCGATTTCGTTTCCGGACTGACCGGGAGATTTCTGGAAGAGATTTTTGTCTGGAAGCAGGATGCCTGGGAGAGCGACCTTAGGAGAATGGGGTTTTTCCTGGGGAAATTTATTTACCTTTTGGACGCGGTCGAGGATGTGGAGAAGGACAGAAAGAACGGTACGTATAATCTCTTCGCCCGGTGGGGAGAGATACGGCGGGGGGAGAAGGAAAAAGAGATACGGGAGATGCTTTCTTCTATGATGGCGGAGGCGGCCCGGAGCTTTGAGAGGCTTCCGATTCTGGAGAACGCCGGAATCCTGCGGAATATCCTGTACTCCGGGGTGTGGTGCAGATACGCGCAGCTTCTAGAGGCGGAGAGCAGGAAAGAGAAAAAAGGGAAAGCGTCAGGGGAGGAAGAATGAGAAATCCATATGAGATATTGGGCGTTCCGGAGAACGCGTCGGAGGACGAGATCAAAAAGGCTTACCGGACGCTGAGCAGGAAATATCATCCGGATGCGAATATCAACAATCCAAACAAAGCCCAGGCGGAGGAAAAGTTTAAAGAAATTCAGCAGGCCTATCAGCAGATCATGCAGGAACGGGAGCGGGGCGCCCAGGGCGGCTACGGATCCGGCTCCCAGGGCTATGGCGGATACGGCGGCTTTGGCGGATTCGGAGGTTTCGGCGGCTTCGGCACAGGACAGAGCCGCCAGGAGAACTGGTCGGAAGCGGACGTGCGTCTGCAGGCGGCGGAGAATTATATCCGGAACCAGTATTTTTCGGAAGCGCTGAATGTTCTTTCCGGAATTGACCAGAGAGGCGCCAGGTGGTACTATCTCAGCGCCCTGGCGAATTCCGGGATGGGAAACAACGTCCTTGCCAGGGAACACGCCAGGAGGGCGGCCAGCATGGAGCCTGGGAATTTTCAATACCGGCAGCTGGTACAGCGCCTGGAACAGGGGGGACAGTGGTATCAGACCATGGGAGAGGCCTATGGGAGCCCCTTCTCCGGAGGAGGCGACTGGTGCATGAAGCTGTGCGCCCTGAATTTGTTTTGCAACTGCTGCTGCGGCAGAGGGATGTTCTGCTGTTAGCGGGAAAGAGATCTAAGCGATGGAAAGATAGAAAACAGGAGGAGAAAAATGAGCGATTACCGGATTGAGACAAAATGCATCCAGTCAGGCTGGCAGCCTGAGAACGGGGGCCCCAGAATGCTTCCCATCTATCAGAGCACGACGTTTAAATACGATACCTCTGAGCATATGGGAAAGCTGTTTGACCTGGAAGAGGAAGGATATTTTTATACCCGCCTGCAGAATCCCACCAACGACGCCGTGGCGGCGAAGATCGCGGATCTGGAGGGAGGCGTGGCGGCGATGCTGACCTCCTCCGGTCAGGCGGCCAATTTTTACGCGGTATTCAACATCTGCGAGGCGGGAGAGCATGTGATCTGCGCTTCTTCCATTTACGGCGGCACCTTCAATCTTCTGGGAGTCACCATGAAGAAGCTGGGGATCGAGTGCACTTTTGTGGATGTGGACGCGCCGGAGGAGGAACTGGCGAAGGCGTTCCGGCCGAATACGAGAGCGGTACTGGCGGAGAGCATCGCCAATCCGGCTCTGGTCATCCTGGACATTGAGAAAATGGCGAGGCTGGCCCACTCCCACGGAGTGCCGCTGATTGTAGACAATACCTTTGCCACGCCGGTGAACTGCCGGCCTTTTGAGTGGGGAGCGGATATCGTCACCCATTCCACCACAAAGTATATGGACGGACACGCCATGCAGGTGGGAGGAGCCATTGTGGACAGCGGAAATTTCGACTGGGAAGCTTACGGAGAGAAATTCCACGGGCTTACGACTCCGGACGAATCCTACCACGGGATTATCTATACAAAGAAATTCGGGAAGAAGGCTTATATCACCAAGGCGACTTCCCAGCTGATGCGGGATCTTGGTTCCATTCCGTCTCCCATGAACTGCTTTCTGCTGAACGTAGGGCTGGAGACCCTGCCTCTGAGGATGGAGCGCCACTGCTACAATGCTCAGAAGGTAGCGGAATTCCTAAACAGCCACGAGAAGGTGGCGTCCGTGAACTACGCGGGGCTTCCGGGAGATAAGTACCATGAACTGGCCAAGAAATATATGCCCAAGGGAACCTGCGGCGTCATCTCTTTCGAGCTCAAGGGCGGAAGAGAGCCGGCGGTGCGGTTTATGGATTCCCTCAGGCTGGCTTCCATCGTTACCCATGTGGCGGACGCGAAGACCTGCGTGCTTCACCCGGCCAGCCATACGCATCGCCAGCTGACCGACCGGCAGCTGGAGGAAGCAGGCATCTCTCCGGGAATGATCCGGCTTTCTGTGGGAATCGAGAACATTGACGATATTCTTCAGGATCTGGAGCAGGCGCTTAGCCAGGCCTGAGAAAGGGAAACAGGAAAGAAAAAGCGGTGAGGGATTTTGATTCCTCACCGCTTGCAGATTATGGCAGACTGGAGGAGCGAAAATGAGGTTCATGCACATCGCTGACGTACATCTGGGAGCCCTTCCGGACGCGGGATTCCCCTGGTCCGGGGAGCGGGGGCAGGAGATCTGGCAGACCTTTGAGCGGTGCATCGGGGAGGCGAAGGCCAGGAAGGTGGATCTTCTTCTGATCGCCGGAGATCTGTTTCACCGGCCGCCGGGGGAGCGGGAGCTGCGGGAGGTAAACGCCCTGTTTGCGTCCCTTTCCGGAACCATTGTCGTTCTCATGGCGGGAAATCACGACTGCCTGAAGCCGGATTCCCCCTGCCTGCGCTTTCCCTGGAGCGAAAACGTAGTCGGTCTCTTTGACGAACAGTGCGAGAAAGTACGGCTGCCGGAGCTCAGGACAGAGGTGTACGGCTTCAGCTATTACCGGCAGGAGATCACAGAACCTTTGTATGACCGGATTCAGGCGGAGCCGGGGGATTCTTTCAAAATTCTTCTGGCTCACGGCGGGGACGCGAAGCACATTCCCATAAGC
>CALWMW010000062.1 GCA_944382085.1 uncultured Lachnospiraceae bacterium | reverse complement strand
CTCTCCATCATGCGGCTGATCACATGATAGATATCCACAAAGCCCGGAAAGGCGCAGTAGTAGGCCCCTCCTGCCTTTTCTCTTTCGATGAGGCGCTTCTTGATATCCTCAATCGCCCCGGCGGACTGGGAAATTCTCTCGCTCATAAACCGGAAACGCTTCAGCATCTCCGGCGAAGGCGGCAGGCTCAGCTCGTCAAAGAACAGTCTGGCGGTCTTCTCGTACGCCTCCATGGCTTCCTTATACCGGGCCATGGCAATCAGACTGTCGATCCGGTAAATCTGCCAGTCTTCAAAAGGATAGATCTCCGCCGCCGTTGTGGTAAGCTGATAGATCTCCTCATACCGCTCTTCCTCTTTCAGCCATTCGCACAGCTCTGTGAGACAGGAGAAATACAGGTCCCGGTAATGGATGTTCCGCACGGTCACC
Organism: uncultured Lachnospiraceae bacterium; assembly: GCA_944382085.1. Taxonomy (GTDB): domain Bacteria; phylum Bacillota; class Clostridia; order Lachnospirales; family Lachnospiraceae; genus Choladousia. The sequence continues at coordinate 16,879 of CALWMW010000062.1, read as the reverse complement.
CAGTCCTCCCCGATCATATTGGGAAGGAATTCTCCGGTGTAGAGCCGGCATCCCTCCAGGAAGGCGTTCATCTTCTCGGTCCGATCTTCCGACTTCTGCCCCTGCAGCGCGATTTTCTCAAAATCCAGGCAGTCGATCTCCAGGGGAATTTTTTCGTCCCAGCGGCAGATCCCTCCCTGGATCAGAATATAATTGCTGTCCGGAAGGCCGGATGCTTTCAGCTGCTTTCTCAGGCGGAAGATCGTATTGTTCAGACTTCCGTTTTTGTTCTCTACTTCTTCTCTGCCATACAGAGCTTCTATCAAAGTGGCTTTCGATATTCCCTCTTTCGCATATAACAAAATTATCTGCAGAAGCTGGGTGGTTTTGGACACTACGTTCCGGTCCAGGACAATTTCCTTCTGATCGTACTGAAGAGAAAATCCGCCCAGCATCTTTACCCGCAGAACTTTTCCCGGCATAACCTTCCTCCTTGTTTTTGTTATCCTCTCTATGGTGCAGGAATCTCTTTCTCCCTATAAGTTCCTAATATAAGTGTTATTTTATCATGTCCGTTCCGGCATTACAAGAAAAGCCTGATATTCCTTAAAAATAGTTCTTCTCGCGCCTGCACATAAAAATCCTTCCAGATCGTCTCTCTGGAAGGATTTCTGTTCTTCTTGGTTTTGTCTATGTTTGATTTGTCTCAGCTTCTCTTGAGGAAATCCGGGATCTGGATGTCCCGCTCCTGTACCCGGCTCTCCGGCATCCTTACGGAAGCGCCCGGCTGGGTGGGAATGGAAGGTCTCGTCTTGGGCGCTGCAGGCGCGGAAGAGGCGCTCCGCTGGAAAGGCAGCGTGCCGGAGGTTCTTCCGGCGTCTCTCTTCATGAAATTGAAATCCGGTACGGAGTTCCTGCTTCTGGAGGAGCTCTTCTCCGGTCTTGCGTTCACATCCTCAAGGCCTGTGGCGATCACTGTGATGCTGGCCTCGTCCGCGTAAGTGTCGTCGTACATCGCGCCGAAGATAATGTTGGCGTTGTCGCCCGCCATCTCCTGTACGTAGCTGGCCGCGTCGTTGGCGTCCATCAGGGAGATGTCTCCGGAGATGTTGATGATCACATGGGAAGCGCCCTCGATGGTGGTCTCCAGAAGCGGGCTGGCAACCGCCTGCTTCACGGCCTCCAGAGCCTTGTCGTCTCCCTTGGCCTGTCCGATACCGATGTGGGCGATGCCCTTATCCTTCATAACAGTCTGTACGTCCGCGAAGTCCAGATTGATCAGGGCCGGCAGGTTGATCAGGTCGGTAATGCCCTGTACCGCCTGCTGCAGAACCTCGTCCGCTTTCTTCAGGGCCTCCGGCATGGTCGTCCGGCGGTCTACGATCTCCAGCAGCTTGTCGTTGGGGATCACAATCAGGGTATCCACGTTCTCCTTGAGACGCTCGATCCCTGCAAGGGCGTTGTTCATACGGGTCCTGGCTTCAAAACGGAAAGGCTTGGTCACCACGCCTACGGTGAGGATACCCATCTCCTTGGCGATGCCTGCCACTACGGGAGCTCCGCCCGTACCGGTGCCGCCGCCCATACCACAGGTGACAAAGACCATGTCTGCTCCCTGGATGGCCTGACGAATCTCCTCCGCGCTCTCCTCGGCGGCCTGCTGGCCTACCTCCGGCTTCGCTCCGGCGCCTAATCCTTTCGTCACTTTCTCGCCGATCTGAATCGTGGTCGGCGCTTTACACAGGAGAAGGGCCTGCTTATCCGTATTGATCCCGATAAACTCCACTCCTCCGATTGTATCTTCAACCATTCGGTTGACTGCGTTATTACCGGCTCCGCCTACTCCGATCACTATAATCCGTGCAGCGGATTCCGTTTCATTTGACATAATCTCTAACACCGTGTTTCCTCCTTTTTGTAGCTGTGCGCTCCCCTTTTCTTCTAGCCTAACCGGATCACACTCTTATTTATACTTCCTCATTTACGGCGCTTTTCTTTTTTCCCCTATTACACCGTACTATCTCCTATAATATAGGTATTTTCTTAATTAATCAAGTCCCATTTTAAAAATTCTACATCTGGTTTTCCATATACTTCATGTAACTCACTACCATCATGGCGATCTTGAAGGTGAGCGCGTCGTCGAACACCCGGATATCCAGTCCCGTGCTCTTCTGAAGCTTCTCCAGCCGGTACACCCGGGTATTCCGGTGAATGTACTGCTGGCGGTCCGTCTCCGACACGTTCAGGCTGTTCTCGAAAAACTTGTTGATGGTGGTCAGCGTCTCCTCGTCGAAGGAATCCGGCTTCGTCTCGGTGAAGACCTCCTTCATAAACATCTGGCAGAGGGGGATGGGAAGCTGATAGATCAGCCGTCCGATTCCCAGGGTATTGTAGGCGATGATGCTGCGCTCCATGTAGAAAATCTTTCCCACGTCCAGGGCCAGCTTGGCTTCCTTGTAGGAGCGGGATACCTGGCGGATCTCGTTTACGATGGTGCCGTAGGCCACCTTCACCTCGGACATGGCCTCGGTGTTCAGCATATCCCTGAGCGTTCTGGCCGTCTCCTCCACCTCGGCGTAGGTGTCCTCCTCCTTCAGCTCCTGAACCAGGATGATGCTCTTCTCATCCACCGCGGTGATGAAATCCCTGGTCCTTCCGCCGAAAAGGCTCTTCACAATCTCCATGGCCGTATTGTCCTTCTCATACTTCGTCTCAATGAGGAAGACAATCCTCCTCACCTCCGTCTCTATGTGAAGCTTCTTCGCCCGGTTGTAGATGTCGATGAGAAGCATGTTGTCCAGCAGAAGGTTCTGAATAAAGTTGTTCCGGTCGAACCGCTCCTTGTAGGCGGTGATGAGATTCTGGATCTCGCTGACCGCCACACGGCCCAGCATATAGGCGTCCTCCCCGGAGCCTCTGGAGATCAGCACGTACTCCAGCGTTTTCTCGTCGTAGATCTTAAAGAAGTGAGCGTTCTGAACCACCTGGCTGTCCGCGGGAGAATCCGCGAACTGTACGATCGCCTGGCTGGAAACGTAATCCGTGGGGATGGTGGAAGCCACCTCGTTTCCCTCCACATCCATAATCGAAAAATCCACCCTGGTGATGGTGTGAAGCTCGTCAATGGTACTCTGTAAAATCTGGCTGGAAATCATATGCTTTTCTGTTCCTTTCTGCGTTCTTTTACTACAAATTGTACCAAAAGAACGTTTTTGATTCAACACCCCTTTTCACCTTTTTCCAAAAGGGAAAAGAGAGGGCCGGCGGCCCTCTCCAGGTTTTGATCAGAATTTAAAGACGGCTACGCCGTAAGCGGGAAGGTCATAGGGGAAGGAATAGGGACGTCCGTCGCATTCCTGCTTCACCGCCTTGTATACCTCCGGCTGCTCCTTGCCGCTGCCGCCGAACTCCGCCGCGTCGCTGTTGAGGATCAGCTTGTACTGCTTTCTCCTGGGTACGCCCACCCGGTAATCCGGCCGGGCCACGGGAGTGAAGTTGATCACAAAGAGCAGGTTGCTCTTTCCGTTCTCGGAATGACGCACAAAACTGTAGATGCTGCGGAAGTTGTCGTCCGCGTTGATCCACTCGAACCCGCAGGGATTGCAGTCCGCGTCGTACAGCGCCGGAGTCTTCCCGTAAAGCTTCAGAAGCGCCCGCACGTACCGCTGCATCTGCTGATGCTTCTCCTCCTCCAGCAGATACCAGTCCAGCTCTCTCTCTTCGCTCCACTCCTGGAACTGGGCGAAATCCTGTCCCATAAAGAGCAGCTTCTTTCCGGGATGCCCGATCATAAAGGTATAGCCGGCCTTGAGGTTGGCGAACTTGTCGTCGTAAAGCCCCGGCATCTTGTTGATCATGGAGCATTTGAGATGAACCACCTCGTCATGGGAGAGTACCAGGATGTATTTCTCCGAATAAGCGTAGGTCATGGCAAAGGTCATCTTGTTGTGGTTGTACTGGCGGAAATAGGGATCCAGCTTCATGTACTCCAGAAAGTCGTGCATCCAGCCCATGTTCCATTTCATGGTGAAGCCAAGTCCGTCGTCCTCCGGCTTTCCCGTCACCTTGGGCCACGCGGTGGACTCCTCGGCGATCATCATGATGCCGGGGTGCTTTCCGCATACCACGCTGTTGAGGTGCTTGAAGAACTCAATGGCTTCCAGATTCTTGTTGCCGCCGTATTTGTTGGCCACCCACTGACCGTCCTGTTTTCCGTAATCCAGATACAGCATGGAGGCCACGGCGTCCACCCGCAGGCCGTCCACATGGTACTGCTCGATCCAGAAGAGGGCGTTGCCGATGAGGAAATTCTTTACCTCGCTCTTTCCGTAGTCAAAAATCTTCGTCCCCCAGTCGGGATGCTCTCCCTTCCTGGGATCCGCGTATTCAAACAGGCAGGTGCCGTCAAACTCCGCCAGGCCCTGGGCGTCCCTGGGAAAGTGGGCGGGAACCCAGTCCAGGATCACGCCGATCTTCTGCCGGTGGAGATAGTTTACCATATAGGCGAAGTCCTCCGGCGTGCCGTACCGGGAGGTGGGAGCGTAGTAGCCGGTCACCTGATAACCCCAGGAAGCGTCCAGGGGATGCTCGGCAATGCCGATCAGCTCCACATGGGTATAGCCCATATCCTTTACGTATTTCGCCAGAGAGTGGGCGAATTCCCGGTAATTGTAAAAGCCGTCCTCCTTCTCCCCGTGGGGATGCCGCATCCAGCTGCCCGGATGGACTTCGTAAATGGCGATGGGGCTTTTGTCCTGCTGAAAACTCTTTCTCTTCTCCATCCAGTCGGAATCCGACCATTTGATTTTGGAGATGTCCGCCGTGCAGGAAGCCGTGCCGGGACGTTTTTCCGCGTAGTTTCCGAAGGGATCCGCCTTGTACAGGCGGCGTCCGTCCTTGGTAACGATCCTATACTTATAGAGCTCTCCCTCGCCGATCTTCGGAACGAACAGTTCGTAGATCCCCAGGGGCTCCAGCCGTTTCATGGGATGCGCCGTCTCGTCCCAGTCGTTGAACGAGCCGATCACATGCACGCTCTGGGCGTTGGGCGCCCACACGGCAAAATAGATGCCTTTTCTGCCTTTGTACTGGCAGGGATGGGCGCCAAGCTTTTTGAAGATATCGTAGTGCGTCCCCTGTCCGAAAAGATACTGATCCAGCTCCGTAACGAATTCCGGAGCCGGTCTCTCCTGGGTCCTGGGCTTTCCAGGAGCCTTCGTTTCTTTTTTTGGTTTAGCTTCCGCTGCTTTCCTAGCCATACTCTCTCTCCTCTTTCTTCTCCCGCGGGCGCCCCTTTGGCATTTCCCCGCTGAATTTTTATCTCGCGCTCTTTTCGGGCGCGGGAGTATTTACGCCAATCAGAATGCTTCCGCCTGGGGGAAGCGTTACGCGGATCTTTCCGCCCTCTTCCTTTCGCTCTTCTCCTGTCTCCAGATCCCAGAGACGCTCCGCCCCTATGGGAAGGGGAATCAGAAGCTCCGCCTCCTTCTCATCGTTGTTCACGCCCACAAGGACGGCCTCTCCCTGGCCGATCCGGGCGAAGGCGTACTGCCGGTTCGTCAGAAGCAGCTCCCGGTATCTCCCCTCTCCGATCACCGGATAGGCTGCCCTGCACGCTCCCAGAAAAGCGAGGTATTCCGCCAGTTCCGGAACCGGAGGATCCTTCTCCAGCCGCGCCAGCTCCAGGCGCGGGCGCAGAGCCGGGTCTCCGCCGTTTGATTTGGTTCCGGGAACGCCCCATTCCGATCCGTAGTAGATGGAAGGATTGCCCGGAAGGGTGTACAGAAGCGTGTATACCGGCCTAAGATGCCTCTTGTCTGTAAGCTTGCTGGCGATCCGGTCCACATCATGGTTGTCTACGAAGGAGTACAGGACTCTGCCCCGGTAGATGCCGCCGTTCTCGTCGAACTGTCTGCGGATGGTATGGGCGATCTCGAAATAATTGTGGTCGTTGTGCCCGGAATAAAGTCCTTTGTGAAGCTCGTAGTTCGTCACGGAATGAAGCATCTCCGGATTGGCCCAGCGGGCGTAATCCCCGTGGATCACCTCGCCCATAAGCCAGAAGTCCTTCTTGGCCCCTTCCGTCATCCGGCGCATCTGCTTCATAAATTCAAAGTCCAGGCAGTCCGCGCAGTCCAGGCGGATCCCGTCTATGTCAAAGGTATCGATCCAGAACCGGATCACGTCAAAGAGATAGTCCCTCACTTCCTGGTTCTGCAGATTCAGGTTCACCAGCTCGAAGCAGTTCCGCCAGGCTTCGTATCCGAACCCGTCGTTGTAGGGATTGTTCCAGCCGAAATTCAGCCCCTTGTACCAGCCGCAGTATCTGGAGCCCTCCCGGTTCTGCTGAATGTCCCGGAAGGCAAAAAATTCACGTCCCGTATGGTTGAACACGCCGTCCACCACAACGCGGATCCCAAGCTTGTGGGCCTCCTTCACGAAACGGATAAAATCGTCGTTGTCCCCCAGACGCCGGTCCACCATCTTATAATCCCTGGTATCGTACCCGTGGGTGGTAGATTCGAAAAGCGGGCCGATGTAGATCGCCGTGCATCCCAGCTCCTTGATATGAGGAAGCCATCTCTCCAGCTCCTCAAACCGGTGCGTAACCGATTCCTCCCGGTTCTCAAAGGGCGCGCCGCTCATCCCCAGAGGATACATGTGATAAAATACGGCATTGTCATACCATGTGCTCATATTCGTAATTCCTTTCTGTAATTTTATTATAGAATCCGCTGTTTGTAAAGAAAAGTCGGACCTTCTCCCCTGTTTAGGAGAAGATTCCGTACATAAACTGTCCCACCACGGAACGGATCTGCTCTTCGCCGATCCTGGGAGTCCCGCCGGTGGCGGCCTCCTCCCGCTCAAACTCCAGAAGCAGGAAGTGATTGATCGTCCCGATAAAGCCGATGGCGAACTGCTCCTGCCTCCCCCGCATATTCCCCAGCTGTCCGGAAGCCCGTTCAAAAATGCTCACCGAGGCGCGGTAAAACTCCATCACATAGGGCCGCACCGCCTGGTACGCTTCGTTCTCTCTGGCCGAGTAAAACAGGGACATAAACATCATATAGTATTTCCGGTCTTTCTCAAAAAACGCGCAGTAGGCCGCCGCCGTCCGGTAAAGCGTCTCCTGGATCCCAAGTCCGGCGTCCATCACCTGAGAAAGCATCCTGCGGAATTCCGAAAGCCCTTCCTCCAGGACCGCTTTCAGAAGGCCCAGCTTGCTCCCAAAATAATAGTACAGGGTAGGCTTGGTAATCCCGGCCCGGTCTGCAATCTCCTGCACGCCCACCGCGTCGTAGCCTCTGGCATAGAAGAGATCCTTTGCACATTCTAAAATACGCGTTCTGTTTTCCATACGTTCCTCCCCTCTGTCTCCCCATTATACCGTTCGGTATATAAGATGTCAAGAAAAACCGCCGGACTGCTTCCGACGGTTTTTAAGCCTGGCTTTACCGGTTCTCTTCCGCGATCACAACGCCTCCCGGAAGCAGCCTGCCGGCTTCATATTTTCTGGAAAACAGGAGTTTTCCGGGGGCGATTCCGGCCTCCCCCTCCGTACTGTTGAGAAAGACCCGGATCCCGGTTCCGTCCTCCGCTTTTTTCGTATATTCTACCATCCGGGAATCCTCTTTCTCCCGGTCAAAACAGATGTCCATGCTTCGGAACGCGGCGTTCTCCCGGCGCAGGCGGATGAGGTTCCTTACCTGTTCCATGCGGTCCTTCCATGTTCCCGCTTCGATCTCCTCCCAGGGCATACATCTGCGGCAGTCCGGATCGTGTCCCCCTTCCAGCCCGATCTCCGTTCCGTAAAAGATGCAGGGGCTTCCCGGCATGGTGAACAGTACCGCGAGCTGCTGGAAAAAGGCGTCCTCATTCCCGTGGTTTCTGGTCATAAGACGGTCTGTATCGTGAGAATCCAGCAGATTAAAAAGCGCGTAGCTGTTCTGCCGCATGTACATCGTATAGCTGCGGTGAATCATCCACTGAAAGTCTCTGGCGGTCAGGCTCTGGTCCACCCAGAAGTCCTGGATGCCGCTGGCAAGGGGATAGTTCATCACGCCGTCGTACTCATCTCCCCGCAGCCATTCCCCGGAATCGTGCCAGATCTCTCCCAGCAGATACAGATCCGGCCTGAGCGCCTTCAGCCTCTGGCGAAGCGCCCGGCAGAAGCGATGGGAAACCTCGTTGCCCACGTCAAAGCGAAGCCCGTCCACTTCAAATTCCTTTACCCAGTACTCGCACACATCCCCGAAATACCGGATCACTTCCTCCCGGTTCGTGTTCAGCTTTGGCATCTGGCCGTAAAAGGCAAAAGAGTAATACTTCCCGTCCCTGGTGTTGTAATCCCTGGGGTCAAAGGGCCACCGGTTGATCATAAACCAGTCATAATAGGGAGATTCCGGCCCGCGCTTCTCCACGTCCCGCCAGGGGGCGAAGGAAAGGCCGCAGTGGTTGAACACGCAGTCGATCATAATCCGGATCCCCCGCCGGTGAGCCTCCCGCACCAGCCTCTGAAAGGTCTCCTTGTCCCCGAACTGGGGATCGATCTCCCGGTAATTCTCCGTATCGTACTTATGCACGGAAGCAGCCTGAAAAATGGGAGTCAGATAGATCCCTGTGATCCCCAGACGTTCCAGATAGTCCAGCTTTTCCACGATTCCTTCCAGATCTCCGCCGAACAGCTCCTCGTTGGTCACCGGCCCGTTCCTCCAGGCCAGAACGTCCTCTGGATCGTTCCTCCTGTCTCCATTGCAGAAGCGGTCGGGGAAGATCTGGTACCACACCGTCTCCCGAACCCAGTCCGGCGTCCGGGAGACGTCCGCGGGATTCATCCACGGGAAGATAAAGTACTGCAGCATCCGCCCCTCCTGCTCCATCTGCCTTTGGGTGAGGAAGCCGCTCTCAAGGTAGTACCACGTCTCCCCTCCTGCCTCCAGGATAAAATAATATTTCAGTCTCTTGTATTCGGGCCGGAGCACGGCGGACCACCAGCTCTGGTACGCCAGCTCCTTCCGGTCCGTCATCTCCAGGCGCGTTCCCTCCCATCTCTCCCTGCTTCCGGCAATTCCGTTCTGATACGGATCTCCGCAGCAGATCCAGACCCGCTCCACTTCTTTTCCTGTTTTCAGATTTATCTCCATCTCATCCTCGTTCAGAGGATAGCAATAGGGACTTTTCGACGTATGAAACACGGCTGCAAAATTCATCTGGTTTTCTCCTTCTTTTCCTATAAAAAAGCCCCTGTGAAACCGCCGGTTCAAGGGCAGTCCCGCAAGGGCCGGACTTCATCGTTTCAATCAGTCTTCCACTTCGCTCATCTCGCCTCTGTAGCGGAAGATCCATACCGCGAAGAGAGCCAGCCATCCGATGTTTCCGATGGAGCTCACCAGCCCGGAAATCTCCGCGTTCACAATGGCGGACAGAAGATTCACAACGGAGAGAAGCGCAAGGAAAATACTCATAACGCCAAGGTAACCGGAAGCGCTTCCGTAGGATTCCCCGTTGGCGTTCAGCCGGCACACCTTAATCGTGCCAAGGTACGCGGCATAGTACATAATCACCATCATGGTCACCGTAATCATCAGCACCAGAAGCGCGGCGGATACTACGATGGTAATCTGAGCGCCGGATACCCAGCTGGCTACCAGGAAGGATACCGAGACGATCAGGCAGAGCAGCAGAGCCAGACAGGCCATAATCAGCCGCACGATCACCGCGATCTTTCCAAGAAGGAAGCCCGTTCCGGACATCTCCGGTTTTCTGGCGCCGGACAGGAAGAAGATCATCCACAGTCCCAGGCAGAACAGAAGATCCGGAATCTTCAGGACGAGATTCAGAATAACCGCATCCGTATCCAGCATCGCCACCAGCCGGAAGAGGTCGTCCACGTAGCTCACAAACTGCGCGGGAACGTCCACCGCCGCCACGATCCTGGCGTACTGGGAATAGTTCAGCTCCTGCATAAAGATCGCCGCCACGGATCCTGCCAGAAAGGCCGTATACAAAAGAGCCATAAAGAAAAACATGGGGGAATGCAGCGCCGCTCTGGCTGTCTCCCGAATCCGGAAGCTTCCGTACGCCTGAGGCCTTCCCTGAGGATACGCGCCCTGAGGCTGTCCCGGATAAGGCCGCCGGTTCCCCTGAGGCATGCTCCTGGCCGGCGCTGGCCTTCCGGCTCCCGGCTGCTGCGCGGGGGCTTCTCCCTGGGGCCCGCGCGCCGCCGCTTTCCGGGCGGTCTGTCTGCGAACCAGCTGACCCTCCGCCTGCTGCAGGGGCGGCTGCTCCTGCGGTTCTCCCGCTTCCGCCTCCGGCGCCGAAGCCGCCCCGCCCTGGCTGTAGGGGCCGTCCTCCTGGCCGTAAATGTGAGGACCTGCCGTCATCCCATGGGGCCGCGGGCTTCTCTTTGCGCTCTGTCCCGCGGGCTCCTCGCTCTTCTCTTCCTGCGCCGGCTCCTTAGAAGCCTCCTCCGGCTGCGAACCTTCCTCCAAAGCCGGTTCTTCCGGCTCTTCCGGTTCTTTTCCGGTTTCCTCAAAATCCTCTTCAAAGCTGTCTGACATATCTACGTATGGATTGCCGCAGACGCTGCAGACAGCGCTGTTGTCGTCTCCTGTATTTCCACATATGATGCAACGCTTCATGTCTGTTCCTCCTATCCTCTCCTGCCGCCGGATCTCCCTCTCCGGGGCAACTCTTTACTATTATATCCCAGATTAGAGCCAGGGGCAAGAAAAAATCCTGCGGGAGGGGGAAAGAAGTCGCTTTCCGCTCCGGCAGGATTTCCGTTGTTCTTTTTTTATTCTCCCAGAAGCTTTTCGATGCTTACCAGCTTCACGCTGAGCACGAAGATCTCCGCCGCTACCGCCAGTTCCTCCGGCGTGGGGAAGGAAGGAGCGATCCGGATGTTGCTGTCTTTGGGATCCTTTCCATAGGGGAAGGTAGCGCCCGCGCCGGTCATCACAAGGCCGGCCTCTTTCGCCTTCGCTACGATCTTCTTCGCGCATCCCTCCATGGAGTCAAAGGAGATAAAATATCCGCCCTTGGGTTTTACCCAGCTTCCGATCTCCAGGCCGCCCAGCTCTCTTTCCAGAACGTCCAGCACCGCTTCAAATTTGGGACGCAGAATGGCGGCGTGCTTTCTCATATGCTCTCTCACTCCGTCCATATCCTTAAAGAAACGCACGTGGCGCAGCTGGTTCAGCTTGTCGTGACCAATAGTCTGATAGAACATGGCCTTTCTGGCGTCCGCCAGGTTCGCCTCGGATGCCGCCATGGCGGCGATGCCGGAACCAGGGAAACTTACCTTGGAGGTAGAGATAAATTTGTAGACCATATCCGGGTTTCCCGCCTTCTCACATTCCGTAAGAAGCTCCAGGATCACGTCCTGGTCGTCATCGTACAGGTGATGGATGGAGTAGGCGTTGTCCCAGAAGATCCGGAAGTCCTCGGCGGCGGGTTTTAAATGGGCGAACCGCAGCACCGTCTCATCCGAATAGGAGATTCCCGTGGGATTGGAATACTTGGGCACGCACCAGATTCCTTTCACCGCAGGGTCCTCCGACACCAGCTTTTCCACCAGATCCATATCCGGCCCCGTCTCCAGAAGGGGAACGTTGATCATCTCAATGCCGAAAAACTCGGTGATCCCAAAATGCCGGTCGTATCCCGGCACCGGGCAGAGAAATTTTACCTTATCCAGCTTTGACCAGGGCGTATGGCCGCACACTCCCATGGACATGGCTCTGGCTACCGTATCGAACATCACGTTAAGGCTGGAATTTCCATAGATCAGGATATTCTTCTCCGGCACCTCGGACATATCTGCCAGAAGTCTTCTGGCTTCCGGGATTCCGTCCATGACTCCGTAATTTCTGCAGTCCACTCCGGTCTCGCATTTCATATCCGACGTGCTGTTCAGCACGTCCATCATTCCGTTGGAGAGATCCAGCTGCGCCTTGGAGGGCTTTCCTCTGGACATATCCAGCTTCAGTCCCTTGGCCTTCTCTTCCTGAAACTTTTTCTCCAGCGCCTGATATTCCTGTCTCAGCTCTTCCCTGTTCATTTCCCGATACGGCTTCATATTCACGATTCCTCCAGTCTTTTTTTCATTTCTCCTCATTGTCTTTTTCCGGCGTACATATGTCCGTCCGTCAAAAGCTCACTTCATTTATTCTAGCTCCTGTCCCTTTATCCGTCAAGTATTTTTTGCTTTCGGTACCGATACTGGGAGATCGCCCTGGCGTCTTCCAGCTCCAGATCCCGCTCTCCCGCCAGGGATTCCAGATGGTGACGGAACTCGTGGAGCATGACCCTGCGGATTCTTTTTCCCAGCTCCTCCTCCGGACAGGAGGGAAAGCACTGGGCGAAGGAGCCGTAATACAGAACCACGAACCGGCCCAGATACCGGTCCTTTCTGTATTCTCCCAGGACATACAGATCCCCGCCCAGGTCGGCGGGATGCAGCCTGCTCTCCGGCTTTACCATCACGCCTCCGTGAAGCTCCCGGAAAAAGTCCTCCGGCAGCGTCTCCTCCGTCTCAAAAACCATCTCTTCAAACCGCTCCAGCGAAACCATCCTGCCCTTACCTCCCGGAAAGCCCGGCCGCCTGTCCCATGAGCCCGCACGTAAGGCTGTGCTCGCAGGCTCCGTAGGCGCAGTCCGCCGCCGAAAGCCTCCGATTTCCGGAAGCGTCCGTTTCTATCTCGCACAGCACCGTCCTCGTCTGATTCTGTTTCTTGCAGAAGCCGCTGAGGAACTCTTCTTCGATCCTGCTCTCTTCCATACGCTCCTCCTCACTGCTTCCGGTCTTCCCGGTATTTTTTCCAGTTTTCCAGAATGTTTTTCTTCAACTCATTGAAGCTTTCCCGGTAGCGAACGGAGTAGGCGGTGGGATTTCGCTTCAGAAGCCCCCGCACAGATTTTGAGTAGATCTGCTGAAGCTGTCCCTTCCTCTCTCCGATTTTCATATACAGCTCTCTGAGCTCCTGTATAATCTGATCTTTCGCCTTCTCTCCCGCTTCCTGAACCGCGGCCTCCAGAAGCTCTTTTTTATCCAGAAGCTTCCGCAGCTCTTCCTGGATCCGTCCGTTCTGGTCCAGGAATTCCCGCAGATGAAAAGCGACGGTAAAAGACGTAACAAAGTCCGCGGTAAACACCGGGGTAATCACCAGCACCGCCCAGGCCGCGTAGGGCTGAGGAATGGCGCACACCGCTTCGGAAAGATAGAAGTGCACGCCCCTGGTGAGAATCAGGGACATCACGCCCCAGCAGAGCGCGGACGCCAGGCAGACATGGCCGTTGACGTTCAAAAACTTTCCCGTATAATCCCAGTATCTTACCCGGAAAATCCGTTCCATCAAAGCTCCGGTGATATATTCCAGCACCGTGGCCACCAGCATGCCCACCAGGAACGTTTTCACCGGATCCTCCCTCACCGGGAGAACCGCCGCCAGCACGCACAGAGCTCCGCTTCCGTAGATCGGAAGGAACGGCCCCTTGAGAAATCCCCGGTTGACAAACCGTTTCTGATGCACCGACACATAGGCGGATTCCCAGACCCACCCGATAAAGCTGTAAAGATAAAAGAAAAGACACCACTGTGAAATCGTATAATTGTCCATATCCTGCCTTTCTCTTCCGGGACGCAGAAAAAGTGAGCCTTGGCCCACTCTTCCCTCTTACCGGTGAATTTCCAGAAGTTTGTTCTTCAGCTCCGCTTCCATGCGGTTCAGCTCGTTCTCCGCCTCCTGGCGTTTTCTCCTTCCGTCCTCCTGAATCTTCAGGACCTCGTCAAACGTGGAGATCAGGGCCGCGTTGGTATTTTTCAAAGTCTCCAGATCCACAATGCCCCGTTCGGAAGCCCTGGCGCTCTCTACCGCGGCTGTTTTCAGTTTCTCCGCGTTTTTCCGCAGAAGCTGGTTCGTCATATCGGTCACTTCTCTCTGGGCCTTTGCCGCCTGGTTGGCGTGCTCCACGCCCAGGGCGATCACCATCTGGCTTTTCCACAGCGGGATGGTGTTGACTACGGTAGACTGGATCTTCTCGATCATGGTAGAATCGCTGGACTGCACAAGCCGGATCTGAGGCGCCGTCTGAATGGCGATCATCCGGGTCAGCTCCAGATCGTGGATCTTCTTCTCAAAGCGTTCGCAGAGAGATTCCAGATCTCTGGCCGCCTGGGCGTCCTCCGGAAGGTTGGACTTCTTGGCTTTGTCTGTCAGCTCCTGAAGCTCGGTATCGCGAACCTCCTCCAGGCGCTTCTTCCCGGCCAGAATGTACATGGACAGCTCTTTAAAATAAGAAAGGTTCAGGCCGTACATCTTGTCCAGCACCGCCACATCCTTCATCAGCTGCATCTGATGCTTCTCCAGGACCTCGCAGATCTTCTCCACGTTGACCTCAGTCTTATCGTACTTGGCCTTCATGGCCGTAAGCCGGTTTCCGGATTTCTTGAAGAATCCCAGAAAGCCCTTCTCTTCCTCTTCCACGTCAAAGCTCTTTAATTCCGCCACCAGGTCGGAGATCATATCCCCCACCTCGCCCAGATCTTTGGTCCGCACATTCTTCAGCGCGTTCTCGGAAAAATCCGCCATCTTCTTCTGGGTGCCTACCCCGTACTGCAGAATTCCGTTGGAATCATGAAGGTCAATCTGGCGGCTGAAGTCCTCCACCATCTTCCGCTCCTCCTCGGTCAGGATACTCTCATCCAGCTGAGGCTGTACCGGCTTTTCCTCCGGCGCCGGAGCCGTCTCTTTCTCTTCCTCCGCCGCGCCAAAGGTCAGCACCGGCGCGGGAACTTTCTCAAAATCCTGAAATGTGTCGCTCATCCTTTTCCCTCCGTGTTTTTCTCCTTAAAATCTTTTCCGGTCAGGCCCTCCTGGGCCAGCATCGTCTCCAGGACGCTGATGTCGGAAGAGATATCCCAGGCCGTTTCCTGGAACATGCCGTCCAGCAGGTTTCCAAAGGCCGTATTCAGGGTATCCAGCGCGTCCTCGATCTCTTTTTTGGTATTCTCAATGTTCTCTCCCTGTACCGGCTGGTCATCCAGCTCGCAGTAAGCGTCCAGAAGCTTCCTGGTGGTAGGCAGATAGTAGCTCATCATCTTCCTGAGATCGGAAATCTCCTCCGGATTCTTTCTCGCCTCCTGAAAGATCCGGGCGACCACCAGCTCCAGCCGCTCCAGCTTCGCCGACATCTCATCGTCCTCGATCCTGCGGTTGCATTCCCGGATATGAAGGAGATACGTTTCTCCTTCTTCTATGAATTCCCGGCACGCCCCGTCCATGGCAGAATCTTCCTGCTGCCCCGCGTCCGGCTCCCCGTTTTCTGTTTCAAACCGGGAACGGCGGTCATAGGACTGCTGGGCCGCCAGATACTGCTGGTACGCCTCTCCGGTAAGCATCAGACACGTCTGCTTCCGGTCCAGATGGGCCTCCGGGAAAAATCCCTTCTGAATCATCCTGCGCAGATCTCTTTTCACCTGGTTTAAGCTTCTCCCGGTTCCGGAAGCCAGCTCCTCCAGGGCGCAGAAACTTCTGTCCTTTATGATCTTCGTATATCTTAGGAACCGTCTGGCCAGGCCCAGCCGCCTTCCGCCTCCGATCCCCACGCAAAGGCTGAGAAGAAAGAACAGCCCCAGCGTCCCGTAAGCGATCTCCATCCCCGGAATTCCCATGGTGTAATCCGCCATCACCGTAAGGAGCAGCGTCAGACCGAACATAAAGGTCATCCCATAGCCCAGCCAGACCATGACATTTCCCGACACAAGGCCGGGAGGACGCCGGTACCTCGCCGGTTTTTCTTCTTTTTTCTGATTCTGTCTCTTTTCTCTGAGATTTTCCCGGATCCGCTCTGCCGCCGCTTTCTGATCAAAGCCCTGTGTTTTCCCGCCTTCTCTGGAGGAAAAGGAATCCTTCAGGCTTTTCTGGAGCTCGTCTACAGTACGGTTCACTACATTGGAAATGGTACCGCTCAGCTGCGAGAAGTCTTTTTGGTCAATGGCGTCCTGAACCAGATTCAGGATCTGCTCCCCCGCCTCGTACCAGTCGTTTCGATTCATATCGCTCTCCCCTGCTTTTTCTGAAGCCTGCGGCTTTCCGGCCGCGCCAGCGTAACTGCCTATGAGTATATCACCTTTTTCACTCTTTGAGAATCCGTAAATTGCGAGAACCGCTCCTTACCTTACATAAACCTCCTCGCCGAATCCCTCCAGCACATCCCCGTCCGCAATCTTCCTGGCTCCGCTTTCTTCATCCCACGCCATCTGGATTGGATGCTCCGGTTCCAGGCACGGCCAAAAGAGTTCTTTGCCCGGATCTCCCTTTTCAATAAAATTCACGAAAGAACGGTAGATCTTCTTTCCCAGACGCGCGGCTTTTTCCAGCTGTCCATCGTCTTTAAAAAGTTCCGGATCCGGTTCGTCAAAGGCCAGCGTCTGATCAAAGCAGTGAAGGGCCGGTTCAAACTCCACCGTATACTGCCACACCCGGCAGCCTTTCTTAGCCAGGCGTCGGGCCAGACGGTAGGAATATAACCGGTACATATTGTCCGTTAAAATCTGCACCCACCAGTCCGCTTGAAGCTCTGGCGAAGGCTTTCGCCCATGCTCCTCGCAGAAATTGCGGTAAAAGCAGGAAAACTCTTCCTGGGCGATCGGCGCGTTTTTCCCAAACAGACTGTCCGCGATCCCCGGCGCGTTTGCTGCCAGATCCGGATCCGTGTCCTTGTAGCTTCCCATCTCATACCGGCTGGACCCGATCATGGCGCTTCCCTCCCAAAGCGTTCCGGAAAATAGGATCTCTTCCAGCGTTTCCGGCAGAAAAACGCCGTCTTTCACAGGGCCGAACATACAGGTATTTCCCGGATTATCGCAGAAAATCCTCTGAGCCTCCAGCAAAAG
>CALWMW010000061.1 GCA_944382085.1 uncultured Lachnospiraceae bacterium | reverse complement strand
CTGAGAGCCTCCCTGAACCTGGAGCTCTTTGTGGTACGGCCCCATTCCCAGAGATGCATCCGGGAAATCCAGGAGAAGGAGTATGATCCGGCGGTTTTGGAGAAGGTGCCGGCCATTACGGGATACGTGGTGCAGAAAGGAGATACCCTCTGGGAGATCGCGAAGGAGTACTGCATGACGCCCCGGCAGATCGCGGAGGCCAACGGCCTGGAAAACGGAACACTTACGCCGGGCGCGTATCTGATTCTTATGAAGAACCTGGTAACTTTTCATGAAAACCAGGGATAGGAATACAGCAGTTTTCATAAAAATGGAGAATCCGGACGCGGAGTGATTGACAGTGGCAGGAGGGGAAGCTAAAATGTATTGTATACAAAATGCATACAAAATACAAAGGAAAAGGAAGGAACGCGAAATCCATGAGGGAACTCAAGCTGAAAGCAATGGCTAAGGTAAATCTGGGGCTGGATGTGCTGAGAAAAAGGGAGGACGGCTACCATGAACTGAAAATGGTGATGCAGAGCGTGTGTCTGTACGACCGTCTGACGCTGCGGCAGAGAAAAGAGCCAGGAATCCGGGTGCGGACGAATCTGTACTATCTTCCCGCCGGTCCGGAGAATCTGGCGCATAGAGCAGCGGAGCTTCTTCTGAAGGAGTTCGGCATTTCTTCCGGTTTGGAGATTTCGCTGGAGAAGCACATTCCTGTGGCAGCCGGCCTGGGAGGCGGCAGCTCGGACGCAGCCGCCGTTCTGGTGGGTGTGAACCGCATGTTCGGCCTGGGCCTTTCCAGGGAAGCGCTTATGGAGCGGGGCGTGAAGCTGGGAGCGGACGTTCCCTTCTGTATCATGCGGGGAACGGCGCTGGCGGAAGGGATTGGGGAAAAACTCACCAGGCTGCCGGACGCCCCCTCGTGCCAGATCCTTCTGGCGAAGCCCAAGCTTCACATTTCCACCAAATCGGTTTTCGGGGCCCTCAGGGCGGATCAGCTGACCTGGCACCCGGATCTTGAAGGACAGATTGCCGCCATCCGGGAAGGCGACCTGAAAGGGATGGCCCGGAAAATGGGAAACGTGCTGGAGACGGTAACCGCCGCGGAGCATCCCCAGATTACGCTGCTCAAAGAAGAGATGGAGAGAGCCGGCGCCCTGAAAGCCATGATGAGCGGAAGCGGGCCTACGGTGTTCGGGCTGTTCGACTGCAGAAAGGCGGCCAGAGAAGCTTACGAGAAGATACGCAAAGGGAGTCTGGCAAAACAGGTATATCTCACCACGTTTTTTGCCCAGAACCAGGGAAGAGAAGAAAGGACAAAAGAGACCTATGGTTGAAACGTTTCAGTTGCAGATGAATGAATACCTTCCTCTGAGAGATGTGGTGTTTCAGACCCTGCGCCAGGCAATCCTGCGGGGGGAACTGAAGCCGGGAGAGAGGCTGATGGAAATCCATCTGGCGCAGAAGCTGGGAGTCAGCCGCACCCCGGTGCGGGAGGCCATCCGGAAGCTGGAGCTGGAAGGCCTGGTTCTTATGATCCCCAGAAAGGGCGCCGTGGTGGCGGAGATTACCGTCTCCGATCTGGAGGATGTGCTGGAGGTTCGCATGGCGCTGGAAGAGTTGGCGGTAAAATGCGCCTGCCGGAAAATCACCGGCGAGCAGCTGGAATCGCTCCGGGAAGCCGCGGAGGCATTTGGCAAAGCTTTAAAGGGCGGCGACGTTTCCGCCTGCGCCCAGGCGGACGAAGCCTTCCACGCCGTGATCTATGAGGCCACCGGGAACCGGAGGCTGGTGCAGATGCTGAACAATCTCAGAGAGCAGATGTACCGGTACCGCCTGGAATACCTGAAGGATCGCCGTTCCCACTCCCTTCTGTTGTCCGAACACAAGGAGATTATGGAAGCGCTGGAGAGAAAGGACGAGGAGACGGCGGCCCGGATTACCTCCATGCACATTGAGCGGCAGAAAGAGACGATCATCAGCAGTTTGGGAAAAAAGGAATAAAACGGAAGCATATGCTTATACTAAAGGGTATCCTGAGGGATACCCTCTTTTATTCTGCGGGAAAGGAAGGAATCGGGAAATGGAAGGGATATCCGGAATACTTGCGGAAAACGAAGCATACCTCCGGGCTGTGTGCCAGGACTGCGCCGATATTATTTTAAGGCCCATGCATCTGGGATTTCCAGAGCCGACGGCCTGTCTGGCGGTCTATATAGAAACCGCGGTAGACAATATGATGCTGCGGGAATCGGTTCTCGGACAGCTTCTTTCAAGGCTCTGGGAACTGGACGCGGGGGAACTTTCCCGCGTAATGGAAGAAAACGCCCTGGGGATTTCCGACTTTAAGGAGCTTGGCACCATGAAGGAAGCCCTGGACGCCATGCTGGCGGGAAACGCGGTTTTCTTTCTGGACGGATACGAGAAAGCCCTGAAGATCGGAAGCAAAGGCTATCCGGGAACCGGAGTGGGAAAGGCGGAATCCGAGAAAACCCTGCGGGGCTCCAGGGAAGCCTTCTGCGAATCGGAGAAGATCAACACCGCCCTGATCCGAAAGAGAATCCGGACGCCCAGGATGAAGGTAGAGGAGCTGTTCGTGGGCTCCTGCTCCAACACCCCGGTCGCCCTGGTTTATCTGGAGGGCCTGGCAAGACCCCGGATCCTGGAGGAAATCCGAAAGGAAGTGACGGGGCTTACCCTGGACGCAGTCATGGACAGCGGCGTTTTGGAACAGCTGGCCGGGCGGTTTTCCTGGTCTCCCTTCCCGAAATTCCAGGCGACCGAGCGGCCGGACCGGGCGGCGGCGGCAATCCTGGAGGGGAGGATCGTCTGCGTCTGCGACAACTCCCCCTGGGTTCTTCTGCTGCCGGCGACCCTGAACAGCCTTCTGCAGACGGGCGACGACTATTACGGAAATTTTGAAATCGCCTCCCTGCTGCGCTGCGTCCGCCTTGCCGCCGTCTTCCTGGCCTTCTCCCTTCCAGGACTGTATCTGGCCGTCACAGGCTTTCACCCTCAGCTGCTTCCCACGCCTCTGGCTCTGTCCCTGGCCGAAGCCAGACAGGGCGTTCCGTTTCCGGGGATCGGGGAGGTGCTGTTTCTGGAGCTCTCCTTTGAGCTGCTGCGGGAGGCCGGGCTTAGGATGCCGGGGCCCATTGGCAATACCATTGGAATCGTGGGAGGACTGATCATCGGACAGGCGGCGGTAAGCGCCAATCTTTTAAGCCCGGTTGTGGTGATCGTGAACGCGCTTACCGCCCTGGGCTCCTTTTCCATCCCCAACGAGGAACTGTCCGAGGCCTTCCGCATTCTGAAATACGGAATGATTTTTCTGTGCGGGGTTTTCGGCCTGTACGGCTTTGCTTTCGGATGGCTCTTCCTCCTGCTTCACCTTGCCGGCCTGAAAAGCTTCGGGATCCCGTACCTGATGCCGTACGCGGCGGGGACGGAGGACGGAATCTCGCCCATGTCCGACGGGTTTTTCCGCGCGCCGTATGGGAAGCTGACCCGCCGGCCGGTCTTTGCCCGGCCGGAGGCCAGGATGCGGGAGGAGAAAAAAGGAAAGGAAGGAGCGTGAACCTATGTTTTCCGAAAATCAGAAAATATCCCTGCGGCAGCTGAAATACATGGTGTTTCTGGATATGCTGGGCGTCCTGTGCGTCCTGCTTCCGGTTTATCTGGAGAAAGAAACGCCGGGAAGCATGATCCTCTCCCTGGGGGGCGGCATCGCGCTGTGGCAGCTGCTGGCGGGGCTTCTGGCGGAAAAGCTGACGGGGGAGAGCGCTTTTGCGGGAAAGAAAGGACAGAGCGCGGCGGCGATTCTTCTGCTTACGGCCGCCGTAATTTATCTGACGGCCCAGGCCGCCGTGTTTTTAAACCTCTGCGCGGAGCTGGCGGGAACCTACCTTTTGCCGGAAACGCCTCTTCCGCTGTTGACGCTGCTTCCCCTGGCTGCCGGAATTCTGCTGGCAAGAGGCGGCGTTGAGGCGCGGGGGAGGATCAGCGAGGTGCTGGGACCGGTGATTCTGGCGCTGGTTCTTATCATGGGAGCCGGAGCCGCCGCGGGAGGGAAGGACTGGGGAGAAGCCTCCTGGCTGCGCTTCCAGGACCGGGCCCTTCCGGGAGGGTACGAGTGCTTCGTCTGCGCGGGCGGCCTGTTCCTTCCTTTGTTGAGAGGGCATGTGAAGAAGGAGGAAGAAGGGATGCGAAGGAAAACCGCGGGCTGCCTGCGCGCGGGAAGCCTCATGGCCTTCCTCCTCTCCGGCGCCATCGTCCTGATTACGGCGGTCTCTTTCGGGGAAGGAGGGATGAGCCGGATCCCCTTTCCCGCGGTGCGGGTGATGAGCAGCGTCCTCCTTCCCGGCGGATTTCTGAAACGCTGGGACGTGGTATTTCTCCTGCCCCTTCTGCTCAGCCTGGCCCTTGCCCTGGGGACGGCTCTCTGGAATCTGAAAAAGACCAGCGAAGCTTTCTGGCGGAAGCTTCCGGCGGTGGGAAAAAACGCCGGAGGCAGCCTCGCCTTCCAGGGTCTCCTCCTTTTTCTGATTTACGCCGGAGCTTCCGGATTTTTAACCGCGGAAGCGGCCATGGGCTATTACAGAGCCCTGAACCTTCACCTCCTGACCCCTGTTTTTCTGCTGGCGCTGTTTGCTGCCTGCTGGAAGAAAAAGCGGGGAAAGGTTTTGGGAGGGGCTGCGGCGCTTTTGCTTCTTCTGGGCGGCTGTACTGCCAGGGAACTGGAAGAGAGGCTGTTTCCGGCCGCGTTCGAGATCCGGGAAAACGAAGAAAAGGTGCGGATAAGTTTCGCCTGGTATGAGGGAAACGGGCCGGAGGACGCCCTGACTTCCCTGGAAGGGGATTCCCTGGAGGACGTGCTGGGAAAGGTGGAGGGCTATGGGGAAAAGTACATGGACTACAGCCACGTAAAGGCGATCATCCTGGACGAAGGCCTTTTGGAAAAGAAGGAGCGAAGAGAGGAGCTTTTGACGTGGCTGGCCAATGATCCCGCTTTCTCCGCGAATCTGATTCTGTATCCCATGGAGGAATCGGGACTTACGCTAAAGAAGGCCCAGGAACGAAGCGGAGGCGAGGCGGGCGCGTATCTGGAAAATCTCTATGAGAACAGCGAGGTCCTGGGAAGCCGGGGGATCACCCTGGGAGAATGGCTGAAAAAAGTGTTGTAGAAGGAAGGCTCCCTGTGCTATAGTGAATAAACGGGCATGCCGGGTCCGGCATGCAGGATGTACAGCGGACGCCCAGGCGTCCTTACAGATGGGAGTGGAGAAAGTATGAAACAGAGATTACATC
>CALWMW010000060.1 GCA_944382085.1 uncultured Lachnospiraceae bacterium | reverse complement strand
GCATCTCATACATGGTGATACCAAGGGAATAAATATCGCTCTTCCCGTCGCTGTAGCCTCCCCGGCACTGCTCCGGGGAACTGTAGTGGACAGAGCCCATCACATTGGAATTGATGGTATCGGAAGTGGAAACTCTGGCGATGCCGAAATCTGCCACCTTAACCTTTCCGTCGGTGGAGATAATAATATTCTGGGGCTTCACATCCCGGTGGATGATGCCGTTGTTGTGGGCCGCTTCCAGTCCCGCGGAGATCTGCAGGGCAATGCTGGTAGCTTCCCGCACGGAAAGGCGTCCCTTCTTCTGGATATACTCCTTGAGGGTAATTCCTTCCACCAGCTCCATAACAATATAGTAAATACCTGCTTCCTCGCCCACATCATAGATATTCACGATATTGGCATGGGCCAGCCCCGCCGCGGACTGAGCCTCCACCCGGAATTTGCTGATAAAGCTTTTGTCCTCCCGGTACTCCTTTTTCAGCACCTTCACCGCGACAAAGCGGTTCAGCTTGTGATCCTTCGCTTTGTATACATCCGCCATTCCGCCGGAACCGATGCGCGAAATGATCTCATATCTGTTTTGTATAAACATCCCGTCTTTTAGCATATTCATTCTCCATTATTCAAAACTCAGGGTATTTTCGGAATTTAATATCCGGCCAGGACAACGGAAATATTATCCTTGCCCCCGTTTTTATTGGCCTCCGTGATCAGGCGCTTTCCAGCCTCTTTTAAGGAAGCGCTCTGCTTGATGATTCTCAGGATATCCCGATCCTCTACCATATTGGTCAATCCGTCTGAACAAAGTAAAACAATATCGCCTTTTTCCAGTTTCATATCAAAAAAATCAATCCGTACCGGTTCGTTTACTCCGATGGCCCGCGTGATCACATTCCGGTCCGGATGTCTTCTGGCGTCCTCCCGCTTGAGCTCTCCCACCCGGATCATTTCCTCTACCAGGGAATGGTCCCTGGTGATCTGGGTGATCTCTTTATCAATGAGATACAGGCGGCTGTCGCCTACGTTCGCCACATACAGATAACTCCCCTGAATCGTAGCCGCCACCACGGTAGTCCCCATGCCTTCCAGGCTTTTGTCCGATTTCGCCTTCTCAATCACCGTCTCGTTGGCCTGGTGAATGGCGTGGCTCAGCAGAGGGATCGGACGATCCTCCGCAGCCGTCCCGATGTAATCCACAATGGATTCCACCGTGCAGCGTGAGGCGTACTCTCCGCCGTTATGGCCTCCCATTCCATCCGCCACAATCAGCAGATTCGGCAGATTCCCTACCGGCTGGTCCGAGGCGTAGACACAGTCCTCGTTCAGGGAACGCCTCTTCCCGATATCTGTTATACAGTATGTATCCATATGTGTTTCCTTTCTTCTTCCCTCTGGATTTATCCTTCTTGGCTCTGCCCGGCTTCCGGAACCCCTTCTTTGGAAAGATAACTTCTACGAAGCTGTCCGCAGGCTCCCTGGATGTCACGGCCCATTTCTCTTCTAATAGTAACATTTATTCGATTTTTTTCAAGTTTATTTTTAAACGCCGCGATTCCGTCCTCTCTGGAAGGCCTGAAATCCCGTTCCGCAATGGGATTTACCGGGATCAGGTTTACGTGGCAGTTCATATCCCCGATCAGTTCCGCCAGGTGCCTGGCGTCCTCGCTAGTATCGTTCACTCCCGCCACCAGGCTGTACTCAAAGGTGACTCTCCGCCCGGTCTCCCTGAAATAATAGCGGCAGGCGTCCAGCACGTCTTCCAGTTCATATTTATATGCCACCGGCATCAGTTTCTTTCGTTTTTCCTGACTGGAAGCGTGGAGGGAAAGCGCCAGGGTGATCTGAAGCTTTTCCTTCGCGAGGCTGCGGATCTTTTCTACAAGCCCGCAAGTGGAGACCGTTATGTTCCTCTGGCTGATGTGCAGCCCCTTTTCGTCTGTGAGAAGGGAAAGGAAGCGCAGGACATTGTCGTAGTTGTCCAGCGGCTCCCCGGTTCCCATGGCCACCAGGTGGGAGACGCGCTCCTTCGTAATCCTCTGAATCTGGTAAACCTGTTCCAGCATCTCAGAGGGAAGGAGGTTTCTCACCAGCCCGCCCAGGGTGGAGGCGCAGAACCGGCATCCCATGCGGCAGCCCGCCTGGGTGGAGATGCACACCGAATTCCCGTGGCGGTAGCGCATCAGCACGCTCTCGATGACATTCCCGTCCGGAAGGGCGAAAAGATATTTTTCTGTCCCGTCCAGCCTGGAGACCAGACGCTCCACAAGGGTAAGCCTGGTAAGGGGGCCCTGTTCCTCCAGTTTCTTTCGGAAGGATTTGGGAAGATTGGTCATTTCCTCGTAATCCTCCGCCAGCTTCTGGTGCATCCACTGAAAAAGCTGTCCGGCCCGGAAGCTTTTCTCCCCCATGGCGGCCACCGCCTCCGAGAGCTCCGGAAGCGTCATGGATTTAAGATCTGTTTTCTGCTCCATGGTCCTTTCATCCTTTTTCTTTTACTCGTCTACGTATCTGCGAAGCCTGGCGATAAAAAAGCCGTCCGACTCATGGATTCCCGGAAGCAGCTGGAGATAACCGCCTTTGGTGGTTCTGCTTTGAAGCTGCGGACACAGGTAAGGATCCAGATTCTCCAGCTTGAAGGGATAGTTCTCCAGAAACCACTTGATGTTGTACTGATTTTCGTCCGCGCCGATGGTGCAGGTGCTGTAGATCAGCACGCCTCCCGGCCGCACGTAGCTCTGCACCGTATCCAGGATTCTTCTCTGCAGGCTGATAATGTCCTGCTGCCGCTTCTCAGACATTTTGTATTTGATATCCGGTTTCCGGCCGATCACTCCCAGGCCGGAGCAAGGTACGTCCGCCAGGACAATGTCCGCCCTCTGGTAGGAATCCGGGTCGTAAACCGTGGCGTCCCGCACCATGGCCCGGATATTGATGGCGCCGCTTCTCTCGATGTTTTCCTGCATCAGCCTGACCTTCCGCTCAGAAATGTCCCGCGCTTCCACGTACCCGCTTCCCATAAGCTTGTCGGAAAGATGCAGGCTCTTCCCTCCGGGAGCGGCGCATACGTCGATGCAGTAATCCCCCCAGTTGGGGGCAGCCGCCTCCGCCACCAGCATGGAACTGGTGTCCTGCACCTGGATCCAGCCTTTCTTGAAGGCGGAAACCGCGTTCATATAATTGTAATGAGAAATCACAAGGGCATACTCCAGATACGGATGACGTCTCACCTGAATGTCCTGTTTTTCCAGCTCCAGGATGATTTCTTCCACGGAAGCCTTCTCCAGGTTGCACCGCACCGTGGTGCCTTTCTCCATATGGGAATCCTTGCAGATGCGTTCCGTGGCCTCATACCCGAACTGGGCCACCCATTTGCTCAGCATCCAGATGGGAAACGAATATTTCACAGAAAGATAATGCAGAGGCTCCCTGACCGGATCCGGATAGCGGATCTGGCTGAGCCTTCTGGCCGTATTTCTCAGGACGCCGTTTACGAAGCCTTTCAGATTGTAAAATCCTTTTTTCTGAGCCAGCCGGACCGCCTCGTTCACCGTAGCGCTGTCCGGGACGCTGTCCATATATTTCAGCTGATAGACCGACATCCGGAGAAGATTCCGGATAAAAGGCTTCATATTATAAACCGGCACATTGGAGAACTGCTCGATGATATAGTCCAGCTGGATCATGTGCTCCAGCGTTCCTTCCGCCACGCGGGAAATGAAAGCCCTCTCCCGCTTGTCCAGATACTGATATTTCTCCAGCGTATTTCCAATCACGATATGGCTGTAAGCCTCCTCCTCGGTGATCTCCAGAAGGATGCCCAGCACGATCTCTCGCAAATTTACAGGCTTAGTCACGGTCTCTTCCTCCTGCCAGAATAATCAGACGGAGAAGCTGAAGGACGGAGGCGGCCAGCCCGGCCACGTACGTAAGGGCAGCCGCTCTCAGCACCTTTCTTCCCGCCGAGAGCTCCGAATCTCCCAGCATACCGCTTCCCTCCAGGATTCTCAGGGCGCGGGAGGAAGCGTTGAATTCCACCGGAAGCGTCACCAGCTGAAACAGGACGGCCAGGGAAAACAACACGATCCCCACGGTGAGAAGAGGCTGCATGGAAAAAATCAGCCCCAGCAGGAAAACCGGCCAGGCCATGGTCGAACCGAAGTTTGCCGCCGGCACCAGGGTGCTTCGCAAAACCAGGGGCGCGTAATGCTTCTGGTGCTGCACCGCATGACCGCATTCATGGGCCGCCACGCACACCGCCGCCACAGAGGCGGAACCGTAGGTGCTGTCCGACAGGCGCAGCGTCCTGGTCCTGGGATCGTAGTGATCCGTAAGATTTCCCGCCACCCGCTCGATGGTCACATCGTAAATCCCGGCGAAATGGAGCACCCTGGCTGCCGCCTGGGCTCCCGTCATCCCGGTGGCGCTGCGGAGCCTGGAATATTTTGAGAAGGTACTCTTTACGTTGGCGGAGGCCGCCAGGGACAGGATCAGTCCGGCAAATACCAGGAGATAGGTCCAGTCAAACATAAACGGATACCCTCCGTGTCCATAAAAACCATACATACCATCAATCCTTTCTTTTTCCGAAGGCCTCCCCCGGTTCTACCGGATAGCCCCGGAGAAAATCGTCCACTTTCATTCTCTTCTTTCCTTCCGGCTGCAGTTCCTTCACGGAAAGGATCCCGCTGCCCGTCTGGATCTCAAGGGAATCCTTTGTTACCCGAAACGCCTTTCCCGCTTCTTTCGGATTCCCAGGTTCTCCCGGAAGACACTGAACTTCCCAGAGCTTCAGCATCTTGCCCCGGTAGTACGTGTACGCGCTGGGCCAGGGGTTCAGTCCCCGGATCAGGCATTCGATCCGCTCCGCCGGCTGTTTCCAGGAAATCTCTCCCTGTTTTTTCGTCAGCATGGAGGCGTAGGGCGTCGGGCTCTCCTTGGGCTGAGGCTCATAGACCGCGGTTCCCCGGCTGATCTCATCCAGGGTGCGGATCAGAAGGCCGGCCCCTACGGCGGAGAGCTTCTCAAAGAGGCTTCCGCCGGTCTCATTTTTCTCCAGAGGAACTTCTTCCTTTAAAATCATATCTCCGGTATCCAGCCCCGCGTCCATCCGCATGGTGGTAACACCGGAAACCTGCTCCCCGTTTATCACCGCCCACTGGATGGGCGCCGCGCCGCGGTACTTGGGCAGAAGGGAGGCATGCACGTTCACGCAGCCGTATTTCGCCGCGTTTAAGATCCGCTCCGGAAGCAGCTGGCCGAAGGCCACTACCACAATCACATCCGGCTGCAGCGCTTCCACCCTGGCAAGCCATTCCTCTTCCCGGATTTTTGCCGGCTGATACACCGGAATCCCCGCTTTCAAAGCTTCTTCCTTTACCGGAGGCATGGCCAGGGCTTTCCCCCGTCCCTTTGGCCGGTCCGGCTGGCAGAACACCGCCTTTACCTCATATCTGGAACGGATCAGCGCCTGCAGCGTCCCTACGGCAAAATCAGGTGTTCCCATAAATACTACGTTCTGAATCATCTCAGGCATCCTTTCCCTCTGCGGACTCTTCCTGCTCTTCTGTCTCTTCCCACTCGTCTTCCGGCTCCTCTTGCGCTTCCTCGTCTGTCACGTCAAAGAGCTCTCCTTCCACGAAGCGGACGTACATGATTCCGTCCAGGTGGTCCAGTTCGTGGCAGATGGCCCGCGCCAGCAGCCCTTCGCCTTCGATTTCAAAGGGCTTCAGATCCAGATCCAGCGCTTTCGCTTTCACATAATTGGGACGCGTCACCATGCCCGCCTGACCCGGAAGGCTTAAACATCCTTCCTGTCCTCTCTGTTCTCCTTCTTTTTCCAGGATCTCCGGATTGATCATCACCAGAGGACCCTCTCCTATATCAATTACCACAATCCGCTTTAATATACCTACCTGGGGAGCGGCCAGTCCCACGCCGTTGGCGTCGTACATCGTATCCAGCATATCCTGAACCAGCGTTCTGGTCCTTGGCGTCATGTCCGTCACCGGCCTGCAGGTTTTCGTAAGAATCTCGTCTCCCATAATCCGTATTTTTCTAAGCGCCATTGGTTTTCCCTCCATTTTCTGATTGTCTGTGTCATCTGTGTTCAAATTGTATCTGAATCCCCTGGAATCCTTCGTTTATGGAAATATACTGTTCGATCAGATTTTTCATCCGGATCAGGGTTTTCGCGTCCTCATGTTTCAGGTACAGAACCTTCCGGTAATAATCGTTCAGCTTGGACAGGGCTTCGTCCGCCGGTCCCAGCACGGTTCCGCCCCTTGGCCCGGCCGCCTTTCTGGCGAATTTTCCCAGATAAAGAACCGCCTTCTGAAGCTTTTCCTCATCCAGCGCCGAGCAGTGCAGTGCCAGAAGCCCCCCTGCCGGAGGATAGCCCGACAGTTTCCGGTACGCCATCTCCTGGCGGTAAAAGGCTTCATAATCCTGTCTGGCGCCGCAGACTACCGCGTAGTGCTCTGGGTCGTACGTCTGGATCACCACTTCCCCCGGATCCTTCCCCCGTCCCGCCCGGCCCGCGGCCTGGGTCAGAAGCTGAAAGGTCCGCTCCGCCGCCCGGTAGTCGCTGACGTGCAGGGACAGATCCGCGGCCAGAACGCCCACCAGCGTCACCAGGGGGAAATCGTGGCCTTTTACGATCATCTGGGTGCCGATCAGAATATCGGCCTGATGCTCCCCGAAGGCTTTCAGGATCTCCTGGTGTCCGGCCTTTCCCCTGGTGGTATCCGCGTCCATGCGGAGAATCCTGGCGCCGGGAAAGGCTTCCCCCACCAGCTTCTCAATCTGCTGCGTCCCCGCCCGGAAGCTTCCGATAAAAGAAGAGCCGCACTGGGGGCAGCTTCGGGGCGCCGGTTCGCTGTATCCGCAGTAATGGCAGAAAAGTCTGCCGCCCCGGTGCAGAGAAAGGGATACGTCGCAGTGCGGACACCGGATCACATGGCCGCAGGAGCGGCAGGAGACAAACCCGGCGTACCCTCTCCGGTTCAGGAAAAGCATGGCCTGTTTTCCTTCCTGCAGACACCGCTCCAGCTTGTCGTAAAGGAGCCGGCTGAGCACGGAACGGTTCCCCTGGCGCAGCTCTTCTTTCAGATCCACAATCTCTACGCCGGGAAGCCGCCCGCCTCCGGGACGGTTCAAAAGCCGGAAGAGGCGGTACCGCCCTTCCATGGCTCCATAGTAAGCCTCCATGGAGGGGGTGGCGGAGCCCAGAACCACCTTCGCGCCCTCCAGCTCCCCCCGTTTCAGAGCCGTCGTTCTGGCATGATAGCGGGGAACGGACTCGCTCTCATAGGAGGGTTCATGTTCTTCGTCGATAATAATCATCCCCAGGTTGGGGAAGGGAGTAAACAAAGCGGATCTTGGGCCGATCATCACGTCGATCTCCCCGGATCTGGCCCGCTGGAACTGATCGTACCGCTCGCCCTGGGAAAGGCGGGAATGCAGCACGGACACCCGCTCGCCGAATCTGCCGTAAAAACGGATCACATTCTGATAGGTAAGAGAAATCTCCGGAATCAGCAGGATCGCCTGCCGTCCCTTCTCCACGGTCCTGGCAATCAGCTCCAGATACACTTCCGTCTTGCCGCTTCCCGTCACCCCGTGAATGAGGTAAGCGCCCGGAGCGTCCTCCTCCAGGATCCCTTCCACCGCCGCCTTCTGCTCCCGCGTAAGGACGACCGGCTTTTCCTGTCTCTTTTCCGGAGCTTCAAAGGGTTTCCGGTATACCAGGTCCGTCTCGCAGGTCAGGAGCTTCCGCTCCTCCAGCGCGCGGATCACCGAAGGGGTAATCCCAAGTCCTCCCACCGCCGCTTCGTAAGGCAGCCTCGGCTGAACCAGAAGCGCCTCCCACAGCCTGGCCCTGGCTTTCTGATGTTTCTTCTGAAACCGCTCCAGAATCTCCTGCGCTTCCGGCCCGAAAACCGTGCGCGCCAGGGTTCGCTTCGCCCTGGGCGCCGCCTTCTTCCTCATGGGAAGGACCGTCCGCAAAGCCTGAACCGTCGTAGATCCGTAATAATCCCGCATCCAGAGGGCCAGGGCGGTAAGCCTGGATTCCGTCCCGGCAAAGTCCGTGACAATTCCGCGGATCTCTTTTAACTTTTCCGCGGGAACCTTGGGCGTCTCTGAGATTCCAAGCACATAGCCCTTTCGCAAAACATCCCCGGCTCCGAAGGGAACCTCCACCACGTTGCCCGGTTCCAGACGCTCTTCCAGTTCCTTTGGAATCCGGTATTGAAAGGTCTTGTCCAGGCTGCTGTGTGAGATGTCAAGAATAATATCCGCAAATAACTCCATCAGATGATTTTATTTTTCCTCCAGTATCTCCTGAATCAGGATCCGATCGTCCATGGGGTACTTTTTCCCCTGGATCTCCTGATAGTCTTCGTGTCCCTTCCCGGCTATGACGATCAGGTCTCCCGGCTCGCCGTGGCGGATGGCGTAGGCAATAGCCTCCTTCCGGTCGGTAATGGTCACGTATTTTCCTTCTGTCCTGCGGATACCGGTGACGATATCCGCGATAATGTCCTCCGGCTTCTCATACCGGGGATTGTCCGAGGTGATGATGGTCAGATCCGCCAGTCTTCCGGACACCTCTCCCATCTCGTAGCGTCTGAGCTTTGAGCGGTTGCCGCCGCAGCCGAAGACGCAGACCAGACGGTGCGGCCGGTATTCGGCCAGGGTGGTAAGAAGGCTCTCCAGCGCCATGGCGTTGTGGGCGTAATCAATCATCAAAGTAAAGTGCTCCGATACCTTTACCATCTCTACCCGTCCCCGGACCTTGGCGCCTTTCAGCGCTTTTTTGATGTTGTCTTCCGACACCTTGAAGTGCCGGCACACGGCGATGGCCGCCAGGGAATTGTACACGCTGAATTTGCCGGGAATGTCGAT
Organism: uncultured Lachnospiraceae bacterium; assembly: GCA_944382085.1. Classification (GTDB taxonomy): domain Bacteria; phylum Bacillota; class Clostridia; order Lachnospirales; family Lachnospiraceae; genus Choladousia. The sequence continues at coordinate 1,871 of CALWMW010000060.1, read as the reverse complement.
CTCCACCTCCATGTGCATCTTTCCTGTCACCGTATAGGCGATGCCCAGATAGCCGGGACGGTTGACCAGGCGAAGGTTCTCCGCCCTCAGCCCCGCCTCCTGGGAGAAGCCGAAGCTCTCCACCTGGCAGGTATGGCCCTCCAGGATCTGCCGCACATGGGCGTCGTCCCAGTTGAGAATCCCCACCCGGCACTGTCTGAACAGCCTGCTCTTGCAGGAAAGATAGTCTTCAAAGCTGCTGTGCTCCGCCGGTCCGATGTGATCCGGCTCTATATTGGTAAAGATCCCCAGTTCAAAGGGAATCCCGGCTGTCCGGTGAAGCATCAGCCCCTGGGAGGACACCTCCATCACCACAATCTGGCAGCCGGCGTCCGCCATCTCTCTTAGATACTTCTGGATCGTGCAGGACTCCGGCGTCGTGTTGGCCGCGGGGATCACCTTGTCCCCGATGATCACCTCAATGGTGCCCATGAGGCCTACTTTGTATCCGGCCCCTTCCAGGATCGACTTGATCATATAGGTGGTCGTCGTTTTTCCCTTGGTGCCGGTGATTCCGATAATCTTCATCTCCTCGGCGGGATGCCCGTAGTACGCCGCCGATATCAAAGCCATGGCGTACCTGGTATCCGGAACCAGCACTACGGTCACATCTTCGGGCGCCTCTACCGGCCTCTGGACCACCAGGGCCTTCGCGCCTGCCTGCACCACCTGAGGAACGTATTCATGGCCGTCTGTCACCGCTCCCTGAATGCAGAGAAAGAGGGATCCTTCTCCCGCTTTCCTGGAATCGTTGGCCACGTCCCGGATCTCTATGTCTGTTGTACCCTGAAGGCACTGATACTCCAGTCCTTCCAGCAGCGTTTTTAATGTCATCGTGAATAACCTCCGCCTGTTATTAAAAAGATTCCATTTAAGAATCCTGATCGTTTTATTATAACACCAGCCCAAATACACCACAAGGAAAAAAAGAGGAAAAGTATCGGCGCCGCCCTACATTTTTATGATAAACGCCGGGATGGGCGGGTGATTGGGCCGGTTATAGTATTCTGTCGTCAATACCAGATATTTCCTGGGATCCAGCCCTCTAAGCCAAGGCAGAACGGCGTCCCGCTCTTCCCATCCGGTGTCTTTGCCGCTGTATATGCAGACGCTGAGAATTCCGCCCCGTTCCAGAAGCTCCAGGGACTGCTCCAGGGCCTTCAAAGTCGTTTCCTTTCGGGTGGCGATCCGGTGATTTCCTCCCGGCAGATACCCCAAGTTAAACATGATGCAGGCCGCCGTCTTCCCGGACGCGTAGGCTTCCATTCTGTCGTGGGAATCCAGAACCAGCTCGTAATTCTTCCAGGGAAGCCTCTCTTCCAGCCGCTTTCGCGCGGCGTCCAGGGCCGCTTCCTGGATATCAAATGCCAGGACTTTTCCGTTTTTCCCTGCCCTGCGGCAGAGAAATTCCGTATCCCCTCCTTTTCCCATGGTGGCGTCAATACAAAAAGCCCCCTCGTAAATGTGGGGGCTGACCACTCTCTGGCACCAGGCCGTAATCTGATATTCTGTCTGATTCATCTGAACATTTTCTCCTAAACAATTCTTTACAAGCCGCCGGCTTATCTGCATCGTAATACGCCTGTGAGAAAAAAGCAATCCTGAATCAGAAAAATTGTTGGTTTCGCGATTTCACCCGTACTTCCAACCCGGAAAGTACGGAGGATTTTTAGGTTTTGGCTTTTTCGCCCGTACATAATCTCTACCGGTACGGGTAAATTTGTTGGATTCGCGATTTCTCCCGTACTTCCGATCCGGAAAGTACGGGCGTTTTTTAGGTTTTGGCTTTTTCGCCCGTACATAATCCCCGCCGGTACGGGTGAATTTGTTGG
>CALWMW010000059.1 GCA_944382085.1 uncultured Lachnospiraceae bacterium | reverse complement strand
AAGAAGACCCTGAGGAGTCCTTTGCGTGATTGTATATCCGGCGCTTCCCAAAGGTTCATGGGTATCCCTTTTCTCTATGTGAAAGAAGTAAAAATTTCGCTTGGAAGAGTTCAAATCTTCTAAAATGTGCCGGAAATTTTCCAGAGCTTCTTTTCGGGAGTGAAGGGATATATCCTGTAGATAATACATGACCTTGGGATCCGATTTCAGCCGAAAGTATTCTTCAAAATCTTCCGTCGTATAATCTCGGAGAATGAGTCGGGGCGTTTCCAGTTTGAGCATAAGCTGCCTCCATTTCGGGGGTTCTATCTTGATAACCGTTTATTATCGGGCTTTAAAAATTTACCGTTTTTCCCCAAATACCAGTGGTTTTATTCTACTACAGCCGTATAAAAAAGAAAACAATTTCCGTTCAAAATCCTGAATTGAAAATTCCAGTAAGCTATGGTAAAATTGATAAGAAATTTTAAGCAGATTACAGGAGGTTCGGATACGTGGAACAGTATAAGCAGGAATTTATTGAATTTATGGTAGACAGCAACGTGCTGAAGTTCGGGGAGTTTACGCTGAAGAGCGGAAGGAAGTCCCCCTTTTTTATGAACGCGGGAGCGTATGTCACAGGCAGCCAGCTTCGCCGTCTGGGAGAGTATTACGCCAAAGCGATCCATGACAATTACGGCTTGGATTTCGATGTGCTTTTCGGACCGGCGTACAAAGGAATTCCGCTTTCTGTAGCCACTACCATTGCCTTCAGTGAACTGTACGGAAAAGAGATCCGTTACTGCTCCAACCGAAAGGAAGTGAAGGATCACGGAGACACCGGCATCCTTCTGGGAAGCAAGCTGAAAGACGGGGACCGGGTAGTGATCATTGAAGACGTTACGACTTCCGGCAAATCCATCGAAGAGACCTTTCCTATTATAAAGGCGCAGGCAAAGGTTGAGATTCTCGGCCTGATGGTTTCCCTGAACCGCATGGAAGTAGGGAAAGGCGGAGAGAAGAGCGCGCTGGATGAAATCCGGGAGCTGTATGGTTTTCCGGCAAACGCGATTGTGACCATGCAGGAAGTAGTGGAGCATCTGTACGGAAGAGAGTATAAGGGCTCCGTAATCATTGACGAGCCTACAAAGGCCGCCATCGACGCTTATTATGAGCAATATGGGGTAAAATAAGAATCAGATGCTAAGTAGAAAGCGGAATAGGACCGGAGGTGCTGCTATGGATGAGAAAACCTTTAAAACGATTACGAACGCAGGGGCCGGAAGCCTTGCGATTGGGATTATCACCCTTGTAACCGGTATAACGGCGGGGATTCTGCTGGTGGTCAGCGGAGCCCGGCTGCTGCGGAGCAGGAGCCGCGTGGTGATCTGATGGAAGCGTCAGTAAAACGGGGCATTAAGATTTCCGGCGGGGTGTTATTCGGCGTCTATGTGGTAGCCCTGATCTACTTCCTGTTTTTGGCGGAAGGCTTTGGCCGCGGAACCGAAGGAATGTACGGCGGGTACAACATCCGCCCGTTCCAGGAGATTCTGCGGTGTCTCCGCTACTGGGAGATCCTGGGCGTGGAATATGTGGCTTTGAATCTTGTGGGAAATATCGTTGGATTCATGCCTTTTGGAATGCTGCTCCCTGTTTTTGCCCGCAGTGTGAGAAGCGGATGGAAGGTAGGCATTTTAAGCTTTGAGATCAGCGCGGTGGTGGAGATTTCCCAGCTGATTCTCCGGGTTGGAAATTTTGATGTGGACGATATGATTCTCAATACCCTGGGGGGACTGCTGGGCTATGTGCTGTTTTGCAGTATGATCCAGGGAATGAAGACCTTCCGGAGAGACTGAAAGGAGCCGTGGCATGGCAAAAAGACAGGTGTACTCTTTTGAAGAAAAAAAATATTCCGGGAACAGCAAGATGGCTATGGGGCTTTCTCTCTGTTCCCTGCTTGTACTGCTGCTGGTTCTTCTGGTCTCTTTTCTTTTGAAAGGCCGGGCCGGAGCCTGGATCGGAGCAGTAGGATTTCTGGGGATCGCGGCCGCTGTCTGCGGCCTGGCTTACGGATTCGCCAGCTTTAAGGACGAATGCAAATCCTATTTTCTGGCCAGGTTCGGAACGATTCTCAGCGCGGTAACGATAGCGGCCTGGTTTTTTATTGTATGCATCGGCCTGGCTTCCTAGCCCAGAGGAAAGCCGAAAGGAAAAGGGCGACGAAAGAAGGTTCAGAAATGGATAAGAATATGGAAATGGATAAAGTTTTAAGGGAGCGGTACTGTCTTGCTTCCAGCCGGATCCGGGAGATCCGCCGGGAAGAGACGGTTCCAGCCCCCTTTTGCGTTTTTTTCCAGAAGACGGCAGGTTTTCTGGAGCAGATGGAAGAGCTGAAAAAGGCGCTGGATTCCGGAGAGACCGGAACCTATACCCTGGAACAGTGGCAAAAGCAGAATCGGGAGCTGTATTGGGACATCCTCCCGGAGCAGTATCCGCAGTCCTATGGGAATCCGGATTATGCGGTTGAGACGCTGGGGGAAGACTACGGAAGGCTGCTTTCCTTCCTCTATACGGAGCTGCGCTCTCTCATTGTCTATCTGTTTGAAGGATGCCTGGAAGAGACTGTGGTTCATCTGGAGCTTTTTCTTGAGATCTATATCTG
>CALWMW010000058.1 GCA_944382085.1 uncultured Lachnospiraceae bacterium | reverse complement strand
TCAGCATGGATTTCTGGGACGCCTCCCCCGGCATGTCCCCCATGGTTCCAAGATATTCCTGTCCTTTCAGTAATTCTTCAAAGCTGTTCGGCATCTTCTTCCTTTTCCTTTCTCGTAGCCTTCACCGATTAAAACTGCAGATCCGGATCAAAAAACGGATCCTCGCCTTCCGCGGTATCTCCGGTATCAAAGTCGGGGAATAAAACGTCCGGATCCTCCCCTCCTGGAAAGGTTCCAAAATCCGGGTAGGGATCGGCGTCTTTTCCTTTTTGGATCTCCTCGCCGCCCGCGACTCCCCGGCGCTTGGTCATCTGATCCATAATGATAATCGTCTTGGCGCTGACGCTCTGAGCAATGGCTTCGGCATCCGCCGCGTCAAGGATTCCCTCCTCGTTGCCGTCCACAAAGCTGCTGACCGCCCTGCGGGCGTTGGGATCGTTGATGGTATCCGCGCCGATCAGCACCGCGTACCGCTGGGCCAGCTTAAACCACGCGTTGTGCTTCAGCTCCTCCAGCGCCGTCTCATAGTCGTCCCCCTCGGTGGGCGCTCCGTCTGTGAGCAGCATAATATAGGGCGCGGCCATCTTTCCTCCCTGTCCCAGAAACTCGCTGCGGCTCAGTTTTTGGTTCAGCTCCTGAAACGCCCGGCTGTAGTACGTGACATACTGGCTGGCCGCAATGGGCGAATGTACGTAATAGGCGATCTCCGCAGGCGTGGTCACCCATTCCGGATCCTCATTAAAGGCCAGAATCGAAAGATAAATCGTAAACGCGTCCTGAACCTGCTCCTGCATTTTCTGCAGAGCCGGAATCATCCTTTGAAACGCTTCATTCACCGCGTCCATGCGGCCGCCTCCCCGCATACTCCCGGAATTGTCCACCAGAAAAATCATATGCAGGCTTTTCTGCGTTCCGATTCCGCTCATATCGTCCATGCTTCCTGTAAAGAATTCAAATTCCTCTGCCATTTTTTCTTCCCCTTTCCTCTTTCTATGGTCCAAATACATTATCCTCGTCTTTAATTCCCGAAAGCTCTCCACAGAGATCTCCCAGAAGCTCTGAGAACTGCTCCGCGCAGACAATGTTTGCTTCCGAATTTACGAAAGATGTCCAGAAATCTCTCCGATACAGCCCCAGACTCTTCCCTTCTCTCTCCTGAATCACATATCTTCTGCACCGGTCGTTGGAAAACACGGCGTTCTTCTTTAACGAAGCGGCGGCGTTCTTCAGAGACTGCTGGGAATCCGTGGGAAACCCGTCTGAAAAAAGAAGCACATGAACGCTGTTTAAGGAACGGTTCTCACACAGGAAATCCCGGTTCATACAGCGGTTCAGCTCCGTCAGCATAATCGAATAGTTGGATCTGGCGAAAAAGCCGTCGTTTCTCTTCCCGATCTGCAGCATGGGCAGATGATCCAGCTCATCCACTCTGGCCGGAGGGATCAGCCACTGCTTTTTTTCGTGAAATCCCAGCACGCCTAAGCGGATGCTGTTCACTGCCAGCTTCTGTGTCGTTTTCAGTTCGGAAAGCAGCTCTGAAATCTGTACGTTCATCCTGGAAACCGGCTGTCCTGCCATGCTGCCTGACAGATCCGCCACCACCAGAACGACTTCATCCAATATCTCTTTGCTCATTTTTTATTCCTTCCAAGGTTCCTTTTTTATCTGCGCTTCCATCCCCCGTATTTTCATCGGTCCTCCATATAGGTCCAGGGGAACAGAGGGCTGCTGCTCTTCTTTTTGAAAAACAAGCTCCGGCCCGTATCCGCCGTTTTTGAAAGAACCGATAATGGTTTCATCCAGAGGCTCCTCCGCCGGTTCCAGCATATACCGGCAGATCTGCTTCTCCGGAAGAACCGGAAGGATCGTCCCGTTCTCCAGGCAGAGATAGTGCAGATTTTTCAGAGCGCCGGACCCGGTTCTAAGATCCGGGATCCTCCAGTCCTGTCCCGCGTTCTGATACCAATTCATCATCTGCTTCTGATTCTCCAGCCACTGGGAAGCCGTCGGCCTTTGTTCCGGTTCCTTCACTCCTTCCAGGAAGGCTTTGTCAAACAATTTCTTCAATTCCGGACAGATTCTTCCGAAAATCACCTTCGCCGTCTGCCCGATGTATACGTTCGCCCGGTTCTTTCCCGCCGGGTTCAGGATATACTCTGCCTCTTTTCCGTATAGTTTGGCGAGAATCTGCCGGTTTTTATATGGATATTCTTTCAGTGTGCCAGATCCGTCAAAGGGATCGGAAGCGCAGAGCGTACGGAACAGAAGAACCGCCAGAATATGCCGCAGCTGGGGAAGGCCAAGGGGCTCCTTCTTGGGATCTTCATACCATTCCGGAGGCATGAGCCCCAGCCTGGCCATCTTTTCATACGCTTCTTCCACGTCCTCTTCTGTGCCGGCCTGTCCCAGCTTCGCGCAGTCAATCCGAACCAAAAACCTTTTTTTCTCCACCAGCACCGCGTCCAGCCGGAACCGGCGCACCGGGAGCTTTTCCAGCGCATCCTCCAGCTCAGCGGCTGCGGCTGCCAGAGAAAGGCTTAAAAGAATCCGCTGGGTCAGGCTGATTCCTTTTCCGAAAAGAACCTCCTCGATGGGCTCGTAAAAAGGTTTTTCCATCAGGTCATTCAAAAGAAACGTACGCGTTTCTTCCCGGATGACCCGGCGCGGGCCGCAAAGATGCGGATACCTTTCGTAAGGAAATTCTTCGATCTCTTCGGTGTTTTCCCGAACCTGGACCAGCAGTTTTTTCCCCGTCTCACTGGCAACGACGAAAGAATCCGCCCCTGCCCTTCGCTCCCCCGCATATTTTTCCTGATCCAGAGTAAAGCTCATTCTGTAAATCTGCTCTTCTTCAAACAGGGAAGCGCCTCCTCTGGATGCTTCCTTTTCCTGTGTCATATCGTCTCACATCCCTTCTGACCGTTTCAGCTTTTTGGCGCAAAGGGATCCTCCAGATCCAGAACGCCCTCTTCTTCTCTGTCCCCCTCTGTCTTCGCATTGGTAAAATCAGGCGTTTCCGTCCATCCAAAAGGATCCTCGGAAGACGTCGGTTCCATCTTGTCGAACGGATCCGGATCCGTTCCGCCAAAGGGATCTTCCGAAGACTCCGAATCGATTCCCGCGAAAGGATCTTCCCCTCCGAAAGGATTCTCCGAAGGCGTCGGCTCCGTCCCACCGAAGGGATCCTTCTCTGGCATCGGATCGGTCTCTCCGAAGGGATTCTCCGAAGGCGTCGGCTCCGTCCCTCCGAAGGGATCCTTCTCTGGCGTCGGATCGGTCTCTCCGAAAGGATTCTCCGGAGGCGTTGGCTCCGTCCCTCCGAAAGGATTCTCCGGAGGCAAAGGATCGGTTTCGGGAATCCGGATCTTGGGAGAATCCGTTTCCTGGAAGTCATTTTTCAATGTATGCAGCGTGGCCAGCTTGATGCTCTGCACGATATCCGTATAGCGCCCCGCTGTCAGGATCATGCTTTCCTTTGACACGAATTCTTCCACTGCCGCCCTGGCTTTCGGATCGTTCGCTCCGTCCCCCATAAGAATCGCGGAACGGTTGGAAAGGGCAAAGTATCCGTTCTTTTTCAAAGCGTTCAGATCGTCCTGGTATGCGTCGGAAGGAGCTCCATCCGTCATGAAAATAAGAACCGGAGCCGCCTGTTTGCCGGAATATTTCAAAAGATTCTGTTTGTTCAGCATCTTCCCCAGTTCGTGATAGACCACTCCGTACTGGGTCAGTCCGGGCCGGACGTCAATATGTACCGCGTCATAACAGGTCTGGATATCCGTGGGCTCCATCTCCCAGCGCACGCTGTTGGTAAAGCTCAGAATGCCAATCTGCAAATTTACCAGATTTGAGGAAGCATACTCCCTCAGCTCGCTGAACAGTTCCTGTATCCCGTAATTCACCTGGCCGATGCTCTGCCCTCTCATGGAAGTGGTGGCGTCCACGATCATCAGCACCAGAACTCTTTTGTTCGTATTCTGTCCCGGCATGTCTCCGATTCCGCCCAGAAAGGGCTCGTTTTCCAGTAAGCTGTCTTCAAAATCTGCCATACTGTTTTCCTCCGTCTCTTTCGTTTTTATCTTCTGGGATCCTCTACCTTCCCCACGATATTGTGGACTTCGTCAAACTGAATCTGCGTCCCCGGCATCACTTTAAACCATTCCTCATTCCGTACCGGGTTGATCTTCCGGTCTGCGGGGCTGTAGACCTGCCACACTCCTCCGCTGAGGTTCTGCATCACCAGGCTCCCCTGCGAAACGCTGACGCGGCCGATCCGTTCCGTATAGTCCTTTCTGTCTCCGCTTACCACGTCTTTAAAGAGGCTCTGCATGGGATAAAGCGCCACCTCGTGGTTCAGACGCTTGCTCACCGTCAGCTTCAGGCAGCCCCTGGGAATCGTTTCTATCTTATCAAAGCGGACAACCCGGTCCGTCTTACACTTTGGATCCAGGAAAACAAGCTGGTCTCTGGCGGAGCTTAAAATCTGAAGCCAGCGGTTCTCCGGCGTCCGGCCGGTGATGTGATCGATTCCGTTGACAAAGGTCTGTTCAAATCCCTCCATGAGAATTTTCGGCAGCAGGGCCATCCGCTTCTTCACATTCGGGGCGTAATTCTCGGTGGGCCGGTTCCGGTCGTCCTGGACGTTCATATTGTAGAGGGGATGCCTGCAATACAGCTCGTCCTCCACGGCGTCTGTGATCATGGGAAATTTCTCCCACATCTTTCCTTCCATGGGATGATCCATATAGAACAGCCGGAAGAGAATAATCGCCAGAGAGAACTGGTCTGTCTGGATATTGGGCGTCACGGCAAAATTGCTGCGCACAATTTCCGGCGCCATATACCCCCGCATGCCGTTGACGGTACAGGGAGCGTTGTCAACGGAAATGTTATCGCAGTCCACCATCACCGCTTTCCCGGTAACCGGGTGGATGGCGATGTTTCCCGGATTCAGGTCTTTGTAGCTTAATCCGCCAAGGTGCAGGGCCCGCACCGCTGTTACGATGTGCATCCCCGCCCAGATCATCGCATGGAACGTATCGAATTTTTTCTGCTTGGGATCCCCGTCCGAGCGGAGATAATGCTTCATCTCATAATGCTCCGCCGGGATCAGACGCATCACGTATCCAAACATGTCCCCGTTCTGCGCTTTCCCGGTCTCTGTAGCGATAGCCAGAGGCCAGATAAACAGCCTGGGTTCCGGGTTCGGTCTCTGGGTCAGCTTTAAAATGGTAGAATACTGGCTTTCCCCCACCACGTCCGTCTCATACCGGTTATACCACTTCAGCGCAAATTCCTGGCCTCTCCAGGAAACCTTGTAAACGTCTCCCTGCCCGCCTTCGTCGCTGATCAGATTCAAAACGGTAACCGTTTCTCCGTTCAGCGTATACAGTTTCGTGTTGTTGGAAATGTGTTCGTTTAATTTTAATGCCATGACCGTTTCTCCTTCTCCCTCTGATTTACTTGTATCTTAAAACATAATCAAACACCATCATCGCTTCGTTGTATCTCCAGGACCATTCCGAAATTTCCTTTGCTTCCTGGGTAAAGTACGTTTTCATCCAGGCCTCCAGGCGGCTTCGGAGTATGCTGTGATCCATCCCCTGGGGATCCATCTGAAAAGAAAATTTCCGCCGCTTTTCCCGGACCACTTTCTGTACGTACCGTTCCAGCTGCCGGAAACTGCGGATAAAAGCTTTTTCCCGGATGTAATAGTTCAGCGGGTTATTCTCCTGACACCTGGGAAGCCGTATGTCCGGATATCTCGGCTCTATCTTATGCCGCCTGCCGCACTGTTCGTCGCTCATTCCGAAATACGCGTGGGAAAGGGGCATCTCCTTTTCATCCTCCTGCAGGTCCCAGGTCACGTCTACATAGGCAAACTGTCCGTCAATCCGGATCATATTCCATGCATGGCGCCCTTCTTCGGCGTCCTCCTCCGGTTTGGAAGCCTTTCGATTTTTTCCGGAAACATAGATGCACCAGATTCCTTCATACTCGCAGAGCATCTGGTACAGTTTGCTGATCCCGGCGCATACCGCCGTTTTTCCGCTGGCTCCTCCCAGAATCGTGTAGGCGTCCGGGCTTTCTTCCGATCCTGTTTCAAACGCGTGATTATCGTACCGTATATTCCGGATCAGGGTATCGTGGATCCACAAAGCGGCGGCATACTGCGACCGTTTTGCCTCTTTCGGCAGATGAGACAAAATATAGCGTATGAATTCCCGGTTCTCCTGGATCCTTTTCTTCTGCTCCTGCGAAGGAAAACGATACTGAAACTCCACTTCCAGATCTTTGTTCCCGTAGCGGGTGGTACTGCACCCATCGCCAAACAGCCGGACATAAAAGAATTCCGGATAATCATACTCCACTGCATGAAGAACCTGTCTGACTTCTTCCTGCGTAAGGTCTGCTTTTTGGATTCTGGCTGTATTTTTGTGATCCTTAATCCCTCTCAGGATTTCGTAATATAATTCCTTTGGTTTTGCGCCAGGCAGCTGTGTATAATAGAAATTAGACTTGACCCTCATGTTTTCAGTTCCTTCATGCCGCTTCCGGATGGTTCCCGCGTTTATCGACATTTTACCATATCATTCATTTAGATTCTACCATAATCCACTCCTATTTTAACAGAATTCTCATAAAAATACACAGATTCTTATATAAAATACACAAAACAATCAACTTCCGTTCCATGGGCGCAAAAAAGGGCTCTGGATTTTTCTCTCATCCAAGCCCTTTTTTGTCTTTTCCTTATTAAAAACAGGTAAACGCTCCGTCAATCACGAAGTCCGCTCCTGTGGTGAAGGTGCTGGTGTCTCCCGCCAGGTAGACGCAGATGGATTCCAGCTCCTCCGGTTTCCCCATTCTTCCCAGAGGCGCCATGGCGTTCCACTGTTCAATCAGCGGAATCAGGGTAGGCGAATTCAAAGTCAGCTCAGTCCCGATGTATCCGGGGCTGATGCTGTTTACCCGCACGCCTCTCTTGGCCCACTCGATGGCCAGAGACTTAGTCAGCTGGATCACCCCTGCCTTGGAGGCGTTATACGCGCACTGAGGCTGGGGAACGTTCACAATATGCGCCGACATCGAGGCGGTGTTGATGATAGAACCTCCTCCATGCTTCAGCATATATCTTCCTGCCGCCGTGTCGGTAAGAAAAATGCCGTTCAGATTGATGTTGATCACTTTATACCACTGTTCAAAGCTCATCTCCTCCGCCGGAACGTTCAGGCAGATCCCGGCGTTGTTGTGGCAGAAGTGCAGTCCCCCCAGCTCTCTTACCACCTGTTCCACCATGGCTTCTACCTGTTCCCGGTCGGTGCAGTCCGTCTGAATCGGGATCACCTTTCTTCCGGTCTTCCCGGCAATCTCCTCCGCCGTCTTCCTTGCCTCTTCCAAGTCGATGTCCACAATGGCCACGTCCGCTCCCGCTTCCGCAAAAGCGGTGGCGGTGCATTTTCCGATTCCCCTGGCCGCTCCGGTGACAAAGCCTTTTTTCCCATCCAGTCTCATCTTCTCCAGAATTCCCATCGTCCTTCTCCTTTTCTCTGTATTCCTGCCTTTTTATTTACACAGTTCTCCTACAACCTGATTGATCACGCTGCCGTCCGCCTTGCCTTTCAGGTCTCCCATAACGGCTTTCATAATCTGGCCTTTGTTTTTCGTCGCCGCGATCTCCGCGAATTTTTCCAGGATATAGGCTCGGATCTCCTCCGCGCCCATAAGCTTAGGCGCGTACTCGCGGATCACGTCGTAGCGGAACTGATACTCCGCTTTCAGCTCTTCTCTGGAATCCGGGCAGGTGTCAATCTGCTCTTTGGCCGTCTTGAGTTCCTTCAAAATCGCCCGGTCCACCATTTCTTCCGGAATGTCTTCCCGGCATCCGGCGTCGATCCCCGCTTTTTTCACTGCGGAAATCAAAGAAGAAATGGCCTCCTTCCTGGGCTTGTCCTTCGCCTTCATGGCGGCTACCATATCTTTTCTCAGCTGTTCAAGATTCATCGTATTCTCCTCCAGTCTTTGGACTTACTTTCTTTTTTATTATACACCAGAAATTCTGAAAATGTATAGAAGATTTCCGCCGCTTCTTTATTCCAGAAAGGACTCCAGAAACACCGCCGCTCCGTCCTCCCCGTTGGAAGGCAGAATCACATCCGCCGCGTTTCTGCACGCTTCCGTGGCGTTGGCTACGGCTCCGCCGATTCCGGCAAAGAGAAGCATATCCGCATCGTTGTCTCCGTTTCCGCAGGCCGCCGTCTCCTCTCTGGAGACGCCAAGCCTGTCGCACAGCCAGGCAAGGCCGCTTCCTTTGCCTCCTCCTGCCGCGGACAGTTCCAGAAGGTGGGGAACGGAAGTGGTCAGGTACAGTTCTTCCGTCCGCTCCTCCAGCATTCTTCTGTACCGCTCCCGCTCCTCTGGGCTTTTGCAGATCAGATCCACGCTGTCCAGTTCTTCCCGGTGCCGCCGCAGAAACGCTTCCATATCTTCGCAGGGTCTGCGGGTTCTTTTCACATAAGGAACGGACCAGGCGGGGCAGCCATATTCTCCCGGATTTTTCAGGTAAGCGTCCCAGGCATAGGGAACGCCTTCCACAAAGGCTTCCAAAACCAGTTCTTCCTCCTTCGCAAGATCCAGAATGACCTGAACGCTGTCCTGACTTAAACAGCGTGCCAGAATTCTCCGGCCCGAAGGAACTCGGTTCACCGCGGCTCCATTGGAGGTAACGGCATAGTGAATCTGAGGCATGCAAAGAAGCTCGGAAGGAAGGGAGGCGAAGGATCTGCCGCTGGAGAGAACCACCTCGATTCCCTGCTCCGCCGCTTTTTGAATCGCCATCCTGGCCCGTTCTGAAAGCCCGCCGCCCGGCAGCAGAAGCGTATCGTCCAGGTCAAAAGCCGCCAGTCTGATTTTTTCCCTTTTCATCAAAATTTCCTCCCGGTCTGCGTATTTCCGAAAAAACCGCCGGAAATCCGGCTCTTCCCAGCCTCAGTCGATTTCCGGCGGTTGTTCTTTCTGTTTTCTGTTTAATTTAAGAAGTCCTTCAGTCTCTTGCTTCTGGAGGGATGGCGCAGCTTCCGCAGAGCTTTGGCCTCGATCTGGCGGATCCGCTCTCTGGTCACGTTAAACTCCTTGCCTACTTCCTCCAGCGTCCTGGCTCTTCCGTCCTCCAGCCCGAAGCGAAGGCGGACGACCTGGCGCTCCCGGTCCGTAAGGGATTCCAACGCCGTGCTCAATTCCGCCCGCAGCATGGAAAACGCCGCGGAATCCGAGGGGGAAAGGGCCGTATCGTCCTCAATGAAATCCCCCAGATGGGAATCGTCTTCCTCCCCGATGGGGGTATCCAGGGAAACGGGATCTCTGGAAATCTTCAGTACCTCCCGCACCCGGCTGACCGGAACGTTCAGCCGCTCCGCCACTTCCTCCGGCATGGGCTCGCGCCCCAGATCCTGCAGAAGCGTCCTGGTCATCCTGAGCGTCTTATTGATCGTCTCCACCATATGTACCGGAACCCGGATCGTCCGTCCCGTGTCGGCGATCCCTCTGGTGATGGCCTGACGGATCCACCAGGTAGCGTACGTGCTGAATTTATATCCTTTTGTATAGTCAAACTTGTCCACAGCCTTCATAAGGCCCATGTTCCCCTCCTGGATCAGATCCAGGAACGGCATCCCCCGGCCCACGTACTTCTTGGCTATGCTGACTACCAGGCGCAGATTCGCTTCCGTAAGCTTTCGCTTCGCTTCCTCGTCCCCTTCTTCCACCCGGCGGGCCAGCTCCACCTCTTCCTCTCCGGACAGAAGGGGAACGTTGCCGAACTCCTTCAGGTACATCCGAACCGGATCCTACGAGCTGACGACCTCCAGAATAACAACGTCGCTGATCGCTTCGATCTCCTCGCCGTCTGAAAGGAGAATATCGTCTTCTGAATCCAAAAGCATACTGTCGTCCGGCATATCGTCCGGAGACTTGCCCTGGAGAATATCAATATGGTTTTTCTCCAGATATTCCAGGATCATGTCCATCTTATCTTCTGTGAGTTCAACGCCGTTGAAGGCATTTAAAATCTCATCGTAATTCAGAGTGTTCTTCTTCCCCTTCGCCAGGGTCTTCAGACTCTCCAGGGTCTTTAAAAACTGCTCCTGTACTTCATTCATGAATCTTCTCTCTCCTCATCGCTTTCGTACTTCCTAACATACCATTTTTGACTTTTCCTGTCAACTTCTGCGGAAAAATCAAGACTGGCTTTCCTTCTTCTCCAGCAGAGGCACCGGCGTATTTCTCAGCGTAATCACCGGGCCGCCCGTATGCTCGATGTATCCCCTGGTAATGCGCACGCTGCCGATGCTGTCGTCTTTTGGAATCTCATACATAATATCCAGCATGATCTCCTCCAGGATCGCCCGCAGCGCCCTGGCTCCTGTTTTCTTCTCCAGGGCGCGGGAAGCGATGGCTTCCAGCGCTTCCTCATCAAAGGAAAGCTCCACCTCGTCCAGTGCCAGAAGCTTCTGATACTGGGAAATAATGGCGTTCTTGGGCTCCTTTAGTATTTTCACCAACATCTCCTTCGTCAGACACTGCAGGGTAAAGATCACCGGAAGCCTTCCCAGAAATTCCGGAATCATCCCGAAGCTTCTGAGATCGTCCACCGTCACTTTGGAAAGGAGATCCGGGTCGTTGTCATACTTATCCTTCAGATCCGCGAAAAATCCGATGGAGGCCTGTTTGTTCAGCCGCTCCTTGATGATCTCCTCCAGCCCCGGAAAAGCGCCGCCGCAGATAAACAGAATGTTCTTCGTGTTCACGGTAGCCATGGGAACCATGGCGTTTTTGTTGGTGGCCCCCACCGGCACTTCCACCTCGCTGCCCTCCAGAAGCTTCAGCATCCCCTGCTGCACAGACTCTCCGCTGACGTCTCTTTGGGTGGCGTTTTTCTTTTTCGCGATCTTATCGATCTCGTCAATGAACACGATTCCCTGCTCCGCCCGTTCCACGTCGTTGTCCGCCGCGGCCAGAAGCCTGGAAATCACGCTCTCAATGTCGTCGCCAATGTAGCCCGCCTCCGTCAGGGAGGGGGCGTCCGCGATCGCCAGGGGAACGTCCAGGAGCCTGGCGAGCGTCTTCACCAGGTAGGTTTTTCCGCTTCCCGTCGGGCCGATCATCAGCATGTTGGATTTTTCAATCTCAATCTCGTCCATGGTGCCTGTGGCAATCCGTTTATAGTGGTTGTAGACCGCCACGGAAATTACTTTTTTCGCGTATTCCTGTCCGATCACGTAATCGTCCAGGCTCGCTTTGATCTTGTGGGGAGCCGGAATCGCTTTTAAGTCAAACTGTTTCTTTGGTTCCTTCTCTTTTGGCTTTTTCTTTTTGATCTGCTGCTGCCCCGGAATCTTTCCCAGAAGATCGGAGAGATTGATCAGGCTGATGTTGGGCATGTGTCCTGTATTCGTCCCGCTGGTTACGTTCGTGGCATTGTCCGGATCCGGGAACGGAAATCCGGAGGACTGCATCATATCAACCGCTTTCTGCATACAGTCCTGACAGACGCAGATATGGTTCGGCAGGGAAATCATTTTCCCTGCCTTGCTCTCCGGTCTTCTGCACATAAAACAGATTTTTTCGTATTCGTCCTTCTCTTTGTTCTGATCTTCCATTGTTTTCCCCTTTATTCTTCTTCCTCCGGCTGGCCTTCCAGGGTAAGTTCCGCCGTCTGAAGCTCATAGGCGCCTTCCTGCGCCCGGTAAAACTCCACAAAAACCGTATCGCCCTGGAACAGATAGGCCATCAGCGCCTCCAGATCCTGGGTCTTCGTCACTGAATACCCCGCGATCCGGCAAAGCACGTCGCCCTGCCTGAGGCCCGCTTTCTGTGCCGGTCCGTTCTCCTCAATCTGTGATACGAAAATCCCGTCCGGAATTCCGTATAAAAACTTTGCTTCCTCGGAGAGCTCCTGCGCCGTAATGCCAAGATAGCCCGGCTCCCGGTTCTCTTCCCCTTCGCCGCCTTCCATAAGGCTCTGCAGGATCTCCATGGCTTCGTCGATGGGAATGGCATACCCCATCCCTTCCACCCCGTCTTCCGAGGCCTTGGCGTAATTCATGCCGATGACTTCCCCCTCCTCGTTGAGAAGGGCTCCGCCGCTGTTTCCGTAATTGATGGCCGCGTCCGTCTGGATATAGCGGTCTGTGTATCCGTCCACCGTGATCTCCCGCTCCAGGGCGCTGATCACGCCCTGGGTAACGCTCTGACCGTAGCCCAGGGCGTTTCCGATGGCAATCGCCCGCTGTCCCACCGTCAGGTTTTCCGAAGAGCCCAGGGTAATAATCGAAATCCCCTCCGCCGTCTCCGGCTCCAGCTCATCCAGCCGCACCGCTACTACCGCCAGATCCCGGATGGGATCGCTGCCCACGAGGCTGGCTTCTGCCACCGCCTCCTCGTCGTCCCCCAGGCATACGCTCAGAGATTCCGTATCCTCTATCACATGGTAATTCGTAGCAATAAAAATCTGCTCCTCATCCTGTCCGATAATGAAGCCGGATCCGCTGCTCTCGCTTTCCACCAGAAAAGGCTGCCGAAACAGGGAGCGGACTTCCGACACCGAGCGTCCTGTGATCGCCACCACCGAGGGCAGCGCTCTGGCCGCGGTATCCGATACGTCCAGGAGGCCTTTCCTTTCGATCTGCGCCTCCTCTTCCCCGCCCTGTTCCTGGCGGCCATCCGTAAGGGAGGTCTGGGCGAGAGGCGTCCTTCTAAGCCTGGCGTGGCGCAGCCCTCCCAGCACCCCGCAGGCCGCCACGGCCGCTGTGACAAAAAACAGAGCGGCTCCGCCCCGCAGGAGTTTTTTCCCTCCGGGACGTTCCCGCTCCGTCCTCTTTTCCCCAAAAGAATAATACTCAGAC
Source organism: uncultured Lachnospiraceae bacterium (assembly GCA_944382085.1). Classification (GTDB taxonomy): domain Bacteria; phylum Bacillota; class Clostridia; order Lachnospirales; family Lachnospiraceae; genus Choladousia. Next base: position 20,060 of record CALWMW010000058.1, on the reverse strand, counting down.
TCCCCGGAAGCCTCCTCCGGGTCTTTTTGCTCCTGCCCGGCTATGTAAGAAGCTTCCGCAGGGTGATCTTCTGTATGCTGATCTTCTGTATCTCTCTCCCCGTCGGAATTCTGGAAATAATACCGTTCTTCTCCCATTCCGTTTTCCTCCTAACCGCAAATCTGCTCCGTCCTTTTCTACAGTGTATCAGCAAAATGTGTCAATTCTGTGGCTGTCGGAGCCGCGGCCCGGAAGCGGGATCAGCCCCAGATCTTCTCCCAATAGCAGAGATTATCCGTACAGCGCCGGATCGTCCACCGGGGCAGCTTCCGGTATCCCTTTCCCAGGCGGTAGCCCAGGTATTTGCATCCGCTCTGATAAACCAGAACCGGAAGCAGCCATACCTTTTTCCTCTTCAGCAGATACGATGCCGTGCGCTTTACCAGCCGGATTCCTTCGCTCTCCGAGGGAGCCGCCCCGAAGACCTCCGGATGATCCGCCTGGGATACTCCAAGGTCGAAGTTCCGCTTAAACTGCTGCTTTCCTGAATAGTTGTGGGAATGGAACACGACGGCTTTGGAGCAATAGGCGACGGCTTTCCCTCTGAGGATCGCCCGCCCGGCAAAAACCATATCCTCATTAAAAATCATGGGGCTTGGAAAGCCTCCCAGCTCCTGGTAGTCCTTTCTCCGGTACATGGCGCACACATTGGAACAGAAGAAAGTCTTGATTCCCAGCAGCGGAAGGTCCTCTTTCGTCTTGATCCGGTCCTCATCTCCATAGTTGAACGTTCTCGTATACCGCTCCAGCTCCCGACAGCCCTCTTTCGGCTTCTGCCTGGCGTAGGAAGCGCAGACCCTTTCTTCGGAAAAAGGACGGTACAGCTCTTCCAGGAGCGCATCGTCCGCCGGCTGCGCGTCCTGGGTCATAAACAGCAGGAATTCTCCCTGGAGCAGCTTTGCGGCCATATGCCGGGTTCCTCCATGGTCAAATTCCCGCTTTTTTATATGGATCACCTGTACGTTCCGGATTCCCTCCAGGACGGAGGGATCAAAATAGCGCTCCTCGGTATTTACCAGAAGAATGTGATCCGGCGCCAGGGTCTGCCTCATCAGCCCTTTCAAAAGCTGACGGAGGCCCTGGTCCGGTTTGTAAACCGGGATCACCACATCAATGGTTGGTTTTCTCATTACTGTATTCCTGTGTCTGAAATAATCTGGTTGCTGATCTGCTGTACCGTCTCCGAAGGCGTATAGCCCTGGGTGCCGAACAGATCGTCGTGAAGCTTGGAAACGTTGGCGGCCAGATTAATGGGAATCACGCAGTCCCCCGCCTCGATATCCGCCGTGGTCTGGTCGTAGGGGAAGCCAATGGATTCCACAATCTCATAGTTGGCGATTCCCGCCGCCAGGGACAGAATCTCCGTGTTGGAAAGGCTGGTGGCAATGTCCGGAAGCATCTGGTTTACCAGGCCTGCCAGCGCGGTGACGCCCTGGGCCTGAGCCTTCTGGAAAATCTTGTTCAGCACCTCTCTCTGCCGCTCAGTTCTCTTGAAATCCCATCCTGTCGTATACCGGATACGGCAGTAGGCCAGGGCCTGAACGCCGTTGAGCTGCTGAGTGCCCGCGGAAGCCAGGGGCTCGTAGGTGGAATAATTCTCCACCTGATTCTGGTTGATCAGATCGTAGGCATAGCCGTTCAGCCATTCCAGCTCCTCTTCTGTGACGTCCACCTCGATGCCTCCCAGAAGGTCTACCGCCTCTACGATGGCGTTAAAATTCACGGTAACAAAATCTGTAATGTCCAGATCCAGGTTCTTGTTCAGCATCTCAATGGACTGCTTCGCGCCGCCCTCCGCGTAACACTCCGTCGCTTTTCCATATCTGCCGTTGGTGTGGTCCAGATACGTATCCCGGTACACGGAAGCCAGCTTAATGTCCCCGGTCTTCTGATTGATGCTGCAGACAATGATGGTGTCGCTGTTGGTTCCGGAAGCCAGCTCTCCGGAGCGGGAATCCACGCCGAACAGCGCGATGTTCCGGTATCCGGAGGAACCGATGCCCGAATTCACCAGGATTTCTCCCAGATTGATCCGGTCCATCCGGTTCAGCTGAGCCATGAGAAACAGGCCCAGAAACAGGAACAGCAGCACGAAGATCGAGACTGCGAAAAGCACCTTGCCTCTTTTTTTCTTTTTCTTTCTTCTCGGCGGCTCCTGGTAATAGCCGCCGGGGCCGTAGTACCCCTGGGGGCCGGGGTTTTCATAGTACCCAGGCTCCGGCCCGTTCTCGTAATACCCCGGTTCCGGTCCGTTCTCATAATACCCAGGCTCCGGCCCGGAGCCTCCGTTATAGGGCTCCTGGCGGTATCTGGGATCCCTCGGTTCGTTTCCATAATAGTCCTGGCGCCTTCCGCGCCCTGTGCGTCTGTCGCTCATACACATTCCCCTCTTTCTCAGTATGCGTTTTTGTTTACAAAACCCTTAAAAACCGTAAGTATCAGTATTTTTATGTCAAGACCCATGGTCCAGTTTTCGATGTAATAAAGATCGTACTCAATCCTTTTCCGGATGGAGGTGTTGCCCCGGTATCCGTTGACCTGGGCCCAGCCGGTCATTCCCGGCCGCACCTGGTGCTTCACCATATATCTGGGAATCTCCTCCCGGAATTTCTCCACAAACTGCGGCCGCTCCGGCCTGGGGCCCACCAGGCTCATATCCCCTTTGAGCACGTTAAAAAGCTGGGGCAGTTCGTCGATGCTGGTCTTGCGGATCAGCTTTCCGATGGGAGTGATTCTGGGATCGTTCTTTACCGTCCAGCCCTTCTTTTCCTCCGTATTGGACTGCACCTCCATGGAACGGAACTTGTACATGCGGAAAGGCTTGTTGTGCAGCCCCACCCGTTCCTGGGTAAAGATCAGAGGTCCCTTTGAAGTCGTCTTGATCAGAATCGCCGTAATCAGCATAACCGGCGAGAAAAGCAGGATCGCCGCGATGGCTCCGAAGAAATCAAAGACCCGCTTCGTCATCATATTAAACGTATTCGTCAGCGGAACATGACGGATATTTACCACCGGGAGCCCCAGAAGATCCTCCGTATAGGGCTTGGTGGGAATGATATTCGTATAATCCGGGATGAACTTGGTATGTACCCCGGACTTTTCACACATGGCTACGATCCGCTCCAGCTTATAGTATTCGTTCAGTCCCAGGGTGATGGCGATTTCATCCAGGCTGTTCTTGGGAAGCATCAGGCTTAGCCGGTTGGTCATGCCCAGCACCTCCACGCCTTTGTACATGGTGCCCGGCCGGACATTGTCGTCCAGGATGCCGAGGATCCGGTATCCCCACTGGGGGTTCTGAACGATCCGGTCAATGTATTCCTCCGCCGCCCGGCTGTATCCCACCAGAATGATATTTTTCTGGTTCAGCCCCATCTTCCAGGCGTTGGTGAGCACCAGGCGCACCAGGTTCCGCTCCACCACCGTAAGGATGACGTTGATCACCAGAAACAGCGTCAGCATTCCTCGCGAAATATCGCTGACGTTGATCATGTAGAGCACGGCCATGAAGGAAAGGCCGCCGATGAGGTTCGCCTTGAGGATGTTCCCGCCCTCCAGGCGCCGTCCCGTAATCCGCCCTGTGGCGTAAAGATTGCAGGCATAGTAGAGCAGAAGGAAAAAGGGTACAAGAAATACAAGGGCCGTCATATAGATCTGCGCCGGCAGCACGCCGATCTCCTCCGTCTTTCCGGAGGCGACCAGATAAAAATACCACGCCACTACGTAGGAAAAGATAAGAACGGCTCCGTCCAGGACTACCTGCAGCCGGATAAAGTATTTCTGGTTATCCTTAATCAAAGTATCTCCCCCCTGTGCCCGTCAGACATGCAGATCTGTCAGCCGACGGAACATGTTGACCCAGAGTTCCCACTGGATCTTCACATAGTTTTTCAGGTTTTTTCTTCTGAAAGGAACCTTTCGTTCTTTTTGGCAAAGCGCTATGCCTTTCCCCAGGCCCGTCACATATTCCCTGAGATATCCCTTGGCTCCGAAGAAAAGCGTCTTAATCAAAAAACCCGCCGCCAAAAAAGGAAGATTCAGCAGAATCTGCGGCCAGGGCATATTTTTGTAGACCAGATAGACGCTGTTTCTGGAGGAATAGCGGATTTTGAATTCGTTGTACACGGAGCCCGTAGTGGCGCTCCCCGCATGGCGCACCACCGCCTCCGGAATGTAATAATTGCGGTACCCGGCAATCCTGGCCCGGTACGAGAGATCAATATCCTCCAGATAGGCAAAATGCGTTTCGTCAAACAGCCCGATCTCGTCAAAAATCTTCTTCCGGTAGATGGACGCTCCGGCGCAGGCGGAAAAAATCTTCCGCTCTTTTCCGTAATTCTTCGCTTCCCGTCCCTTTCCCCAGGCGTAGGCCCAGCCCAGGGCGCAGTAATAGTCCCCGCCGTTGTCCATCCGTTCCGGATCGTTCATCTGAACCATCCTGGGGGCGCAGGCGAAGGCGTCCTCTCTTTTCTCTATGGCCTGAATCAGCTTCTCCACGTAGAAAGGATCGCAGGCCGTATCGTTGTTCAGCAGAATCACGTAGGGGGTCTGCGCCAGCAGGATCCCCTGATTGACCGCCCTGCAGAACCCAAGATTTTTCTGGTTCCGGCAGACCTGCACCTCCGGATAGTGGGATTCCACATACTCCGCGCTGCCGTCCGTAGATCCGTTGTCAATGAGAACGATGGAAAAATCCTGTCTGCTCTGCTCCATAAGAGAATCCAGACAGTCTTTCAAAAACCGCATTCCATTGAAATTCGGTATCACAACCGTTGCTGTCTGCATGCTAAAACCTCTGTTCCTTAGTCTCTCAGATTTTCAAAGAATAATTCCATTTCTTGAGGGAAAAATTCTTATTATAGTATGGATCCCCGTCTTTGATCAGAGACGTCCATCTGGAACGCATGTACTCGATCTCCGACTGGAATCTCCTGGTCTTCTCCTTCGTATCCTCCGCGCCTCTGGTCTTGGATTCGTAGTGGTACAGCTCCGCGTAAGGATCGTACACCACCAGATATCCCTTCTCCCTGGCCTTCAGGCAAAAGTCAATGTCATTAAAGGCTACGGCCAGCTTCTCCTCCAGGCCGCCCGTCTCCTCCCAGACCTTCCGCCGCACCATCATGCAGGCCGCCGTCACGGCGCTGAGGTCCTGCTGCAGAGATTCCTTGTGAAGATATCCGGTATGGGAGCGCTTCATGCCTACGAAGAGGCTGCCTCCCACGCCGCCGATGCCCACAACGATCCCCGCGTGCTGAATCGTATCGTCCGGGTAGTAGAGCCTGGCTCCCACAATCCCCGTTCCCGGCCGCTGGCAGTGGCTTAAAAGCTCCTGGATCCAGTCCGGGCTGATCACCGTCATATCGTTGTTCAAGAGCAGCAGATACTCTCCCTTTGCGTGGCGGATCCCGAAATTGTTGATGGCGGAATAGTTAAAGTCTTTGTCCCAATATACAACACGAATCCCGTTTCGTCCATCGATTTCTTTGTAATACCGGAAGATTTCCTGGGATTTACTGTTGTTTTCCACAATAATGATCTCAAAATTGCGGTAGGTGGAACGCTGAAAAATCGAGTCCAGACAGGCCCTGAGGGTGTCCTCCTCGTCCTTGTTGGGAATGATAATGGAAACCAGGGGCGCGCCCAGAACGGGATACTTCACCCGGTAAAATCCAAAATCTTTTTTCAGGGATACTTCCCCCTTCAGGCCACACCGGGATAGATGCGCTTCAATCGCCCGTTTTCCCGCCTCGTAAGCATACTGCTTGGAAAGGGGATTGTCCGCCGTGGAAGCGGCGTGGGTCCTCCAGTGGTAGAGAATCCTGGGAATGTGATCGATGCCTTCCGCCAGTTCCGTGCACCGCAGAATGAAATCGTAATCCTGGGCTCCCTCATATTCTTCCCTGAGCCCTCCCGCCTTTTCCAGAAGGTTCCTGGAAACCAGAACGAAATGGCAGATGTAGTTGTTGGAGCGCAGAAGGTCCGGATTGAAATCCGGCTTGAGGTTGGGCTGAAAGTGCTCCGAATCGTCCCCGGTGATCTTGTCTTCGTCCGTATACAGAAACTCCGGGGGATTCTCTTTCTGAAGCCGCCTGGCCATCTCATAGAGAGCGTCCGGAGCCAGCAGATCGTCATGGTCCAGAAAGCCCACGTACGCCCCCCTTGCCATGGCAAGGGCCGCGTTGGTATTCCCCACAATCCCCTGGTTTTCCCGCATCCGGCGCACCCGGATCCTGGGATCTTCCCTTACGAATTCCCGAAGAATCCGGTTCATCTCCTCATCCTCCGGGCTTCCGTCCGCCAGGCACAGCTCCCAGTCCCGGTAGGTCTGGTCTTTCACCGACTGGATCATCTCTTTCAGGTACGTCCCCGGCGTGTGATACAGCGGCACCGCGATGCTGATCAGCGGCCGCCTGGGCAGAGGATGCTTTCTCTGCCGTTCCAGTTCCTCCGGGGAAGCCTTATGCTTCTCGTACCAGGGGCCGTAGGGCACTTCCTCCGGCTCGATCCGGTCGCTCAGACGAACCATAAATTCCTTAAACCCGAAATGCTTCAGGTACAGGACCCCTTTCTTAATCATATAAGGATTCAGTCTTTTTACAAAATTTTTCCATCTGCTGTCCGCCATACGCTTCTCCGGTTCTTTTTAATAGCCTGTGTAGGAAAGAAGGCAGTCCGCCACGTACTTCGCGTCCTCCATGGAAAGGCTGTAGTACATGGGGAGACGCATAAGCCGTTCGCTCTCCCTGGTGGTGTAGACGTCCTCCCCGTGGAACCGCCCGTACTTCTGCCCCGCAGGCGCCGTGTGCAGGGGGATGTAGTGGAAGACGCAGTGAACTCCCTTCTCCTTCATCCAGGAGATGAGATCCGTGCGCACCTCCAGATCCCTCACTTTAATATAGTACATATGCCCGTTGTGCACCCGGTCTTTTGGCACGCAGGGCCGCTCGATGAGCCCCTTCTCCTCCAGGGGAGCCAGGCGCTCATGGTAATAATCAAAAATCTCCCTCCGCTTGCGGTTGATCGTCTCCAGCTCCTCCAGCTGGGCATAGAGATACGCCGCGTTCAGCTCGCCGGGAAGGTAGGAAGACCCGTATCCCACCCAGGTATACTTGTCGATCTGTCCCCGGAAGAACTTGCTGCGGTTCGTCCCCTTCTCCCGGAGAATCTCCGCCCGCTCCACATACCGGTCGTCCTGAAAGAGCAGCGCGCCGCCCTCTCCCATGGTGTAATTCTTGGTCTCATGGAAGCTGAAGCATCCGAAATCCCCGATGGTTCCCAGGGCTTTCCCTTTGTAGTAGGCGTTCACTCCCTGGGCGGCGTCCTCCACCACCTTCAGGTTATATTTCGCCGCCAGCTCCATAATAGCGTCCATCTCGCAGGCCACGCCCGCATAGTGAACCGGCACGATCACCCTGGTCTTGTCGGTAATCGCCGCCTCGATTTTCGTCTCGTCGATGTTCATGGTTTTGGGATTGATGTCCACAAATACAATCTTCGCTCCCTGGAGGACAAAAGCGTCCGCCGTTGACACAAAGGTATAAGCAGGCATAATCACCTCGTCTCCCGGCTGCAGATCGCAGAGAAAGGCGGCCATTTCCAGGGCGTGGGTACAGGAGGTGGTCAGAAGCACATGGTTCACCTTAAAGGTCTCCTGCATCAGGGCCGAACATTTTTTCGTAAAGGGGCCGTCTCCGCAAAGCTTCGCGTTGTCGATGGCCTGCTTCATATAATCCAATTCTTTCCCCACAAAGGGGGCTCTGTTAAAATCAATCATTTCTCTCTCCTTCATCTTCCGGGCCGTAAGAATTCAGCCGTCAGGCTCCGGATCCTTCCCCTTTCACTCTGCCGATGGCTGTACCGCGCCCACCTGCTTAAGATACCGTCCCAGGGCATCCTGCCAGGCCGGCAGTCTTTGGAAGCCATTGGCCTCCAGCTTATCCTTATTCATCCGGCTGTTATGGGGACGCTTCGCCTTAGCCGGATACTCTTCACTGCTCACCGGAATCACCTTCACCTGCTTCCCCGCCTGGCGGAAAATCTCACAGGCAAACTCATACCAGCTGCACAGCCCCTCGTTTGTGGCATGATAGAATCCATACTTGTCCGTTTCAATCATATCCACCAGAAGGGCCGCCAGATCGTAGGTGTACGTAGGCGAGCCGATCTGATCGTTTACCACTGTCAGCGTATCGTGATTCTCGGCCAGATTCAGCATGGTCCGGATGAAATTCTTGCCGTTTTTCCCGAATACCCACGCGATTCTTACAATATAAAACTTTTTCAGATATTTTTCAACTGCCAGCTCTCCCTCATACTTGGTCTGTCCGTAGACGTTTAAGGGATGCCTTTCATCATCCGGCTCCCAGGGTCTGGTCCCTTCTCCGTCAAATACATAGTCCGTGCTGAGATACAGCATCTTCAAATCCAGCTTCCCGCATACCCTGGCCACATTCTCCGTCCCGTACGCGTTCACCCTCCGGCAAAGCTCTGCGTTGTCCTCCGCCGCGTCCACTGCCGTATAGGCCGCGCAGTGGATCACAGCCTCCACCCCGGCCTCTGTAATTACCTTCTCTGTCTGGGCCGGGTCCGTGATATCCATCTCCTGAATATCCACTCCCACTGCCTCATGGCCTCTTTTTTCCAATTCATTTACCACGTCGTACCCAAGCTGTCCCTTTACGCCTGTTACAAGCACTCTCATTTTCTTTACCTCCAAGCATCCGCTTTTTTTCTCCGCCGCGTTCACCACCGCAGACCGTCATCTGTCAATTTCATATTTCTCGTATCCTTTATCCGGGTATCAGCATATGAATCACCCGCATCAGCCATCCCTGATTGGAAAACCACGGGAAGCGAACTGCCTCCCAGGCTGACAGGGCCTCTACATAAGTAGGAATATACACAGAAACAAAGGCTCCCAAAAATACATGAAGGATTCCGTAAAACAGCGGAATCATCATGATGTACACAAACCACTTTCTGAAAAACAGTGTCACAAACCGCTGGATTCCAGCCGCCACGAAATACATCAGAGGCACTACCAGAGGCATCACATACCGTCCCTGAGGCTGAAAATCATCGCAGTAAGAATAATACAGAGAAAGCAGTATCGGTATTATGATACAGCAGCCAAAGGAAATCTGCAAGATCCAGAAATTCGCGCCCCGGATTTTTCCGTCGTCCACCGCGAAAACAGGTCGTGTAAGGACCGCGTCCTCCTTCTTATCCTGCAGCCAGGCGCTCTCTCCCCAGGCGGTTCCTCCAAGGAGCCTTCTTACGCCCGCCCGGACATAGTAGAGCAGGGCGAGTCCGGCGTACAGCCCGATTCCCAGGAACCCAAGGGCAAAGATCTTCTTGTGAATCTCATAGATATCCAGCCCCAGGGGATGCTCCAGAAATCCGAAATAGCCGATAAAGCTGCGCCAGGTGGTGCGCATCCAGTCCATGCCTCCCTCGTCCTCGCTGCGCAGCATTTCTTCCAGCGAAATCCCCTGCTCCTGCACCGACTCCCGGTTGGAGGGCTTAAACTCCTCCTCGGCGTACAGTTCCCCGTACTTGGCCGGAGCGTACAGCCCCAGAAAGTCCCCGTCGTAGAGCACCGCCGTCCGCACGAACCACCAGCCGGTGAGCAGAAACACCAGAACCGTAATGTAGACGCCCCGCTTCATCACCGCCCCGAAGCAGATTTTAAATCCTCTTTTCCCGTAAAAGACAACCATCGTCCCCACAAACAGGACAATGGAAAACAGGGCGTACCCGTAGGCCGTAAAATACGAAAGGGCGCAGATTGCCACCCCCACGGCAAGCCTGGTGCAGCTTCCCCGGTCCCACCGGCGCTCCATTCCCACAAGCCAGGCGTAGATCAGGAAGGCTCCGGAAAAGATCGCGACGCCGTCCGTATTCACGTAGACGAAGAGATAGAGAAGCTGAGGCAGCATGGACAGAAGGGCGAGAAAGAAATACCGGAAGGTTCTCCTTGGAAAAAGCTTCCTGCCAATCTGCGCCACATACCAGTAAAATCCCATGCCGATCAGGATATTGGCCGCGCGGGCGGCCATGAGAAGCGCCTTCTGGGAATCCGAAAACAGCCCCACCAGGCGCATCAGCCATCCCCCCAGCACATAGGGGAGAATGGGATGAAAGGCGTAGGAAATCCCCCAGAACCGGTGGCGCACCTCCGGATCCCAGCCGGCCGGCAGCGTGCCGTGCTTGTATATATACAAAGGCACCAGGTACCGCATCTCCTCATCCGGCCCCTGGTTAAAGGGAAGAACCCAGGAAAGGAAAAAGAGAAGACCTCCCATAAGCAGCACGTACAGAAGCTCCAGCCGGTGAAGGAGGAGGAAGCGGCGGATCCTCAGGGAACGCGCTTCCTTTTTCCCTTTCTGAACTTTCGTCTTTTCTTCCGACCAGATCCCGTCGATTTTCCGGTTCAGACGATTCCAAATGGTTTTTATTTTTTCCACTTCTGTTCTCCTTTTAGACCCGCAGAGAAAAATCTGCCTTATCCAGGGTAAGATTGGGATTGTAGTAGGGATCTCCGGCCTTGACCTGGTCTCCCCACCGGTCCAGGAACAGCGCCATCTCCCGGTTGAAGCGCTCGATTTTCTCCTGGGTGTTCTCCAGACCTCTGGACTTGGACTCATAATGGTACAGCTCCGCGTAGGGGTTGTACACCACCCGCAGGCCGAGGCTTCGCACCTTCATACAGAAATCAATGTCGTTGAACGCCACCTTGAGTTCCTTGGAAAAGCCGCCCGCCGCCCGGTACACCGAGGCCTTCACCATCATGCAGGCCGCCGTCACCGCGCTGTAATTCTGGGCGCAGATAATCCGGGAAAAATACCCGTTGTCTCCCCGCTTCTCCCCGATAAACGCGTGGCCGGCGATTCCGCCAAAGCCCAGAACCACCCCCGCGTGCTGGATGATATCATCCTCGTAATACAGCCTTGCGCCCACAATGCCCACGCCTTCCAGCTGGCAGTAGCCCAGCAGCTCCCGCAGGCAGTCGGGAGAAAGGATCTCCGTGTCATTGTTCAGCAGAAGGAAGTAGTCCCCCTTCGCGCTGGCCGCGCCGAAATTGTTGATGTCGGAATAATTGAACTCTCCCTGGTAGTAGACCACCCGGACCTTCTCGTTTTCCTCCTGAAGCCTTTCGTAATACGCAAAGGTCTCCGGCTCCTCGCTGTTGTTTTCGATAATCACATACTCGTAATTCCGGTAATCCGATTTCTCTTCGATGGAACGGATGCACTTCTCCAGATCTTCCCGGTGATCCTTGTTGGGAATCAGGATCGAGATCAGAGGCTCCTCTGCGACCGCAAAGGAAGTCCGGTACAGTCCCGGATATTCCCCCTGCCGGACAAAAGCCCGGATCCCCAGCCGGTCGTAGTGGGCCTGGACGGCTCTTCTCCCGGCCTCGAAGGCGTACTCCTTGCTGGCGGGATCCTCCGCGGTGGAAGCGCTGTGGGAACGCCAGTGGTACAGGATCTTGGGAATATGGGCGATCTTTCCCTCCCCTGCGGCTTCCGCGCACCGAAGCACGTAGTCGTAATCCTGCGCCCCGTCAAAGGCCGCGTCCAGAAGCCCCACATGGCTCTGGAGACGTTTGGTCACTGCCACCAGATGGCAGAAATAGTTCATACTGGTGAGAAGCTCCGGACTGTAATCCGGCTTAAAGTGGGGCTGGAAAAATCTTTTTCCGCTTCCGTCCACCTTATCCTCATCGCTGTAGATCAGCTCCGTCTCCGGCTTCTCGTTCAGAAGCTTAACGCATTCATACAGAGCGTCCGGGGAAAAGAGGTCGTCATGGTCCCCGAACACCAGAAGATCCCCGGCGGCGGCCCAGATCGCCTCGTTGGTATTCTCCGCGATCCGCATCTGCCGCTCATGGGAGAGAACCTTGATTCTGGGCTCTCCCTTCGCCAGCTCCTTCAAAAGCCCGGTCAGGGGGGAGTGCTCCCCGCTTCCGTCCGAGAGCACCAGCTCCCAGTTGGAATACGTCTGCTCCCGGACAGAGCGCACCATCTCCCGCAGGAATCTCTCCGGCGTACGGTACAAAGGCACCAGTATGCTTACCCTGGGCTCCCAGGGAAAGCGGACGGCTCTCTGCGCCTCCAGCTCCTGCTTCGTCACGCCGTACTTCCTTCTCCAGCGCTCATAGCTGATGGAATCCGCGCCCAGCACCACGTCCGATACTCTTTTAAAAAACTGCTTCGTCCCTTTCCGGCGGAAATAGAGCCAGCTCTTCTTGCACAGATTCGCCAGGCCTTCCTTCCCGGAAAGCATCTTCCGGCAGTCCACCAGATAGAGGGCTTTCTTTCCCCCGCCCTTTAGGGCCAGACGGAGATGGTTCTCCTTCCCCGGCCGAAACTCCAGTTCAAAGCTGTGGGTCTCCTCCAGGCTGGCCTCCGGGTATTCTCCCAGAATGTCGCTTCTGTGGCCCAGCCGGCACTGCGTTTCCAGGACTCTGCCCCTGGCGTCCAAAAGGGCGATGCCGGCGTTCTCGCAGCCCACGTACCACCCCTTGAGCTGATACCGTCCGTCCGGAAGCTCTCTTAAATTTTCCATCCAGGAATCCAGGCGGCAGGACAGCCTCTCCAGAGCCTTCCCGGAACGCCTGAGAATCCCTTCCCGTCCTCCCTCCGTGTTTCTCCACACCGTCAGGATTTTTTTGCTCCTCCAGTTTTCCGGAAGAGGGATGAGAAGAAAATACTCCACCGAAACATTGGTGCGGTAGCGGAGGTACTTTTTCGTCACCTCCACCCCTCTCTGGGTCCTGACCTCGATCTTTTGGGGCTTTCCGTCCAGGCTGGCCCCGAAGGAGGCGTTCCCCTCGTCGTCGTTTTCGATCCATCCCTGGATCACCAGGGTATCTTTTCTTTTACAGTGAAACCGGACTCTTTCCCGGCTGAATTTTTCTTTCATTCTTACCTCCCCCCGCCAAGCCGCAGGGAACAGTCCGCCTTTGTCAGAGAAAGATTGGGATTGTAGAAGGGGTCGCCCTGCTCCAAAAGAGCGCCCCAGCGCTTCCGAAAGGCGTCCTCCTCTTTTTCCAGCCGCTCCCGCTTCTCCTTCGTATCCTCGTAGCCTCTGGTTTTGGATTCATAATGAATCAGCTGCGCGTATGGAGTAAACACCACCCCGTATCCCGCCTCTCTTAACCGGAGGCAGTAATCCACATCGTTGTACGCGACGGCAAAGGCTTCCTCCATGCCTCCCAGCTTTTCATACAGAGATTTTTTCGTCATCATGCAGGCTCCGGTCACCGCCGAAAGATCCTGCACGGACACCAGCCTGGCGGCATACCCGTCCTTGTCTCCGGGAAATCCCGCGTAGAGATGGCCCGCCGGGCCTCCCAGTCCCAGAATCACCCCGGCATGCTGGATGGTCCCGTCCGGGTAGAAAAGCTTCGCTCCCACGGCCCCGGTCTCCTTCTTCTGGCAGATGCCCAGCATCTCCTCCAGCCAGTGTTCCGTGAGCACTTCCGTGTCGTTGTTCAAAAATACCAGGTATTCTCCAAAAGCCTCCCGAACCGCGTCGTTGTGAAGCGCGGCATAGTGGAAAGGATGATTCCAGACCATAACCCTGGCCGCTCCCGATTCCTGGAAGCTGCGGTACAGCGCGAAGGTCTCCCGCTCCCTGCTGTTGTTCTCTATAATCAAAATCTCATAATTGTCATACGAAGTCTTTTTCCGGATGGAACGGACGCACCGCTCCAGATCCTCCCGGTGATCCCGGTTGGGAATGAGAATCGTCACTTTGGGACGTCCCTGAATCTCGTACCGGGTCCGGTACCTTCCCAGAAGGGGCGTATTCTCCACCGCAGCCGGAATGCCCAGGCGCCGGTAGTGGGCTTCCACCGCCCTTCTCCCGGCCTCAAAGGCATAGCGCTTGCTGGCCGGATTCCCCGCCGTGGAGTCGGGATGGGTTCTCCAGTGGTACAGCACCCTGGGAATGTGGCAGACGCGCCTGGCCTTCTCGCAGCAGCGCAGCGTCAAATCAAAATCCTGGGCTCCGTCAAAGGCCGGATCCAGAAGTCCCGCTTCCTTGAGAAGCTCCCGCTTCACTCCGAAAAAATGACAGATATAATTGTTGCAGCACAGAAGCTCCATGCTGAAATCCGGTTTGAAATGCGGGGCGAAGTAGGCGGTCCCGCTGCGGTTGATCTTATCCTCGTCCGTATAAATCACGTCGATCTCAGGATCTTCATTCAGCCGCTTCGCAATCTCATAGAACGCGTCCCTGGCCAGCACGTCGTCATGGTCCGCGAAAAAGAGATATTCGCCTCTGGCCATGCGGATCGCCGCGTTGGTATTCTCGGAAATCCCCTGATTCTTCTCAAGCTTCCGGTAGCGGATCCGCCGCTCCCCCGGATAATTCCGGCGCAGCCAACTCTGAATTTCCCCGTTCTCGCTTCCGTCCGCCAGACAAAGCTCCACCTTCTGGTAGGTCTGTCCCAGCACAGAGTCCACGATCTCCTTCAAAAACGGCCTCGGCGTATTGTAGAGAGGAATCACCACGCTGAACAGCGGCTGAAAAGGAAACGTCCGCCTTCTCTGCCTTCCGGCTTCTTTCCGGGACGGCGCCTGCCGCCGGATCCAAAGATCGTAGTCCTCCTGCCATCTTTTTCCAAAACGCGCGTCATAAAGCCGCTCCAGCGGGGAGTGGACGTTGATGCGGATTTTCTTTTTCAGCGTCTCCTTCCCATTGGTGAAAACCAGACAGATCTCTGGAGTGTCCAGCACGGCCCGGTCCACCAGGATGTGAAAGCCGCTCTCGCAGCCCTTCTCCAGGCCGAACCTCTCATTCACATCCTCCCGCGCCAGGCGCTCCTGATAAACCGAAAGAGGGGCTCCCTTCCCGTCCAGGACAGACACCTTGAGCGCTCCCGCTTCCTCCGGTTCTCCAAAACCCGCCGCCCATCCGCGGATCATCACGTGGCCGTAACGGCTCTCCACCCGGTCAATATGGTACGCGGCATGTTTCTTCCCAAACAAGGTACCTCCCCCTCTCTCCTATTCTTTCTTTCCCAGAGCTTTTCGCAGCTTCTGATACCATCTCCAGGCCCTGGTCTGCTCCATCCATTCCAGGCGTCCCTGCAGTCCCAGCACCACATCGCCGGCAAGGCCCTCCAGAGGCTCCGAGCGAAAGACGATCTCAAGCTTTCTGGTTCCCTCCGGAAGAGAATTCAGCACAAACTGAGGATCCTCCGTGTCAAAGACGTAAGCGCCGCCTCTCGCCTTTTTCCCGTTGCTCTCCGGGCGCAGCGCCGTCTTTTCCGCCCGCAGCGTTTCCAGCCGCACCAGGCTTCTGCCTGTGCAGGGATCCACGCGCACCCGTTTCGTCCCCTCCGGCACAGGAACCGTAAGCGCCGTCCGCCCCTCAGGGCAGCCGCGGTAGAGGCGGCAGTTCCAGACGCCGAATCCCCGTCCGTCGTCAAAATAGACCTCCACGGTACGGTTTCTTCTTCGTTCGCTTTCTTTTTTCACCAGTTCTCTTACGTCCAGAACTCCCGGAGAGATCTCCTCGTACAGCGTCCAGTACGGACGGCAGTCTCCCAGCTGGTACTGCTGGAACCGCTCCTCCATAGCCGCGAACTGTTCCCGTTCCTCCCCGGTCATATCAAAGGCCCGGTACAGCGCTTCCCCCAGAGCCTGCTCCCGTTTCGTATTCCCCAGCGTATAGTAATACAGGCACCGGTACTGCAGATACCGGACCGGAACCGGGAAAAAGAAGGTCCACTCATAGTCCGTCAGGGTCTGGCGCTCCCCGTTTCGGATGACGTTGGAAAAAATCATATCAATGTCCGACACGCTCCGGCTGGTCTGAGGCGTCCGGAAGGATACCGGTCCGAACACCCGCGTAAACTCCTCCGTCTCCCGGAACGGCTGCGTTCCCTGGGAAAACAGAGCAAAATAAGACCGGATTTCCCGTGTCAGGCTCTCCATATCATTCTTTTCAAGATACCGGTCCAGGATCTCCTCCAGAGTCTCTCCTTCCAGATACTCAAAGCGCAGGCCCTCCCCTTCCGGTTCGCAGCGGTTCACCTCAAGCCCTGTCCCCATAAGATCCGCGGAAAGTCTCTGGCCGCTCTCATAAATATGCCGGATATGGCCCGAAGCCTTGGGATCCTCCGGCATTTTCTTTACCGCCAGTCTCCCCTCTTCCTCCCAGATCTCCGTGCGGATCCGGAAGCTGCGGCTGCGCTCATTGGAAAATTTCGTATATAAGATCATCTTCGTCCTCCCAAAGCAATCCTATCCCTGGATCATCACCAGAAAGGAATTGGCATACAGCGGATACAGGCCGCTCTCCAGCAGCGTGTCATAGACCCGCTCCTCCGAAAACAGCTGCGTCCGTTCCCGGTCGAAATTCTGCCGGTTCCGGTTCAGCTCTCCCTTCCTGGGCAGATACATATCGGAAAAAATCCGTTCCGGAAATTTGTAATCCGGATAAGGATAATAAAAGGCGTACTCCCCGCATCCCGCCTGCCGCAGAATCTTCTCCAGCTCCGGGCGGGAAAAGGTACGGGCGTAATTGGTGGCGGGATACCCCTCCAGCCCTTCAAAGTAAAGCCCCGTGTGATCCTCCGTCGCCCCGGCCCAGTATTTGAGTCCCAGGCGGTTTTCAATGGCGATGGCGATCCTGCCCCCAGGAGCCAGATGGCTGCGGATTTTGGAGAGATACTCTACGTAAGGATTCTCCCCCTGAATGGAAAACTGGGCGTACTCAAAGACGCCGATGAGGGTAATCAGATCGTACCGCTCCTCCATGGCCGCTTCGATGTCCTGAAAATTCCCCACCAGGATCCGGATGTTCTCCGCCTCCCGGTGACGCCAGGCGTTGGCCAGGCTTCTCTTCCGGGAGAGATCGATACAAGTCACGTCTTTTCCCTTCCTGGCAAGGGCCCCGGTGATGGCTCCCAGCCCGGAACCGATCTCCAGCACCTTCTCCTCTCCGGTCATGGGAATCCAGTTAACAATATTTTCCCGCACATGTGAAAAATGATACAGCACCGGCCAACTGCCCCGGCGGCTGATCTCCCCGCCGTACTCTCCCGGAGAGCAGTTCCTGGCGATCTCCAGCATCTCATCCTCCACCGCTCCGTCGCTGTACTGGTCCTCTCCCGGATAATACGTGTAGTCCAGGACTACCTTTCCGATTTTCTCACTGTTCATGGCTCTCACTCCCGCCTGTCTCCGCTTCTATGGCAATCCGGGAATTCATATCGTAGAATCCCACGGTGTTTTTCGTAGAAAGAATGTTCAGGCTGCACACGTCGTACAGCCGGTGGTATACGGTAAACTCCCCGTCCCGGTATCCCGTAAGGCCAAAGGAAATCAGATACTCCCCGCCCTGCAGATCCGCCCGCTGGGTAAAGGTCACCACATCCGTCTCTCCCGGCTTCCTGGGGGGGACGGCAATCCGCTCAAACATGGTGTTGGTGCCCGTGATCTCCGTTCCCCGCATATCTTTGATGGTAAAGGCAAAGATGGGGTCGCTGATCTCCTGATGGAACTGAACCCGCACCTTCATGGTGAACTCCGTTCCCTTCTCAATGGTAGTGGTGGGAAGGCCCTGGTCGTCCAGCACCTGAAAGCCCACCATCTCCCCCCGCTTGTCGCCATACTCCAGCACGCCGGGATTCATCTCATGGGGAGACAGCCATCTGGCTTTTCCTTCCTTTTCCGGCGCGGAAAGCTCCGCCGCCCGGATGTTCGCCTCGGCTTCCTTTCCTTCGCCCTCCGCGTCCGGGCCCTGATGCACCAGCACCCGCTTGTAGAGATCCACCATCGCCTTGGGGCTGCCCTCATCCAGTTTTCTTCCGTGATCCAGAAGCACCACCCGGTCGCAGTACTTGCTGATGCTTCCCAGATCGTGGCTGACGAAGAGAATGGTCTTCCCTTCTTTTTTGAATTCCTCAAACTTCCGGTAGCATTTGGCCTGGAAGAAAACGTCTCCCACAGACAGCGCCTCATCCACGATAAGGATCTCCGGATCGATGTTAATGGCCACGGCAAAAGCCAGCCGTACAAACATACCGCTGGAATACATCTTCACCGGCTGATACACGAAGTCCCCGATGTCCGCGAAGTCCAGGATATCCTGGAGTTTGGCGTCAATCTCCTCCTCCGAGAAGCCGATCATCGTCCCGTTCAGATAAATGTTTTCGATTCCCGTATACTCCATGTTGAAGCCGGCTCCCAGCTCCAGAAGGGCGGAAATCCGGCCGTCCACCGTCACCGTCCCCTCCGTGGGCGTCAGCACGCCGGTGATCACTTTGAGAATCGTAGACTTTCCGGCCCCGTTGGTGCCGATGATGCCGATGGCCTCGCCCTTGCGCACCGTGAAATTCACACCCCGGAGAGCGTAGTGCCCCCGGTAGCATTTCTTTCGGGTAAGCCCCAGGCTCTCTTTCAGCCGGTCCGAAGGCCGGTCGTATAATTTATATCTTTTCGTCAGGTGTTCCACCCTGATCGCCGCGTTCTCTTTCACTGTCTGCTCTCCTGCTCTCTGTCTGCGCCTTGTCTCATCCTCTTACAGCACGTCCGCGAAGTGGATCTTCAGCCTGCGGAACACCCAGCTTCCAAACAGGAACGCCGCCGCCGTAAAGCACCAGAAGTACAGCGTCCAAAGGGGCCGCTCCCAGAACCAGTTCTTGTAGATCAGCGCGTCCCGGTAGCCGGTCACCACATAGTATACCGGATTCAGCTTGAGCGCCTTCCACAGCAGGGGATGATCCACCAGCACGTTCTCCGCGATCCACATAATCGGGGTAAACCAGATCCCCACCTGGAGGGCGATGTTGATGATCTGGGCCAGATCCCGGAAAAACACCACCACTGCGCAGGTGGCGTAGCTCATCCCCAGCACCAGCAGAGCCAGCCCCGCGGAGTAGTACAGCACCTGAAGGTCATACAGATCCGGAAACCAGCCGTAGATGCCGAACAGCAGCATGGTAAAGGCGACAAAAAACACGTGGACAAAAAAAGCGGACACCAGCTTCACCACCGGCAGCACTTCAATCTGGAAGACCACCTTCTTCACCAGATAGCTGTATCCGATGAGCGCGTTGGTCCCTCCGGTCAGCGCCTCCTGGAAAAAGAACCAGGGCACGATCCCGGCCACCAGATAGAGGACGAAAGGCACGGGAAGCCCCTCCTGGCCTCCCCGGAATCCCACCTCAAAGACAAACCAGTACACCAGCACCGTCACCACCGGCTGGACGAAGGCCCAGACCGCCCCCAGATAAGATCCGGCGAACCTGGTCTTGAAATCGTTTTTCGCCAGCTTCCAGATCATGCGGCGGTTCCTGAGAATCTGCGCCGGCAGCGTCATTTTCTTCCCTTCCATATGGCGTCAGCCGTCTTTCTGCTGGGCCAGGGTCTTCCGGTTCTTATCCGCGTCAGACAGAATCAGCTCCATCCCCTCCGGAATGGGCCATTCCACCCCGATCTGGGGATCGTTCCAGGCGATCCCGCCCTGCTCGTCCGCGTAATAGAAATCCGTGCACTTGTAGGTAAACTCCGCGAACTCCGACAATACCAGGAATCCGTGGGCAAAATGCTTGGGAATGAAGAACTGCTTTTTGTTCTCCGCGGAGAGCACCGTACCGAACCACTGCCCGTAGGTGGGGGAACCCTCCCGCAGATCCACCGCCACGTCAAAGACCTCTCCGGAGATCACCCGCACCAGCTTGTCCTGGGGATGCTTCGTCTGGAAATGCAGGCCCCTTAGAACCCCCCGCTTGGAAGCGGACTGATTGTCCTGGACGAACACATAGTCCAGCCCCGCTTCTTTGAAATCCTGATAATTATACGTCTCCATAAAATAGCCCCGCTCATCCCCGAACACCGTGGGGGTGATGATCTTCAGCCCCTCGATGGGGCAGGACTCTACTTTAATCTTTCCCATCTCTCATATCCTCTGCTTTTTTCAATTCACTGTCCCAGGCCTTCCGCCACTTCCACCAGATACTTTCCATACGCCGTCTTCAGAAGGGGCTCGGAGAGCTTCAG
>CALWMW010000057.1 GCA_944382085.1 uncultured Lachnospiraceae bacterium | reverse complement strand
AAGCCGGCTCCCGCGGAGATCTTCAGGTTCCGCACCGTTACCTCGAAGTCGGTGGGCGCTCCCAGTTTCGTCTGGTCGTCCGTCAGGGAGTACTGGGTCTTCGCCACGCAGATCGGGCAGTTCCCGTATCCCAGCGCCTCCAGCTCCTTCGCCTGCTTCTGGGCGTTCGCCGTCAGCACCACTCTCTTGCCTCCGTAGATCTTCTGTACGATCTGGTTCAGCTTATCCTCAATGCTTCCTTCCAGCTCATAGCTGTAGGTGAAGTCGTTCGGCTCCTCTACCAGACGGATCACTTCCTCCGCCAGCTTGATGCCGCCTTCTCCTCCCTTGGCCCATACCTGGGACAGCGCTACGTTTACTCCAAGCTCTTTACACTTCTTCTCCACCAGTTCTACCTCTGCCTGGGTATCCGTGGGGAATTCGTTGATCGCTACCACGCAGGGAAGCTTGTATACGTTCTTGATGTTGCTTACGTGCTTCAGCAGGTTCGGCAGTCCCTTCTCCAGCGCCTCCAGGTTCTCCTGGTTCAGCTCTGCCTTGGGTACTCCGCCGTTGTACTTCAGCGCGCGCACCGTCGCTACGATTACCACCGCGTTGGGCTTCAGCCCTGCCATACGGCACTTGATATCCAGGAACTTCTCCGCTCCCAGGTCCGCTCCGAAGCCGGCTTCCGTGATGGCGTAGTCGCCAAGCTTTAAGGCCATCTTCGTGGCGATCACGGAGTTGCAGTCGTGTGCGATGTTGGCGAAGGGCCCGCCGTGTACGATCGCCGGCACATGCTCCAGGGTCTGTACCAGGTTCGGCTTCAGGGCGTCCTTCAGCAGCGCGCACATCGCTCCCTGCGCGTGCAGGTCCCCTGCCGTTACCGGCTTCTGCTCGGACGCTTTGCCGTAGGTGTATCCTACGATAATTCTTGCCAGACGGGCCTTCAGGTCCGTGATGTCGCTGGCCAGGCACAGCACCGCCATGATCTCGGAGGCTACCGTGATGTCATAGCCGTCCTCTCTGGGCATTCCGTTGGCTTTTCCGCCCAGGCCGTCCACAACGAAGCGGAGCTGACGGTCGTTCATATCCACGCATCTTCTCCAGGTGATCTTCCGGGGGTCGATGTTCAGCTCGTTGCCCTGGTAGATGTGGTTGTCCACCATGGCTGCCAGCAGGTTGTTGGCCGCGCCGATGGCGTGGAAGTCGCCGGTGAAGTGCAGGTTAATGTCTTCCATGGGTACCACCTGGGCGTATCCGCCGCCGGCTGCTCCGCCCTTTACGCCGAATACCGGTCCCAGGGACGGCTCGCGGAGGGCTACCATAACCTTCTTGCCCAGTTTCTGGAGGCCGTCTGCCAGACCTACGGTCGTGGTGGTCTTACCTTCTCCTGCAGGCGTGGGGTTGATGGCGGTTACCAGCACCAGTTTTCCATCCGGCTTGTCCGTCTCTTTCAGCAGGTTGTAATCAATCTTTGCTTTGTAATTTCCGTACTGCTCCAGATATTTCGGGTCGATCCCGGCCTTCGCCGCGATCTCGGTGATCGGCTGCATAACGGTTTCCTGTGCAATCTCAATGTCTGATTTGAATCCCATGGTTAGAATCTCCTTTCCTCTTTCCGAATCCGGCCAAAATTTAGTTTCTTCCGTATTTTTTCGCGATTTTTGCAACAAAAAAACTGCGCAAAGAAACCAGCCTGGATTCACTTAACGCAGTAGCGGAAGCGATACCGTAACGCGGAGCCTGACTCCTTCGTTCACATAAAGACCTTCCCATCGTGTGACACTTAACGCACTGTATCTTCTCTACTTTTACATAGATAAAATATTGTATTGGCACTGTTTCAGGAAAACAGCAAACCGTCCTGGGAAAAGAAGGAGCGGAAGCCTCCCGCTTATAAAAAAAGGACAACACTTGCGCTTACCAAATGCTGTCCAGACGGTCGACTTCAATCCTATCATTTTGGCTACACAGTGGTGCTCCACTTCTCTCCGTCAGCAGCCAAAACCTTTTCTTCTTGACAAAATGGATTATAGCAAAAAAAAATGGGTTCGTCAAGAATTTATCAAAAAAATCTTATATATTTTTCACCAGTTTTTCCTTCCCCAGGGCGAAGACCTCCCGAACCAGGTAATGCGGCTGCATCAGGGGATCGGAGGGCGCCGGGATCCCGTAAACCGCCTCGTAACCGCAGCGTTTTGCCAGAGCAAGCGCCCGATAAATGTGAAAATTGTTGGAGAGGATTCCTACCTTCGCATCGGGCTCCACAAAAGACCTGGAATATTCCAGATTTTCTTTCGTAGTAGTGGACCGCTCCTCCTTTAGCATTCTCTCTGGAGCAATCCCGTTCTTCTGCAAATACTCGTACATGGCCTGGGCCTCCGTGATTTCCTCGCCGCTGCCCTGACCTCCGGACAGGATCAGCCGGGTTCCGGGATTCTCTGCGGCATACTTCGCCGCAGCGTCCAGACGTTTCTTCAAAGCTCTGGAAGGCGTGCGGCCTTTCACCTGGGCGCCCAGTACGATCACCCAGTCCAGATCCGCCGGCGGCTTTCTTACCATCTCTTTTCCAATCTGAAAGAGGACCGCCCCAAAGCTCAGAAGAAGGACCGCCATTATTATAAGAAGAAAAGAAACCACAGCCCCCGGCAGCCGGTTCCGGATATGAAGAACGCCTCCCGCGCCAGCCAGAAAAACGGCGGCCCCCGGCCAGATCCAGGCAAAATCTGCCGTGATTCCCGCGTAGAATACAATTATTACGTAATACAGCAGGCAAAGAATGCCTGCTGTATAAAAAATCTTCTCTAAAACTTCCATTCTTACCGTCCGCAGCATTTTTTATATTTCTTGCCGCTGCCGCAGGGACATGGATCGTTCCGGCCGATCTTCTTGCCCTTTACGATGGTATTCATCTTCTTCGCCTCCCGGTAAAGCTCTTTGCGGGTCTCCTCGTCAAAGATCTTCTCCCAGGCCGGAAGGTTGTACAGCCAATCCGCCTTGGCGTCCACCATATTCTTGTAGAGCTTTTCCTTATCGAAGGCAAGGCTGACTACCGTGTCCTCCGTCATCTCTTCAATGGGGTTTTCCTGCTTCAGGCTCTCGTTGATCCCATCCAGGAATCCCACCATCTTCATCAGCGGAATCTGATATTTCTCCGCCAGCTCCTTTACCGTACCGGAAACTTCCTCGTCCGGATTCTCCAGAAGCTGCTCGTAGATCCCCTTCTCAGTCAAAAAATAATCGGCCCAGAACTGCTGAAGCTGTTTTTTGTCTGTCTGCTGAGAGTACGCCGTATCTCTCCATTCCTGTAATAAACTCATATCTACCATCCTTTGTTTCCATTTTCTCTTGCTTTAAACAGGCCATTTTTAGGCTGTGTTACATTATAT
>CALWMW010000056.1 GCA_944382085.1 uncultured Lachnospiraceae bacterium | reverse complement strand
TGCGGGACGTGTTTTTTGAAGAGATCGAGACGGAGGACCTGGACGAGTTTCTGAGAAACAAATTTAAAGGGAAAGACCTTACCTTTGAAAAAACCGTGAAGGAGGACGGAACCATTATTTATGATATCCTGGCTTCCGGAATCAAAGAGCGGTATTCCTTTACCGAAATCTGAGGAGAAAAGCATGCGAGAGATAGTGAAATCCCTGAAAGAACAGGGAGTGACCCCATATATTCTGGAAGAAATCAGACGTTTCCGGGAGCGTTATCCCGTCAGCCCTACGCTGGCGGACCGGATTTCGGCTCCGGAGATCCCTTATTACGGAAGAGAGATTTTCGAGATGGCCGCCGCGGCCCTTCTGGAAGGAGAGCATCTTCTGCTGACCGGTTCCAAGGCGACGGGGAAAAACATTCTGGCGGAAAATCTGGCCTACGTCTTCGGAAGGCCCGCGTATAACATTTCGTTCCACGTCAATACGGACAGCAGCAGCCTCATCGGGACGGACACCTTCCGAAACCAGGAGGTGCAGCTCCGCAAAGGCCCGGTCTATCTGTGCGGGGAAAACGGAGGCTTCGGGATCTTCGACGAGATCAACATGGCGAAAAACGACGCGGTATCGGTGCTTCACGCCACCCTGGATTACAGGAGGGTGATTGACGTTCCCGGCTATGACCGGATCCGCCTTCACGACGCCACGCGCTTTATCGGAACCATGAATTACGGATACGCAGGGACCAGAGAACTGAACGAGGCGCTGATTTCCCGGTTTTTGGTGATTGAGATGCCTTCGGTCAATCAGGAGAATCTGGAGCGGATTCTCAAAGATCTGTTCGGCGGTATGAAAGAGGAAGGACTGCGCCAGATAACAGGGCTTTTCATGGACCTTCAGACGAAGGCGGCGAACAACGAGATCTCCACAAAGCCTCTGGACCTGCGGGGTCTGATCGGAGCGCTGAAAACCGTCCGGGCGGGGCTTTCTCCCCTGCAGGCGGTGCGTATGGGGATCGTAAACAAAAGCTTCGACCTTTTCGAACGGGAAATGGTAGAAGACATTGTGATGACACGGATTCCGGAGACCTGGACGGCCGGAGACCTTTTTGATTGAGAGGTGGATCAGACTGGAAACCGATATTGTAACCGCAGTAGAAGCGGAGAACCGGGTCCGCAATCTGATGTGGACCGTAAGCGGAGATTATAAACTGGATACCAGGCTGGATGTGGAGTCTTTCTTCCGTTCCAAAGCGATTTCGCTTTACGACGCGGTAAAGCAGGGAGGCTTCGCCCGGTATTTTGATCAGAACCAGATGGCGATGTATCTGGTAAAGAAGATCTATTACGGGGCGGAGGAAAAGCCCCTCACGGATCTCGCGCAGATCTGCGTGGACGCCGCGGTCTGGAAAAAGGTATCGAAAGAGCGTCCCGGCGTCCCGGCGCTCAGGAAAAGAGCGTTTGAAGACCTTCTGGAGGTTTCCTATGAGAAGCTCTGCGGTTCCCTGCCGGGCCGATTGAGAGCCGCCATGATGCAGGAATACCTGGACGGAAGAAAAATCAGGGAAAAGCGGCTGGAGACGCCCCTTTCCTGGATCCGTTCCCTGGAGGACGCAGAGGACGTGATGGAACTCATCCGGACGGTAGACCGGATGTACAATACCATGATCGATCTTGGATTTGAGAGAAAGCACGGAGATCTGGAGCATGTGCTGGCGGCGGACACAGAGGACCTGAAGGAATTTAACTGGAAGGATTTTCTGGAAGAGACGGCGGTGGAGTACAGCCTGGAGGAATATCTCAGGCTGATTACCCAGCGCCTTATGACTTCCGCGGTGGAAGAGCGGGAAGAAGAGGAGAAGACCGGGAGCGGCGGGCAAAGAGTGGTGCTTCTTGACCAGGAAGCGCTGGAGAAAATGTACTCCTATATCGAACTGAATTACGGCCGCTCCTATCTCTCCCCCAGAGAGGAGAAGCGGCAGAATTACCGTCTCTGCCGGGGCGCCCATGCGGACTGCAGCCTTTATTTTACAGAAGGCATTCTGAGAAATCCGGTGACCGCCAACGCCCAGTATGTGAACGCCAAACGGCATGCGGAGAAAAACCGCCTTCTGTTTCGCAACAGCTTTTATCTGATGAAACGAAATGTGGAGCTGCTCACCGGGGAACTCAGGCGTTCCCTGGTCCGCAGACAGGAACAGGAATGGTTTTCTTCGGATTACGGGGTGATTGTCCCATCCAGGCTCTGGAAGGTGGGAAGGCTTCCGGATCCTGGAAAGCTTTTTGTGCGGACCAGCAAGAGAGATCAGTCGGAATTTGTGGTGGACATCCTTATGGACGCCAGCGGTTCCCAGCGGGACCGGCAGGGACAGGTGGCGCTTCAGGCTTACATCATCAGCGAAGCCCTCAGCAACAACCGGATCCCCCACCGGATCCTGGGGTTTTGCACCTTCTGGGATTATACGGTGATGCAGCGCTTCCGGGAGTACGACGATCCCAGAAGCGAGAACCAGCGGGTGCTGGATTTTGTTACCTCCGCCAACAACCGGGACGGACTTGCCATCCGGGCGGCGGGAGACGGCCTTTTGGGAAGGCCGGAGGAGAATAAAATTCTCATCGTGCTCAGCGACGGAAGGCCGAACGATGTGATTGTGAACCGTCCCGGAAGCCGGAATCCAAAACCCTACCAGGGAGAGTACGCCATCCGGGACACCGCCCACGAGGTGAGGAAGCTCAGGGGAGAAGGGGTGTACGTGCTGGGGGCCTTCGCGGGAAAAGAGAAGGATCTGGCGGCGGAAAAGAAAATTTTCGGCAAAGATTTCGCCTATATCCGGGAGATCGCCAACTTTTCCAGGGTGACGGGACGGTATCTCAGACGCCTTCTGGACGAGGGGACCTGGTGAGAATCCGATTTTTCTGCATCAAAATCTGGACAAACAGAGAATTCTTTCGTATTATAGTAAAAGTGCGGTAATATAGAAAAGAAAGAATTTTTGCGTACGGCATAGAAGAAAGGTTGAGAATGGAGGCAGTTTTATGAGACATGAGTTCAAGAGGATAGAGCCCAAGTGGCAGAAGCGGTGGGAGGAAGCCGGAATTTTCAAAGCGGCGGACAACGACGCCAGCCGCCCGAAATTTTACGGCCTGGTAGAGTTCCCCTATCCAAGCGGCGCCGGGATGCATGTGGGACACATTAAGGCGTATTCCAGCCTGGAGGTGATCTCCAGAAAGAGAAGAATGGAAGGTTACAACGTCCTGTTCCCCATCGGGTTTGACGCTTTTGGACTTCCGACAGAGAACTACGCCATTAAAACCGGAGTTCATCCCAGAAAGATCACGGACGACAACATTGTAAAGTTTTCCAATCAGCTCAGACGGGTGGGCTTTTCCTTCGACTGGGACAGAGTGATTGATACCACGGAAGAAGATTATTACAAGTGGACCCAGTGGATTTTCCTCAAGATGTTTGAGCATGGCCTGGTATTCCGGGATACGGCTCTGGTGAATTACTGTCCTTCCTGCAAGGTGGTTCTCTCCAATGAGGACAGCCAGGGAGGAAAATGCGACATCTGCCACAGCGACATTGTGCAGAAATCCAAGACGGTCTGGTATCTGCGGATCACCGAATACGCGGAGAAGCTGCTGCAAGGACTGGAGGACGTAGATTATCTTCCCAACATCAAGCAGCAGCAGGTAAACTGGATCGGAAAATCCCAGGGCGCTTTTGTAAACTTCCAGGTAGACGGCAGGGAGGAAACGCTCCGCATCTATACGACCCGTCCGGATACGCTGTTCGGCGTTACCTTTATGGTAATCGCGCCGGAACATCCCCTGATCGACCGCTATGAGGCGGAGATCGCCAATATGGAGGAGATCCGGGCTTACCGGGAGGAATGCGCCAAGAAGACGGAGTTTGAGCGTACCCAGCTGGTAAAAGACAAGACCGGCGTGAAGATTCAGGGACTTGAAGCGGTAAATCCCCTGAACGGAAAGAAGATCCCCATCTTTATCGCGGATTACGTTATGATGGGTTACGGGACGGGAGCCATCATGGCCGTTCCGGCTCACGACCAGAGAGACTACGAGTTCGCGAAAAAATTCGGCCTGGATATTATTCCGGTGATCCAGGGAGGTAAGATCGAAGAAGCAGCCTACGCGGGAGACGGCGAGATGATCAATTCCGATTTTCTCAACGGCTATACCAACAAAAAGGATTCCATCGCCAGAGTGATTCAGGAGCTGGAAAAGCTCGGCGTAGGAGAAGCCGGAGTACAGTATAAGATGAAGGATTGGGCCTTCAACCGCCAGAGATACTGGGGCGAACCCATCCCCATCATTCACTGCCCGAACTGCGGCGTCGTGCCGGTTCCTTACGAGGAGCTGCCGCTGCGTCTTCCGCCGGTAGAGAACTTTGAGCCGGGATCCGACGGCGAATCTCCCCTGGCGAAGATTGATTCCTTTGTAAACTGTACCTGCCCCAGGTGTGGGGGAGCGGCGAAGCGGGAGACGGATACCATGCCTCAGTGGGCCGGTTCCTCCTGGTATTTCCTCCGCTATATCGATCCCCACAACGACAAAGAACTGGCGGATCCAAAGAAACTGAAGTACTGGATGCCTGTGGACTGGTACAACGGCGGCATGGAGCACGTAACCCGCCATATGATTTATTCCCGTTTCTGGCATCATTTCCTGTATGACATCGGAGTGGTGAATACGCCGGAGCCTTATGCGAAGAGAACGGCCCAGGGCCTGATTCTCGGACCGGACGGCGATAAGATGAGCAAATCCAAGGGAAATGTAGTGGATCCACTGGACGTAGTGGAGGAGTACGGAGCGGACGTGCTCAGGACCTACGTGCTCTTTATGGGAGATTACGGCGCGGCGACCCCCTGGAGCGAAAACTCCGTAAAAGGCTGCAAGCGCTTCCTGGAGCGTGTGGCCGGACTGGTGGAACTCGTAAGGGAAGGAGAAGTGACTCCGGAACTGGAGACGCTGTTCCACAAGACCATCAAGAAGGTATCTTCCGATCTGGAAGAGATGAAGTTTAACACGGCGATCGCCGCGCTGATGGAGCTTTTGAACGGGATCTCGGCTCACGGCTCCCTGACCAGGGAGGAGCTGACCACCTACATTAAGCTTCTCTGCCCCATCGCTCCGCATCTTTGTGAAGAGATCTGGGAGAAGATCGGCGGAGAGGGCTTCCTTTCCATGAGTTCCTGGCCGGTCTATGAGGAGAGCAAGACGGTGGACGCTACGGTGAAAGTGGGCGTTCAGGTAAACGGAAAGCTCAGAGGCGTTGTAGAACTGCCGGCGGACTGCCAGAAGGAAGAGGCGATGAAGCTCGTTTCCCAGGATCCCAAGATCCAGGCGTTCCTGGAAGGAAAGAACCTGGTAAAAGAAATCTACGTACCCAATAAGATCGTAAATCTTGTGGTGAAATAAGGTAAGGAGGTGCCTGCAATGGCAGAAAAGGCCTGCAGCAGCACGAGCTGCAGCAAAGAGAGCTGCGAGGGATGCCCCAGCGCGAAGAAGCAGAACGGCTTTGCCGTGGAGCAGAACCAGTATTCAGACATTAAAAACGTAATCGGCGTAGTCAGCGGAAAGGGCGGAGTCGGCAAGTCTATGGTGACGGCTTCCCTGGCGAACCTTCTGGCGCAGGACGGATATCGGGTGGGAATCCTGGACGCGGATATCACCGGCCCCTCCATTCCAAGGATGTACGGCCTGCAGGGGCCGGCCATGGCCGGAGAGGAAGGGATCTATCCCATGCTTACCGAGAACGAGATTAAGGTGATTTCCATTAATCTTCTGATGCCGGATCCAGAGGAGCCGGTGATCTGGAGAGGTCCGATCCTGGCCAATATGGTAAAACAGTTCTGGTCCGACGTGATCTGGGGAGAACTGGATTATCTTCTGGTGGATATGCCTCCCGGAACCGGGGACGTTCCGCTTACGGTCTTTCAGTCTCTTCCGGTAAACGGAATCCTGATCGTTACCTCTCCCCAGGAGCTGGTAAAAATGATCGTAAAGAAAGCGTACAATATGGCAAAGACCATGAACATCCCGGTGCTGGGAGTCGTGGAGAACTACAGCTATCTTGTCTGCCCGGACTGCGGAAAGAAGATTGAAGTGTTCGGAAAGAGCCGCGTAGACGAGGCGGCTGCGGAGCTTGGGCTTGCCGTAGGAGGCAAAATGCCCATGGATCCTTCGCTTACGGAGCTTTCCGACGCGGGAGCGTTCCATAAGGCAAAGAATCCGTATCTTGGAACCGCAGTGGCCGCTCTCAG
>CALWMW010000055.1 GCA_944382085.1 uncultured Lachnospiraceae bacterium | reverse complement strand
AAGAAGCGGAACAACGCGGCTGCCGCGTGGGGAACGGCATGTATATGCTTCTGTATCAGGGGGAAGCTGCTTTCCATTTCTGGACCGGAATGGAAATGCCGGTAGAAGAGATCCGGTCAAAATTCTTTTGTTGATCAGAAGAATCTTTTCCTTCTTTTGATTTTAGGGTATACTAAACGGGAAAAAAGAAATGAGGTGATGGGATGTCCTACTATAAATCTGTAACGGAATTAATCGGCAATACTCCTCTGCTGGAGCTTTCCGCGCTGGAAGCGGCTCATAAAACTTACGCGAAAATTCTGGCAAAGGTGGAAGGGATGAATCCTGCCGGAAGCATCAAAGACCGGGCGGCGCTTTCCATGATTCTGGACGCGGAAAAGAACGGAATCCTGAAAAAAGGCGGCGTGCTGATTGAGCCCACCAGCGGAAACACCGGCATCGGCCTGGCCTGCGCCGCCGCTTCCAGAGGATACCGGCTGATCATCGTTATGCCGGACACCATGAGTCCGGAGCGCCAGAGCATGATAAAAGCCTACGGCGCTGAAATCATTCTCACAGACGGCGCGCTGGGTATGAACGGCGCAATAAAAAAAGCCGAAGAACTGGCAAAGGAAATCCCCGGCTCCTGGATTCCGGGGCAGTTTGTAAACCCCTCAAATCCAAGTATTCATTATAACACGACCGGACCGGAAATCTGGAAGGATACCGACGGCTGTGTGGACTTCTTCGTAGCCGGCGTGGGAACCGGAGGTACCATTACAGGGATCGGGCGTTATCTGAAAGAAAAAAATCCAAGGATCCGGATCGTTGCCGTAGAGCCCTCTGACTCTGCCGTACTTTCCGGCAAAGCGCCCGGCCCCCATAAGCTTCAGGGGATCGGCGCGGGATTTATTCCAGAGATCTTAGAGAAAGAACTGATTGACGAGATCATTCCGGTAACCAGCAAAGATGCTTTCGATACAGGAAGGGAGATTGCCCGTACGGAAGGACTTCTTACCGGCATTTCTGCCGGAGCCGCCGTATACGCCGCCCTGGTTCTGGCAAAAAATCCGGAGAATTCCGGAAAAACCATTGTTGTAATCCTGCCGGACAACGGAGACCGCTATCTCTCCACTTCCATGTTTCAGGACGACTGATTCAGTCGGTTTTTTCGCTCTCTCCAGTCAGGCATAAGGCTTTCCAGATAAGCGTAAAATTCCCGGCTGTGATTGGGATAGCGAAAATGAATCAGTTCGTGGAGTACCACATAATCAATGCAGTCTGCCTCCTGAGATAATAAATAGAAGTTAAAGGTAATCTTGTTTCGGGTTACGCTGCAGCTGCCCCACAGGGATTTCATCTTCCTGAGAAAAAGCCTGGGATATGGAATCCCGTATTTTTTGACGGAAAAATACCATTGATCCGTCCTATGATAAAGAAATTCCAGCCCTCGTTTCCTCCACCACAGATCAAAAATTTTCCTGACCTGATCCGGATTTTCCGGCTCCCTGCAGAAAAGAAAAAGAACGTTTCCTTCCTGGAAAGCTCTGTTTTTATTGCCTTTTTCTATTCTGAGCGTCAGGCTTTCTCCCAGAAACGCTACGCTGGCGCCGTCCGTAAGTTCCTGCGGACACACCGGACGGTCGGCAAACCTTTCTTTTCTCTGCTCTGCCTCTTTTAATTTTTTCTCCACCCAGCCCGCCTTCTCTTTCAGAAAGGTTAAAATCCAAGACATGGACGTTCTTCCTGGAACAGAGCAGGAAACGATTCCGTCTCCGTGTACCTTCAGTCTGCAGTTTTTCATCCTTTTCCGGTCAATCCGCACCGGAATCTCTCTGCCGCTTTCCGGCAGACTTATCTTGATTGTTTCCATCTTCTTTTTATTTCTTTATAAAACATCATCCGCTGAAAACAGGAAAAGCACCGGTTCAAAAACCAGTGCTTTCGCATGAGACATCGGGGATTCGAACCCCGGACAACTTGATTAAAAGTCAAGTGCTCTACCGACTGAGCTAATATCCCATCTGTCTATTTTTTTACATAAACAGCATGCCCAGAGCCGGAATCGAACCAGCGACACGAGGATTTTCAGTCCTCTGCTCTACCAACTGAGCTATCTGGGCATTTTCAATAAAACCAAAAGGTTTTATGAAGTTGCGGGAGTAGGATTTGAACCTACGACCTTCGGGTTATGAGCCCGACGAGCTTCCAGACTGCTCCACCCCGCGATATGAAATTGAATGGAGATCCCTAAGGATCAGTGGATGGAGAAGGATTCGAACCTTCGAAGTCGTCGACAACAGATTTACAGTCTGCCCCCTTTGGCCGCTCGGGAATCCATCCATAAATTTTAGAAAAGCCGATGATCGGACTCGAACCGATAACCTGCTGATTACAAATCAGCTGCTCTGCCAATTGAGCCACATCGGCCTGTAACCTTGCCAATCTACCGGTCTTATCTTTTGAAATGGGGCCTATAGGGCTCGAACCTATGACCCTCTGCTTGTAAGGCAGATGCTCTCCCAGCTGAGCTAAGACCCCTTTCCAACAAACATGAAGGTTATTCGCTTTCATGTTAACGACCCAGATGAGACTCGAACTCACGACCTCCGCCGTGACAGGGCGGCGCTCTAACCAACTGAGCCACTGGGCCATATCATACGTACCTTCAAAACCACATACAGAATACTATATCCTTCCGATTTTTGCAAGCCCTTTCCGCTTCTATCTTTCGCTTCCTTGGCTTTTTCCCTTTTCTTACCCAGCCTCGCGGCCTTCCTTGCCGCTCAGTTAAGCTTCCGACCGATTAGTATCAGTCAGCTCCATGCATTGCTGCACTTCCACCTCTGACCTATCTAC
>CALWMW010000054.1 GCA_944382085.1 uncultured Lachnospiraceae bacterium | reverse complement strand
TTCTCACTGAGAAAATACTTCCTATAAGGCCGATACCGATTCCAAGTCCCAGTCCCACAGGAACCAGATACTGGAAGACATCCGATACAGGCAGGAACTGAAGAAAGCTGACCACGGAGTCCAGTACAATCCCCGTTCTCTCATACTCGTCCAGGCGGACGTTCTGCTCGATCACGATCAGGGCGCCCGTCTTCGCCTTCCCCATCTCCACACAGCCCTTCACGATCTCATTCACCGTGCGGTCGCTGAACCGTTCCGTAATGTTCTTTCCGCTGTCCAGCGGAATAATGGAAGACACAATCTGCTTCTCCCCCAGCTGCTCCAGCGCTTTTCGAAGCTCCGGCTGGAAAATGACGATCACTGCCGTTACAAGAATATCCAGTCCTCGGTTTACGATGAAAATCAGAGTGTCCATATGCAGCAGATACACAATGATCACACATACCAGCAGGATCATAATTCCCTTGAGCAGAATCCAGGCGCGGGTCGTCTTGATCCACAAAAGCAGATTATATACCAGAAAAGCCAGGATAAAAATCTCCAGCACGTCTGTCACGCTGATTGATACCGACGGCTCTATAAACCATTCAAGCCCGGAGTAAAACCAGTCCTTAATCAGGCTCATTTTTTTCTCCCTCCCAGGCCCGTCTCCGGGCCGTTCTGTCTTTCCTTCGGCATCTGCGCGCTTTCCGAAAAAGGCGCAGTCCAACTCGTTTTAAGTATACCACACATTTTTCTCTGTGCAAACCGCCTTTTTCCCTTTTCCGGTGCACAGCGTCAAAAAATACAGGTTCTCGGCTCCGCCTTCTCTGAGAAGCCCCGCCGCCTCGTCCAGCGTGCTGCCCGTGGTATATACGTCGTCGATCAGGAGAACCGTTTTCCAGGGAAGCGGACTGCGTAAAAGCCGGAACGCTCCCTTGAGATTGCTTCGCCGTTCCTTTCGTCCCAGGCTTTTCTGCGCCGCCGTATCCCTGCAGCAGGCCAGCGCGTCGGTACACACCGGAATCCCCCACCGTTTGGAAAGCGTTCCGGCCAGAACCTCGGACTGATTAAAGCCGCGCCGGTTCTTTTTCTTCCAGTACATGGGCACCGGGATCAGGATTTCCGGTTCCCACCGCCGGACTCTCGCTTCAAACAGGTCCGCCATCCTTTCCCCATAATACTCCAGATACTCTCTTCTCCCCCCGTACTTGATCCGGAATACGGACTGACGCATAACGCCTGTGTAAGTAAAGGCCGCCCGGCCGGCGTCAAATGCGTGGAAAAACGTCCCGCAGTCCTCGCACAGCTCCTGATGGATGCTTTCCACCGGCTTGCCGCACTTCATACACACCGGCCCTGAAATCAGAGGAAGCTTTCTCTCACATTCCCGGCAGATCTTCCGCGGTTCTCTCGCCCCTTTTTCTCTGAAAAAAGGCAGAACCCCGTCACAGACCGGACATCTTCCAGGATACAGAAGATTTAGTCCCGTCTTGGTAATTCTGCCCAGCCATTTGTTTTCTTTCCGCAATTCTCATTTCCTTTTCCGGCCGGAGGGCCGGAACTCTCTCCCACAGTCCCGGATCAGGACAATTCGCAGATCCTCCGGGCCAAAGTAGTATACCGTTTCTGCTCCATGGTATTTTCGATCATCTTTTCGAAGGTAGTTTCATCTCCTACCAGTGTCACGCATTTTCTTGCCCTGGTCACCGCGGTATACAAAAGGTTGCGGTTCATAAGCATCCTCGGACCGGAAAGCAGGGGAATAACCACTGCGGGGTATTCGCTTCCCTGGGCTTTATGTATGGTTACCGCGTAAGCCAGCTCCAGTTCCTCCAGCTGGGAGAATCCGTAGTCCACCATTCTCTGTTCATCAAATTCCACGGTGACCTGTTCGGTGTGCGGATTGATCTCCCGGATCACACCCATGTCCCCGTTGAAAATCCCCTGTCCTTTTTCAATGGGAATCCCATATTTTCCCCGGATTTCCCACTCCAGCTGGTAGTTGTTCTTCGTCTGCATCACCTTGTCCCCTTCCCGGAACCGGTGTTCTCCGTGCTCGTGCTCCTGCTTGGAGGAAGCGGGAGGGTTCAGATACTCCTGCAGGATCCGATTCAGCCGTTCCACACCCAGGAGCCCCTTGCGCATGGGCGTCAGAACCTGAATCTCGTCCGGCCTTGCTTCCACATAAGGCGGCAGCTTCTCCCGCACCAGCTGAATGACTATGCTGATGATCACATTGGCGTCATACCGTTTCAGAAAAAAGAAATCGCGGCTTTTGTTGTCCAGAATGATTTTCTCTCCGTCATGGATCTTATGGGCGTTTACCACAATATCGCTCTCCGACGCCTGACGGAAGATTCTGGTGAGGCGCACCACCTGGATGCGTTGGGATTCAATCATATCCTTCAGGATGCTGCCTGGTCCCACCGAAGGCAGCTGGTTCACATCCCCTACCATAATCAGCCGGGTTCCCACCGGAACCGCGTCCAGAAGGGCATGCATGAGATAAAGGTCTACCATGGACATCTCATCCACAATAATCACATCCGCCTCCAGGGGGTTCTGCGCGTTTCTCTGAAATCCTCCCGGATGATCCTCCTGTCCTCCGGACACCTCCAGCAGGCGGTGAATGGTCTTCGCCTCATATCCCGTGGCTTCTGTCATTCGCTTGGCCGCCCGTCCCGTAGGAGCCGCCAGCAAAAGCTCCAGGTTCTCTGACTCGAAATAAGCGATCAGCGTATTGATGGTCGTGGTCTTTCCGGTGCCGGGTCCTCCTGTAAGGATCAGGAGGCCGCATCCCACCGCCTCCACCACGGCTTTCCTCTGCATCTCATCCAGAACTGTCCCGGTAGCCTCTTCAATCTTCCCGATCTTGTCCAGAACTGCTTTTTCATTCACCGTCTCCCGGATGTTCAGATCGCAGAGCATCCGGGCGATGCTCATTTCCATGTAGTAGGAGGAAGCGCTGTAAATCCGCTCCTGTTCCTCTTCCCTCTTGACTACGATTTTCTTCTCCATCGCCAGATCCATAAGGTACTGATCCAGGCTCTCCAGGGTCACGCCCAGAAGCTCCACGGTACGTCCCAGAAGTTCTTCCCGCGGAAGATAAATGTGTCCTTCCGCGGCGGACTGCTGCAGGACATAAAAAATCCCGCATTTGATTCTGTACTCGGAGTCAAACTGTATCCCGGCCCGCTTGGCGATCTCATCCGCAATCCGGAAGCCCACCCCGGAAATATCGTCCGCCAGCTGGTACGGATTCTCCTGAATCACATGGTAAATGTCCCCGCCGTACCGCTGATATATCTTAACGCCCAGGGAAGAGGAAATCCCGTACTGCTGAAGAAAAATCATCGCTTTTCGCATATCCCTCTTCTCATAAACCTGGGCGGCGATCTCCCTGGCTTTCCGGTCGCTGATCCCTTTGATCTCCGACAGCCGTTCCGGCTCCTCCTCAATGATCCGGAAGGTCTCCTTCCCGAATCTTCGGACGATCCGCGCAGCCAAAGCGGCTCCCACGCCTTTGATGGCGCCGGAGCCAAGGTACCGCTCCATGGACTCTTCATCCTCCGGCGGCAGGATCTCATACTTTTCTACTTTAAACTGTTCTCCGTAGGTCGCGTGGGCCGTATATTCTCCTTCCAGAGCCACCTTCTCCCCCTCGCTGAGGTAGGAAAAGCTTCCCACGCAGGTAATCTCATCCTCGTGGGCAGCCAGTACCATAACCGTATAGCCGTTTTCACTGTTCCGGAAGATAATGTGGTCTACGTACCCTTCGATTCTCTCTGACATGAATTCCGTCTCTTTTCTGTTCCAGTCTTTTTCGGTGCCCTTGTCCCGCCTTTACTCCTTGTCCAGGTTCTTTCCGCTGGCGGCAGTCAGCTCCACAAACTTCCCGGTGCCCACGGCCACCACCGTCATGGGATCCTCCGCCGTCATGGTATTAATGCCGGTCCTGGCTTCGATCAGTTCCTCCAGTCCGCTCAGCAAAGCTCCGCCTCCGGTAAGGACAATTCCCCGGTCTACCACGTCTGCCGCCAGTTCCGGGGGCGTTCGCTCCAGCACGCTGTGCACCGCGTCCACGATCTGAGACGTAACCTCCTTCAGGGCGTCTCTGGTATCCTCGGAAGTCACCCGGATGGTTTTTGGCAGGCCGGTCACCAGATCCCGTCCCTTGACATCCATCACCTTGGGCTCCGGCTTTTCAAAAGCGGTCCCGATGGTGATCTTAATCTCCTCTGCCGTCTGCTCTCCGATCATCAGACCGTATTTTTTCCGGACGTACTTTACAATCGCGTCGTCAAAGTCGTCTCCCGCCACTTTGATGGAGGAGCTGACTACAATTCCGTCCAGGGAAATTACCGCCACATCGCAGGTGCCTCCCCCGATGTCCACGATCATATTCCCGCAGGGCCGGGAAATATCGATCCCGGCTCCAATCGCCGCCGCGATCGGTTCCTCTATAATATGAACCTCTCTGGCTCCCGCCTGGTACGTGGCGTCCTCCACGGCCTTCTTTTCCACCTCGGTCACACTGCTGGGCACGCAGATGCTGACCCTTGGTTTCCGGAAAGACATCTTGCCGATGGCTTTCTGTATAAAATACTTCAGCATCTGCTCCGTCACGGTATAATCGGAGATCACGCCCTTTCGCATGGGACGCACCGCAACAATGTTTCCCGGTGTCCTTCCCAGCATCAGCCTCGCCTCTTCTCCGATGGCCTTGATCCGATTGGTGTCCCTATCGTACGCAACCACAGACGGCTCTTTGAGCACAACGCCTTTGCCTCTTACATATACTAAAATACTGGCGGTTCCAAGATCTATTCCAATATCGGTAGCTGCCATATTCTTTACCCCTTTCGTCATCCCGTTCTTTCTCATTATAATACAAATATTCCCCAAAAGGGAATTCTTTTTCTCCGGTTTCTTATTTTTTCATAAATGGAAGAAGAAGAGCGGTTTTACTATGCTTTCTTAATTATTTTCCCTCTTTTTTTAGAAACTAGACATATTTTAAACACATTTTCCCTTTATACTGTAACCATATTAGCGAGGAGCTAATATATTTCATAACTCACACTTGGCAGCCCCCACACGCTGCCAAGTACTCCCTCAAACATTTTCTTGTATGGATTTTTCCATACAGGGCAAAACATTTTTCAACCCAAATTTTTCTCTTTCCTGAAAAGGTCTGACTTGCGTCAGACCTTTTCTCATTGTCCTATTCCTGTTTTCTAAGAAAAGAAATTACATAGGTTCCCGATCCGGTCAACGCTCTGGGGCCTTCCTGGGTTGCCTCGAAGGACAGGCCTCCGTCCGCCAGAATTTCCCCGGCGTCCGCCAGCCGGATCTCCGCAGTGGTATTGACCGGGATCTCCACGGTAAGGGTAATCCGCTCTCCCTGAACCTCCCAGTGAGAACTTACCCGGCCATAGACCGACCGGAAGCTGGCGCCCGCCTCCGTAAGTCCGCCCCCGATTCTCGGAGCGATCACGGTGTGCTGATAGCCGCCCTCTTTTTCACTGGTCTCCAGTCCGGCCATGACGCGGAACATCCATTCTCCCACCGCGCCGTAGGCGTAATGGTTAAAAGAATTCATATCCGCGCTCCACATCGTTCCATCCGGCTTCAGGCCGTCCCAGTGCTCCCACACCGTAGTGGCGCCCATTTTTACCTGATACAGCCAGGAGGGAAAGTCCTCCTTCAGAAGAAGGTCATACGCCTCCCTTACGCAGCCGTTCTGACTCAGCGCATGGCAGAAGTACGGCGTGCCGACAAATCCGGTGACGAGATGTCCGTTTTCCTTTCTAAGAAGGTTTCGCAGCCCTTCCACTGTAGTTTCCCGGAAAGCTTCCGGCACAAGGTTAAAGTACAAAGCCACAATATGAGCCGTCTGCGTCTGAACCGTCATAGAACCGTCTTCGTTAAAAAAGGTCTTCCGGAACTTCTCCACAATCTTCTCATACAGTTCCTGATACGCGCTGGCGTCTTCGTATCTTCCCAGTACTTTGGCGATTTTTACGAACAGCCCGGTGGAATAGGCAAAGTACGCCGTACAGGTAAGGTCGTTGGGCGTCGCCCCGTAATAGCTGCCCTCCTCCGCGTCCAGCGCCACCCAGTCTCCGAACTGAAGCTTGTAGTTCCAGATATAGTCCACGGCATGATTCTTCATGAATCCGATCCAGGCTTTCATGCTGTCATACTGTTCTTTGAGAACCTCTTTGTCCCCGTATGCCAGATAAAGATTCCAGGGATTGATCACCGCCGCGTCTCCCCAGGCCGCCGCCGAGTGCGTCCCCTGGGTCCAGTTTTCGCTTCCCGCCAGAAGATCCGGCACCACATGGGGCACGCCTCCTTCCGGCGTCTGGTCTGCGGCTACATCCTTCAGCCATTTGCGGAAGAACGTATCCGTATTCATAATGCTGCAGGCAGTCCGGCAGAAAATCTGAGCGTCACCGGTCCATCCCAGCCGTTCGTCCCTCTGGGGGCAGTCCGTGGGAATGTCCAGGAAATTTCCCTTCATGCCCCAGACAATGTTGTGCCAAAGCTGGTTCAAAAGGGGATTGGACGTATGAACCTCTCCCGTCGGCTCCATTTTGGTATGCAGGGTTTTGGCCGTAAACTGATCCGGCTTCGGTTCTCCCGGAAATTCTGTAATCTTCGCGTACCGGAATCCCAGAAACGTAAAGGAGGGATGGTACGTAATTGCTTCCTGTTCTCCAAATATGTACTTCACCGACTCTTTGGCCGTCCTGAGATTTTCCCGGTATACATTTCCCGCCGCGTCCAGCGTCTCGAAGCATTCCAGATGAATCACATCCCCCGGCCGGCCTTTCGCGCTCACCTGAATCCAGCCGGTGAGGTTCTGCCCAAAATCCACCACGGTATCGCCTCCGGGCGTCACGAAAACGCGTTTTGCCGGAAGCGCATCCATCTGGGAAACCTTTCCCGCTCCCTGCGCTGTCAGCGTCCGTTTCTCCCAAGGGATCCGTTCCGTCTTATGCCAGCCCTGCTTTCCGGCTCCCGGTTCGCACCATCCGGGGCACTCCAGGCGGGCGTCGTAAATCTCTCCGTCGTAAATCTCCGCGAAAACCACAGGGCTGTCTTTCCCTTCCCAGGAATCATCCGTCACCACCGTCTGGGTACTCCCGTCCTCATAGCGGATCAGAAGCTGGGCCAGGAGCGCCGTCTGCGTCCCGTAGTTGTTGCGCTTGTGATCCAGGCCCATAAGGCCTTTATACCAGCCGGCCCCAAGCATGGCGCCCAGAACGTTGCCGCCTTCCCGGAGCAGTCCGGTCACGTCGTAAGTCTGATAGCAGAGATGTTTCCGGTAGGAGGTCCAGCCGGGAGCCATTTCATCCTCTCCCACCTTTTTCCCGTTCAGATAGAGATAGTAAATCCCCAGGGCGGTAGCGCAGACAAAAGCTTCCTTAATCTTTTTTCCGGTTTTAAACGCTTTTCTCAGATACGTGCCTTTGGAACTTCCGGCTTCCTCCTCCCGCTCCGCGGACACGAATTCCGCCTTCCATTCTCCCGGATCCAGCCCAGCTGAGGCATGCTTCCGATTCCGCACTGACTCTTCTCATAATCCATTAAAAGCTCTGTTACCTTCACCATGCTGCTTCCCCCTCTATTTTTTAAGATATTTTTTCACATATTGCCCGGTGTAGGATCCGGGGCACTGAGCCACCTCCTCCGGAGTGCCCTGGGCGATCACTCTTCCGCCGCCGTCTCCTCCCTCCGGCCCGATGTCAATGAGATAATCCGCCGTTTTGATCACATCCAGGTTATGCTCGATCACCACTACGGTATTGCCGCCTTCCGCCAGCCGGTGCAGAATCTCAATCAGCTTGTGGACGTCGGCAAAGTGAAGCCCCGTCGTCGGCTCATCCAGAATGTAGATAGTCTTTCCGGTACTCCGTTTGCTCAGCTCCGCCGCCAGCTTGATCCGCTGCGCCTCTCCCCCGGACAGCGTCGTGGAGGGCT
>CALWMW010000053.1 GCA_944382085.1 uncultured Lachnospiraceae bacterium | reverse complement strand
CAATATGTCCGGAGTGCTGAAGATCCGGACCACCAAGGAATTCGGGGAGTCCACGGTATCCAAGATTCTGGATCTGGTGGAGAACGCCACCTCCAGGAAATCCAGATCGGAGGATTTCATTTCCAGGTTTGCCAGAATCTATACTCCCGCGGTTTGCTTCGCGGCCCTGGCCCTTGCCTTTGTGCCGCCTCTGGTGCGGATGCTGGGCATGGGGCTGGCTCCTGACTGGGAAAGCTGGATCTACCGCGCTTTAACCTTCCTGGTAATCAGCTGTCCCTGCGCGCTGGTAATCAGTATTCCGCTGAGTTTCTTTGCCGGGATCGGCGGAGCAAGCAATGCCGGCGTTCTGGTGAAGGGTTCGAATTATCTTGAGATTCTTTCCCAGACCAGAATCGTGGTGTTTGATAAAACCGGTACGCTCACCCAGGGGGTATTTGAGGTAAGCGGCGTGCATCACAATGAGATGGAGAATGAAAAGCTCATTGAATACGCCGCGCTGGCGGAGAGCGCCTCCTCCCATCCCATCAGCAAAAGCCTGCAGAAAGCATACGGGAAAGAGATCGACCGCTCCAGAGTGACGGACATTCAGGAGATCAGCGGAAAGGGCGTCGTCGCCGCAGTAGACGGACGAAGCGTGGCGGCGGGGAACGACAAGCTGATGAAACATCTGGGAATTCCTTATATCAGCTGCCGGTCTGCCGGAACCATCATCCACATGGCCATCGACGGGGCGTATGCGGGGCATATTGTGATTTCAGACGTTGTGAAGCCCCATTCCAAAGAAGCGATCCAGGCCTTGAAAAAAGCGGGAGTCCGCAAGACTGTGATGCTTACCGGGGACGCAGGAAAAGTGGCGGATCAGGTGGCCGCCTCTCTGGGGCTGGATGAGGTGTACAGTGAGCTGCTTCCTGGAGATAAGGTAGAAAAAGTGGAAGCCCTTTTAAAATCCAAGCCGGAAACGGCGAAGCTGGCTTTTGTGGGCGACGGGATTAACGACGCTCCGGTGCTGGGACGGGCGGACATCGGGATCGCTATGGGAGCCATGGGTTCCGACGCGGCCATCGAAGCGGCAGACGTAGTGCTCATGGACGACGATCCCATGCAGATCGCCAAGGCCATTAAAATCTCCAGAAAATGTCTGGGAATCGTTTACCAGAATATCGTGTTCGCCATCGGCATCAAACTGATCTGCCTGGCTTTGGGCGCTTTGGGAATCGCTAATATGTGGCTGGCCATCTTCGCGGACGTAGGCGTGATGATCCTGGCTGTGCTGAACGCCATCCGGGCGCTTTTTGTAAAAAATCTGTAGCTACGGTCTGTCACAGATGAGACAGCTCTCCAGTCCCGCGCGAATGAACTGGTCTATGACCTTTTGAATCTGGGTCCAGTCCCGGCAGCTGTTCTGGAGCATCCGCTTGTTGATCGCCAGGCATCCGTTCATCTGAAAGTACAGAATGGCCTCCGCCTGTTCATAGGAGAGGAGGCTGTTCTGCATCAGCCTGGTAACAAAGCTTTCTTTGGAGAGCTCGCAGAGCCGTTCCAGAAAGCGGGCCGAAGCCATTTCATCAAAAAACAGAATCCGGTATTCCGGGTTCTCCTGCACCTTCCTGCAGAACGGGTAGGTGCATTTTTCTTTTTCCGGACACATGACATGGTCGTAGACCTGGGTAGTATCCTGCAGCAGGGTGTCGATGAGGTCGTCCAGAACGTCGTCCAGGTCGTAATAGTGCAGATAAAACGTTCCGCGGTTGATTTCGGAGAGATGGCAGACCTCCGTAACCGTAATTTTGGGAAAAGGCTTCTGCTCCATCAGGGACAGAAGGGACTCCCGGATGATATTCCTTGTATAGCGGGTACGGCGATCCGTACTCTGTTTTTTCTCTCTGTTTCTCAATTTTTATCCTCCTTTCGGAACAGATTTCCAGATCTGTACAGAAACGGTACAGCTTGAAAAACCTGATGATTGCATTTTCCATACAGCTATCATAAGATATTACTCGAAAGAAATCAACAACATGTTCATAAATTTACAGAATGTACAGGAGGGATCTTATGGGACATATTATAGCGGTATCCGGAAAGGGAGGCGTAGGGAAAACTACCCTGTGCGGTTTGCTGATTCAATACCTTTGCGACACGGGAAAAGGACCGGTGCTCGCTGTGGATGCGGATGCGAATGCCAATCTCAATGAAGTGCTGGGGGTGGAAGCAGGGATAACTTTAGGAGAGCTTAGGGAGGAGATTGAGCGCGCCGGCATGGATCCGAGATACAAAATACCTGCGGGCGTCTCCAAGGCGGCTTATCTGGAGAGCCGGATGGCGGACGCTCTGATGGAAGAGAAGGATTATGATCTGATGGTTATGGGGCGTTCTCAGGGCCAGGGCTGCTACTGCTTTGTGAATGGAATCGTACAGACCCAGGTGCAGAAGCTGCAGAATCATTACCCTTATCTTGTGGTGGACAATGAAGCGGGGATGGAGCATATCAGCAGAGGGATTCTTCCCAATATGGAAATCGCGGTTTTGGTAAGCGACTGCTCCAGGAGAGGCGTCCAGGCCGCCGGAAGAATCGCCGCGCTTATGGAGGAATTAAACTTTCATCCTAAGAAGGTGGGATTGATTGTGAACCGGGCTCCGGAAGGAAAGCTGGATGAGGGAACTCTGGAAGAAATCCGGAAACAGAACCTGAATCTTCTGGGAGTCGTTCCCCAGGATGAGGAGATTTACCGTTTTGACTGCGAAGGGCGTCCTACGGTGCAGCTTCCCAAAGATTCCCCGGTGAGAGAAGCGCTGAAAGGAATCATAGAAAAGCTGGGATTATAGAAAGCGGGTGAAAGTATGATTGCGTTTGCAGACTGCCAGGATCTTAGGAAAATGCCTGTGATTAAGGAAATAGACTGTCCTAAATGCGGAGCAAAGAAGGGAATTGAAGTAATTGAACGGGAAAACCATACGATTGGAGACAGCGTCTGCGACCGGTGCGGATACGCGATTCCGGAGGGCGCGGTGCTGGAGTTATATCTGGAGCAGCTGACCTAGAGGAAAGAACGCACAGTCTTTGGTTTGTTCTCCGGGCGGAAGGCGAGAAACTCTTTGCCTTCCGCCCGGAGATTCTTTCCGTCAGCTTTGTCCGGCCGTGATAAATTCCAGAATTTTCTTCGCGGCTTTCCTGCTCTCTGCCGGACAAAAGCCGTGTCCCTCCCCAGGCAGAATCTCAAGCTTTGCCTGGGGATAACAGGCTTCTGCTCTTTTAGAGTATTCCACAGGAACCACGTCGTCCGCGTCTCCGTGAAGGATCAGCACTTTTTTCTCAAAACGGCCGATCTGTTCATAGGGATCCAGATCCCGGACATCCTGAAAATAGATTTTACCCAGCTCCATATTCCAGAACTCCCGCTGATCCGGAAGTTCCTCTTCTGAGGGATACGTCTTCTTCCAGTCGTCCGGAATGCAGAACGCCGGATAGTACAGGATCATTCCTTTGACCTGCTCCGGATGGGCCGCCGCGGTGAGCGCGGATACCATTCCTCCCTGGCTGGCGCCCAGAAGGAAGACGGAATCCGGATCCACGCCCCGGATGCGGCGGACGGCTTCCAGGACGTCCTCCAGATCGCTCTTTTCGGTGAGGACGGACATTTCCGTGGTCGCTCCGCTGCTGGCGGAGGTGACAGAGCCGCCGCAGAAATCAAAGGCCAGAGCGGCGATGCCGTGGGAAGCGAAGAACGCGCATTCCATAGAAAAATCCTGATGGGAGCCGTTGTAGCCGTGACTTGCGATAACAGCTGGACAGGGCTTTTCGGTTTTTGGAAGATAGAGCCTGCCGCAGATCTGCTTGTCTCCTTTTGCGATCAGGACGCGTTCCGCGGTGTAAGAAATGCGGCCGGGGATCAAAGGGGATTCCTGGGAGTCCTCCTCGGCGAAGATTTGGATCCGCACGCCGCCTTCTTCCGGTTCCACGGTACCGGAAAGCTCTGCCGTCTCAAGCCAGGCCAGAGCCGGGCTGTC
Organism: uncultured Lachnospiraceae bacterium; assembly: GCA_944382085.1. Lineage (GTDB taxonomy): Bacteria > Bacillota > Clostridia > Lachnospirales > Lachnospiraceae > Choladousia. The sequence goes on along the minus strand of CALWMW010000053.1, from coordinate 10,992 downwards.
CGTGACCAGGAACGGACGGGTGGCCAGTACGCCGTCCGCTCCCTCCTGTCCGTTGTTTTCTACAAAAATACGGCAATCGTTTCCCTGAAAATCTTTTCCTTCCAGAAAATACCGGGCGGAGAGCAGAGGCTTTTCTCCCGGATAAATTTTCTGCGTATCTACCCCGTGGGGAAGCACTTTTCCCTGAAAGTACGGTCCCTGGGCGGTTCCGCCAAAGGGGATCATGCAGGCGGTGAGGCGATGGCCTTTTACGTCCTGGATTTCGTTGATTTTTACATGGATGATTAGTACTTCTTTCATGCGTCCCTCCTTAAAAAATAGTTAAAAGATCGTCTGTACCAGCGCCATATAGCAGACGGTCCCTCCGGCGATAGAGAGGAGCATCTGCCGCTTCCACAGGTGGAGGATGACCACCAGGACAATGGAGATCAGCTCCGGAAGGCCATGGCTTCCGGAAAAGGGAGTTACGTTTCGGAGGCAGTAGACCACCAGAAGCCCGAAAACCGCCGCGGGGAGCGCTTTTCCCAGGTACTGGATGTATTTGGGCGTCGGCTTTCCGGCCGGAAAGAGAAGAAAGGGCAGAAAACGGGTGGCCATGGTGCCCAGTACGACGGCGGCGATGGTTAAAAGCTGCTGCGGTACGGTCATTTTTCGAATCCTCCTTTAACAGAACTGGTAATTGCGGGTTCCAGGGGCTTTCTGAGGAGGGTGAGCACTCCCAGAATGCCGATCATGGCGGGAACGATAAAATCATCGGCGCCAAACAAAATCAGGCAAAGAAGGGAAATTCCGATGCCAGCGAGGGCGCTCAGATGGTTTTTTTCCTTCCTCCACTGATCCAGAAAAATGACCACAAACATGGCGGTCATGACAAAATCCAGGCCTTCGGTGTCAAAGTGGATCAGAGAACCGAAGACGCCGCCCAGGGCCGCGCCGGAAAACCAGTAAAAATGGTTCAGTAACGTGACAAAAAACATAAACCAGCCCCGGTCTACGTCGTCGGGGATGTCTGCCGTATAGTTGATGGAAAAGCTCTCGTCGCACATCCCGAAGATCAGGTAGAAGGTTTTCCACCCAAGGCCCCGGTATTTGTCCAGCATGGAGATGCCGTAGAACAGATGCCGCGCGTTGATCATAAGCGTCATGAGAAAGGCCTGCAGGGGATGAAAGCCGCCCAGCAGGAGGCTTACCGTTACGAATTCCATGGAGCCGGCGAAGATGGTAACGCTCATCAGCATGGGATACCAGAAACGGAAGCCGGAGACATTCATATAGATCCCGTAAGTAAGGCCAAGAAACCAGAAGCCGGCCAGAATCGGAATCGTATGGGGAAAGGCCGCCCGAAAGGCCTTTTTTTGTACAGAAAAGGTTTGCATAATGGATTGCTCCTTGCGCTGCTGCTGAATTTGATTCGAAAACTGCCGGCAGAAGCTGCGGCAGTAATAGTAGTTTAGCACCGGGGAAAAACAGAATCAATATTTTCTTTTACGAACCGGACAAAACGTGTTATGATTGAGTTGATTCTTAAAGACAGCCAGAAAGGGAAAAGAATGTATATACGATTACCGGAAAAAGTAGAACGGATCCTGGATGTCCTTCACGGACAGGGATACGAGGCGTACATTGTGGGAGGCTGCGTGCGGGATGCTTTTTACGGGTGGGAGCCGCAGGACTGGGATATCACCACATCGGCGTCCCCCGCTCAGGTAAAAGAACTGTTTCCCAAAACCATAGATACCGGGATCCAGCATGGCACGGTGACGGTCATGATGGAGAAGGAAGGCTTTGAGGTGACCACATACCGGGTGGATGGAGAATACGAGGACATGCGTCACCCCAAGAACGTCTATTTTACCAAGAACCTGGAAGAAGATCTGCAGAGAAGGGACTTTACCATCAACGCCATGGCGTATGCTCCGGAATCCGGGCTCATAGATCTCTTCGGAGGCCGGAAGGATATGAAAGAGAAAGTGATCCGCTGCGTGGGAAGCCCAAGAGAACGCTTCTCCGAAGACGCCCTGCGGATGCTTCGGGCAGTCCGGTTTGCCGCCAGGCTTGGGTTTTCCCTGGAGGAGGAGCTAAGAGAGACGATTCTGGAGATGGCGGGCAACCTGCGCCTGATCAGCAAGGAGAGAATCCAGACCGAGCTGGTGAAACTGCTTACTTCTCAGCATCCGGACTGGTTTCGGCTGGCGTATGAGACGGGGATTACCGGCGTGATTATGCCGGAATTTGACCGGATTATGGAGCAGCGCCAGAACAACCCCCACCACGCCTATACCACCGGGGAGCATACCCTGGAGGCGCTGAAGCATGTCCCGGCGGACAAGGCTCTGCGCCTTACCATGCTTTTTCACGATATGGGGAAGCCGGAGGTCTTTACCACCGACGAGAAGGGGATCGATCACTTTAAGGGACATGCGGCCCACAGCGCGGTGATCGCGGAAAAGATTCTGCGGGAATTGAAGTTTGACCTGGATACCATCCGGAAAGTAACCAGACTGGTAAAGAACCATTCCCTCTACCCGCAGCTTTCCGGAAAAAGCGTCCGGCAGTGCGCCTGCCAGATCGGGCCGGAGCTTTTCGATGATTTTCTCAAGGTGAAGCGGGCGGACATCCTGGCCCAGCATCCTTCTGTGATCGGCGATAAAGTAATCTATCTGGAACAGGTGGAGCGGATCTGGAGAGACATTCAGATGAAGGGGGACTGCCTTTCTCTGAAGGAACTGAAAATAACCGGAAAGGATCTGATTCTGGAGGGCATGAAGCCGGGACCGCAGGTGGGCGGGATCCTGGACGCCCTTCTTGGGGAAGTCCTGGAATTCCCGGAAAAGAACAACCGGGAATTCCTTTTAGAAAGGGCGGCCAGGCTGCGGGAGCAGCTGGCTTCGGAGGAATAGGCCGTGATGGGAAAGATGGAAATTACGACTCTGTGCTATATTGAGCGGGACGGGCAGTATCTGATGCTTCACCGGACCGGGAAAAAACAGGACGGCAATCAGGGCAAGTGGATCGGGATCGGCGGCCATGTGGAAGCGGGAGAGAGCCCGGAGGACTGCCTCCTCAGGGAAGTCAGGGAGGAAACGGGCCTGATTCTCACGGACTGGAGGTTTCGCGGCCTGGTCACCTTTGTCTCGGATCAGTGGCTCCAGGAATATATGTGTCTGTATACGGCGAAGGGATTTGACGGCGGGAGACAGCCGGGGGACGCTCCTTTTTCCTGCCGGGAGGGGGAATTGGCCTGGATGGACCGAGAGCTGGTGCGAAAGCAGAAGATCTGGGACGGAGACCGGATCTTTCTGCGGCTTTTGGAGGAAAACCATCCCTTCTTCTCCCTGAAGCTGGAATACCGGGGAGACCGGCTGGACCGAGCCGTTCTGGACGGCCGGGAACTGGAGCTGTTCGGCCTGTGCGGGCCGGAAGGAAGCCCTACGGGCCATGTGGCGGATCGGGAAACGGTTCACGCCTGGGGGCTGATGCATCCCACCGCCCACGTGTGGGTTGTGAGGAGGAAGGATGGGGCGAAAGGATGGGAACTTCTGCTGCAGAAGCGCAGCGCCCGGAAGGATTCGTTTCCGGGCTGCCTGGACACCTCCAGCGCCGGGCATATCCGGGCGGGGGAAGAAGCCCTTCCTTCCGCTTTGCGGGAACTGGCCGAGGAGCTTGGGATCCAGGCCGAGCCGGAGGAACTGGAAGAGATCGGCATTTTTGACAGCGGCGAGATCCGGGAGACGTTCCGGGGGAAACCCTTCCATGACCGGGAGATCTCACGGGTCTATGTGTACAGCAAACCGGTGCGGGCGGAAGAGCTGAAGCTTCAGAAGGAGGAAGTGGACGCTGTGGAATGGGTTCCCTATGAAACGTGTCTGTCCTGGGTAAAGGCGAAGGATCCCAGAATCTGCACCAACCTGGAGAGCCTGGAGCTTTTGGGAAATTATTTTAAAAAGAGGAATGAAGATTGAAAATGAAAAAAGTATCATGGAGAAGTTCTCTCCTTTTGTTTCTGACGGCGCTGATCTGGGGCGTCGCTTTTGTTGCGCAGAGCGTGGGAATGGATTATGTGGGCGGCTTTACCTTTAATTTCGCGAGGTGCATGATCGGAGGAGCGGCGCTGCTTCCCTGCATCTGGCTTTTTGGCCGCGGCAAAGAAGAGGAGAGGGAAAGAAAAAACAAAAAAGAAGAAAGAAAAATGCTGGCGGCCGGAGGAGTCTGCTGCGGGGCGGCTCTGTTTCTGGCCAGCAATCTCCAGCAGTTTGGAATCAAATACACCACCGTGGGGAAAGCCGGGTTTATTACCGCCCTTTATATTGTGCTGGTGCCGGTGCTGGGCCTGTTTCTGAAAAAACGGGTGCAGGGGAAGGTCTGGATCAGCGTGGCGCTGGCGGTGGGCGGATTGTATCTGCTGTGCATGACGGAAGGCTTTTCCCTGTCCCAGGGGGATTTTCTGGTGCTTCTGGGCGCCCTTGCCTTCGCGGTGCATATCCTGGTGATCGACTATTTTTCTCCCAAGGCGGACGGGGTGAAGATGTCCTGCATTCAGTTTTTTTCCTGCGGCGTCCTCTCCGGCATCGCCATGCTGATTTTTGAAAAGCCAAGCCTGGCGGCGATGCTTCAGGCCTGGATGCCCATTCTCTACGCCGGGATTTTTTCCTGCGGCGTAGGGTATACCCTCCAGATCTTGGGGCAGAAAGGGATGGATCCCACGGTAGCGTCTCTGATTCTGAGCCTGGAATCCGTGGTCTCCGTCCTGGCAGGCTGGGCGCTTCTGGGAGAGACGTTAAGCCTGCGGGAGCTTTCCGGATGCGGACTGATGTTTCTCGCCATTCTTCTGGCTCAGCTTCCGGGGAGGGAAGAGACAGGGAGTGTTTCGGATGAACGGAAAACAGACTGAGTCCTGCCGGCTCTGCCCTAGAGCGTGCGGAGCGCTCAGGGAGGAAGGGCAGACGGGGGCGTGCGGCGCGGGAAAGGAGATCCGGATTGCCAGGGCGGCGCTTCACTTCTGGGAGGAGCCCTGCATTTCCGGAAAAGAGGGGTCCGGAGCCGTGTTCTTTTCCGGCTGCCCTCTCAAATGCCGGTTCTGCCAGAACCAGGAGATTTCCAGAGGGAAAGCCGGCGCTTCTGTTTCGATCGAGCGGCTGAGCCAGATCTTCCTGGAGCTGCAGGAGCAGAAAGCCAATAATATTAATCTGGTAACGGCGGGCCATTACCTTCCTCAGGTGAGAGAAGCCCTTCTGCTGGCCAAGAAAAGAGGCCTTCGCGTACCGGTGGTGTACAATACCGGAAGCTACGAGAAGCCGGAAGCCATAAGAAGCCTGGAAGGCCTGGTGGATATCTACCTTCCGGATCTGAAGTATCTGGATCCGGGACTTGCGGAGGCGTATTCCGGGGCCGGGGATTATCCGGAATGCGCGAAGGCGGCGATCCGGGAGATGGTCCGTCAGGCTCCCAGGCCGGAATTTGACAGCCGGGGCATGCTGAAACGGGGCGTGATTGTCCGTCATCTTCTTTTGCCCGGCCATGTGAAAGAAGGCAAAAAAATAGTCCGGTACCTGTGGGAAACGTACGGCAGCCGGATCTATCTAAGCCTTATGAATCAGTATACGCCCACAAAAGCGGTGGAAAGGGATCCGCTTTTGGGGCGAAAGGTTACGAAACGGGAATATGAACGCCTCCTGGATTACGCCCTAAAGCTTGGGGTAGAACAGGGCTTTTTCCAGGAGGGAGAGACGGCGGAAGAAAGCTTCATTCCCCCCTTTGACCTGGAAGGCGTCAGGACAGCTCGAACATTCCGTGGTACAGCTGATAGTACACGCCCTTCTGAGCCATGAGGTCGTCGTGGTTTCCGCGCTCGATGACCGTTCCGTGGTCCAGAACCAGAATAGCGTCCGCATTGCGTACCGTGGAAAGGCGGTGGGCGATGACGAAGACGGTGCGCCCTTCCATAAGCCGGTCCATGCCTTTTTCGATCAGGGCTTCGGTCCGGGTGTCGATGCTGCTGGTGGCTTCGTCCAGGATCAGAACGGGAGGATCCGCTACCGCGGCCCTGGCAATGGCCAGAAGCTGACGCTGTCCCTGGGAGAGATTCCGTCCGTCCCCGGTGACCATGGTTTCATACCCCTCCGGAAGCCTTCGGATAAAGGAATCCGCGTTCGCCAGACAGGCGGCTTCCCGGATTTCCTCTTCCGTGGCGTCCAGCTTCCCAAAGCGGATGTTGTCCGCGATGGTACCGGAGAACAGGTGCGTATCCTGAAGTACCACGGCCAGAGAGCGGCGCAGGGAGGCCTTTTTGATAGCGCGCACGTCAATGCCGTCATAGGTAATCGTGCCGCCCTTGATTTCATAGAAGCGGTTGATCAGATTGATGATCGTGGTTTTCCCGGCTCCCGTGGAGCCTACGAAGGCGATTTTCTGTCCCGGCTTGGCGTAGAGGCTAATCTCCTTGAGGATATCTTTTTTCGGAAGGTAGCCGAAGGTCACGTCGTGGAAGCGGACGTCCCCTTTCAGGGGGGTGAGAGATCCGTCCTTTGGATTTTCCCAGGCCCAGCGGCCCGTTCTTTTCTCGGTTTTTTCAAGTCCTTTTTCCGTCTGGTTCACATGGACCAGGCGGATTTTTCCTTCATCCGGTTCCGGAGGCTCTTCCATCAGTTCAAAGATCCGTTCGGCTCCTGCCAGGGCTGCCAGCATAAAGTTGGACTGCTGGGTAAACTGGTTGATGGGCATGGCGGCCTGCCGCACGAACACCAGATAGCTGGCCAGGCTTCCCACGTCTGTGAGCCCGCGGATGGCCATAAGCGCTCCCAGAATCGCCACCAGAGCGTAGTTGATATAGGAAATGCTCACCACCATGGGAACCATGGTGCCGGAATAAGCCACGGCCTGGGCGCCGGCTTCCTGAAGCAGCCGGTTTTTTCCCTGGAAGGCTTTGAGGCTCGCTTCTTCGTGGCGGAAGACCTTTACCACCTTCTGGCCCTGGATCATTTCTTCGATATATCCGTTGAGATCGCCCAGGTATTTCTGCTGCCGGTTAAAATAAAAGGTGCTTCTTTTTCCGCTGTAGCGGATATAGGCGAACATGGCCAGGTAGCCCAGCACCACCAGGAAGCTTAAGCGCCAGTTCAGGATAAACAGAAGCGTCAAAGTCCCCACGATCTGGATGAAGCTCTGGATGATCATGGCGAAGCTGTTGTTCATGGCGTCGGAGATCGTATCCACATCGTTGGTGAAGCGGCTCATGAGGTCTCCACGGGAATGGGTGTCGAAATACGAGAGCGGAAGCTTTTGCATTACGCCGAACAGATCCCGCCGGATATCGTAAATAATCTTCTGGGCGGCCTTTACCATGGTCTGCGTGTAGCCGAAGGCGGACAGGACGCCGGCCAGATAGATGGAAGCGGTGACCAGGACCCCGAAAATCAGCCCTTTAAGATCTCCCGGCACGATGTAGAGATTGATCAGAGGCTTGAGCATATAGGTTCCCAGAAGATTCGCCCCGGCGCTGATGGAGACCAGGATTGCCACGATCAGCAGCAGGATCTTATGCCGCCCCATATAGGAAAGAAGATTCTGAAAGGTTTTTTTCAGATTTTTCGGTTTTTTTCCGCTAATTTGCGCCATTGCCCATTCCTCCTTTCATCTGGGAATCGTAGATCTCCCGGTACACGGGATCGGAAGCCAGAAGGCTCTCGTGCGTTCCCACGGCGTGGACGCGGCCGTCTTCCAGAATGATGATCTGATCCGCGTGCATCACAGAGGTGACTCTCTGGGCGATGATCAGCTTGGTCGTCCGGGTAAGGGAGGAGAGCGCCTGACGGATTTTGGCTTCGGTGGCCGTATCCACCGCGCTGGTGGAATCGTCCAGAATCAGGACCTTTGGATTTTTCAGAAGCGTTCTGGCACTGCACAGCCGCTGCTTCTGGCCTCCGGAAAGATTCTGCCCCCCTTCCTCCAGCAGAGTGTCAAGCCCGCCGGGAAAAGAAGAGACAAATTCATCCGCGCAGGCCATCCGGCAGGCTTCCCAGAGTTCTTCGTCGGAAGCCTCCGGGTTTCCCCAGTGAAGATTTTCCCGGATGGTTCCGGAGAAGAGCACGTTCTTCTGCAGAACAATCGCTACCTGGTCGCGAAGCTGCAAAAGAGAGCAGTCCCGCACATCGCTGCCGCCCACCCGGACGGCGCCCTCCGTCACGTCGTAAAGGCGGGGGATCAGCTGAACCAGAGTACTTTTGGAGGAACCGGTTCCCCCGATAATCCCCACGGACGCGCCGGCAGGGATGTGAAGGTTCACGTCCCGCATGGTGTATTCTTTGGCTTTGTGATGGTATTTAAAAGAAACGTGGTCGAATTCAATGCTTCCGTCCCGAATCGTCCCCGTGGGATGCTCCGGCGAGGACAGGGCCGGCGTTTCCTGGAAAACCTGGCAGATCCGGTGGGCGCTGGCCAGGGACCGGGTCAGCATCAGAAAGACGTTGGAAATCATCATAAGGGAGTTGACGATCTGCATGACGTAGCTCAAAAATCCGGTAAGCTCGCCGACCTGCATGGAGCCCGTCTGAATAAAGTTTCCTCCGAACCAGAGGATCAGGACCACAGAAGTGTACATGGTAAGCTGAAAGGCGGGAAGGTTCAGCACCGCGTAATGAAACGTTGTACGGCTGGTATCGGCCAGCGTTTCATTGGCCTCCCCGAACCGCTCTTCCTCCCGTTCTCCCCGGACGAAGGCTTTGATCGCCCGGATCGCGGTGATGTTTTCCTGCACCACGCGGTTCAAGTGATCCATGCAGGACTGCTGCTTCCCGTACATGGGAGCGACCTTCCGCACGATCAGCGCCAGGCAGAGTCCCAGGAAGGGCGTGCAGATGAGGAAGACAAGAGCCAGCTTCCGGTTCATGATAAAGGCCAGGACAATCCCCATCACCAGCATGAAAGGGCCCCGGACCATGGGCCGCAGGCCTCCGGTGATGGCGTTCTGCATTACGGTAATGTCCGTAGTCATCCGGGTGATGAGAGAGGAAGTGCTGAAGTGATCCAGATTCGAGAACGAGTAGGACTGGATCTTGGAAAATTCCGCTTCCCGCACCGCCGCCCCGTATCCCATGGCGGCTCTGGCCGCGAAGCGGGCGTACAAAAGGCCTGTGGTCAAAGAGAGAAGAGCCAGGACGCCCATTTTGACTCCCAGCTCCAGGATGTATGGGATGTCTCTGGAGGGAATGCCCTGATCAATGATGTCCGCCATGAACAGGGGGATGATTAATTCAAACGCGGTTTCCGCCATCACAAAGAAGACGGCGGCCAGAAATTCTCTTCGGAAAGGCTTCAAAAAGGAAAATACATATTTAAGATCGCGCAAGAGGAAAACTCCTTTCACCAAAAAACGGAAATCTGATATAATTCAAATTATATTATGGCGATTCCAAAAGTCAAGTTCGGAAAAACAGCGAAAAGAGGAGACGGCAGGCGAATGAAAACGGTTCGGTATACGGTTTCGGAGGAAGCGGGGCTTCACGCCCGCACGGCAGGGATTCTGATTTCCGAAGCCGGGAAATATGGGGCCAGGATTACGCTGGAAGCAGGCGGGAAAACCGTTCTGGCCGGCGATATCCCGGCAGTTATGGGGCTGGAAGTGAAAAAAGGAGACCTTCTTGTGCTCCGCGCCCAGGGCGCGGACGAGGAAGAGGCTCTGGAAGCCCTGGAGAAGATTTTGAGAGAAAATCTGTAGAAGGTTCCGCCACATAATTTCTTTTTCCCCTTCATAAGATGTAAAGGCAGCCGCCCCTGGGAGCGGCGCAATCCAAGCAGGCCCTAGGCAGCTCGCAGGCTGCGGCGGTTCCGGGCCGGAAAAGCAGGAAGCGGGGGAGAGGGATGAACGACAGGGCATTAAAGGTACTGGAACAGTACGAGATGGAAATTCTTGGCACAAGGCGGGGAAGGGGTTCCTACATCTTTGAAACGCCAGAGGGGCTGCGGATCCTGTGCGATTACCAGGGAACAGAAAAAAAAGCGGGCTTTCAGAACCTGGTGATGGAGAAGATCCGGGACGGAGGCTATGAACGGGTAGATATCATTCTTCCGAACAAGGAGGGGAATCTGGTTTCCAAAGACTGGGAGGAGAATTCCTATGTGGTAAAAGAATGGTATCCGGGGAGAGAGTGCGACACCTCCAGCGAGACGGAGATTCTGGCCGCCGTAGGAAACCTGGCCCGGCTGCACCGCCTTATGACCCTGGCAGGGGAAGAGGAACTGGAACAGAGCTTCGCGGCGCCGGATATGGAAGAAAAGATGCGCGCGCAGAACGCGGAGCTGAAGAAAATTGAGACGTTTATCCGGAAAAAGAATAACAAAAGCGATTTTGAGAGAGAGCTTCTGAACAGCTTTCCTCTGTATATCCAGCAGGCCAGGGAGGCGGAGGAGAGTCTGCGGGGACTCTGGGAAAGCCGCAGGGCGAAAAAAAGCGGCGCCCTGTTTCATGGCGCCTATGACTATCATCATATTCTGATGAGCGGCTACGAAATCGCCACCACAAATTTTGAGTCCTGCCGGTATGGGGAGCAGATCACCGACCTGTACCGCTTTATGAGAAAAATTCTGGAAAAGCATGACTGGAATCCCAGGCTTGGGATCCGGATGCTGGATCACTACGGCGCGATCCGCCCGCTGTCCGGAGAAGAACGGCGTCTGCTCCGGATCCTGATGCAGTATCCGGAAAAGTTCCGGAAGCTGGCCAACCGGTATTACGGAAGCAGCAAAGCCTGGGTGTCCAAGCGCTTTACCGACAAACTGGAAATGATCCGCCGCCAGCAGAAGCAGCGGGAGGCGTTTTTGAAGAAATTATAAAGCAGGGGGGGAGGGCCCCTGCTTTTTGTTTAAGACGTTCAATTTTCGTGAAGAGCGATGGCAGCCTCCACAAACCCTTTGAATAAGGGGTGAGGGCGGTTGGGCCTGGACTTCAGCTCCGGATGCGCCTGGGTGGCGATAAAGAAAGGATGATCCTTCAGCTCC
>CALWMW010000052.1 GCA_944382085.1 uncultured Lachnospiraceae bacterium | reverse complement strand
ATTGAGAACATCCATATTCAGGATGGGATCTGCACGGTGTACTTTTCAGAGGGGGCCAACCAGGCGCCGGCGGAGAGCCAGGCGTCCGCGCAAGCTTCCCTGTACGCCATTGTCAATTCCATCTGCGACACCTGCAACGACATCCAGGGCGTCCGGATTGTCATTGACAACGGAGCGGTCAATACCTTCCGGGGAGAGATCAGCCTGGACCAGACCTTCGCCATGAACCGGGAAATCATCCAGGGATCCGGACGGGGCGAACTGGAGGAGGAGACGGACGTCTCCCAAAACGGAGAGGGGGAGGCAGAAGCTTGATCAAACGTCCACTGGTATGGGCGGGCGTGTGTCTGATTCTGCTTCTGGCAGCGGGAACCATCTGGAGGAGAGCCGCCGGGGACGGCGGTTCTCCCTTACATGAGAGCCTGAGGCTTCCGCAAGAAGGCGAACCGATCCAAATTCAGGGCACAGCGGCCCAGTATCGTTCCGCGTCCCAGGGGATGCGGCTTTCTTTAAAAAACATTCTGATTCAGTCGAAAAACACATCGAACCTTCTGGTTCCTTCAAAGTATCAAATTATCCTTTACACAGACGAACTTCATCTTGAGCCGGGGGACCTGGTCACTGCCAGGGGAGAGCTTTCCTTTTTTGAGCCTGCGGGAAATCCGGGACAGTTTGACGCGGAAGCGTATTATTCCAGCCAGAAGATACTCTTCCAGCTGAAAAATCCGACGATTCTGGAAATCCGGGAAGGGCCGTTTTCCCTGGAAAAGTTTCTGCACCGGCTGCGCCGGAGCCTGTTTCAGTCCTACCAGGATATTTTTTCTCCCGGTGACGCCTCAGTTATGGCTACCATGAGCCTTGGGGAAACGGGACAGACCGAAAAAGAGCGGAAACTTCTGTATCAGGAAGGAGGGATCGCCCATATTCTGGCCATCTCCGGCCTGCACATTTCTCTTCTTGGCATGGGACTGTACCGGGGGCTGCGCCGCCTGTATCTTCCGGTTCTTCCGGCGGCTCTGCTCTCCGGAGCCGTTATGGGCGCGTACCTTCTGATGACCGGGGCCAGCGTATCCGCCTCTAGGGCGGTGGTGATGTTCTGGTTCTGGCTGGGAGCTCAGGCAGCGGGGCGCTCCTACGACCGTGTGACCAGTATTTTTCTGGCTGCCCTTTTTTTGCTGGCGGGAAATCCGGACCACCTGACCCAGGCCAGCTTTCTTCTGTCTTTTCTGGCCGTTCTGTCTCTGGCCGTTCTTGTTCCTGCCATCCAAACCGTCTTTTCCTTTTCCTACGGCTGGGCCAACGCCCTTCTTTCCGGAATCGTCCTTCAGGCGGGCATGCTCCCCTGCGTGTTGTTCTTTTTCAGGCAGACGCCCTGCTGGAGCTTTCTGATCAATCTGGCTGTGGTTCCTCTGATGCCCGCGGTCATGGGGCTGGGGCTTCTGGGCGGAGTCGCGGGGATGTTCTGTAGGGAAGCGGGGATTTTTCTGGGTGCTCCCTGCGGGTATCTCCTTCGCCTCTTTGACGCCCTCTGTCTTCTGGAGCGGAGGCTTCCGGGCGGGATTTTCGTCACGGGCCAGCCTTCCTGGGCGAAGCTTGCGGTCTATTACGGGTCTTTGGGGATTCTGCTCCTTCTCTTCCGGAGCAGGCGTCTCCGGAAGAAAGAATATAAGAAGTCTGGCAGGATACTCTGGACGCTCTGGTTCGCGGCTATGCTGATTCTGCTTCCGGTACGCCCGCCTAAGGAACTGGAAATCTACGCGCTGGACGTGGGGCAGGGAGACGCGCTGCTTATCCGGGCGCCTTCCGGAATGACGGCTCTGATCGACGGCGGCAGCAGTTCCGTCACCCAGGTGTGGCGCTATCGGATTGGGGAGACGCTGAAATACTTTGGGATCCGCAGGCTGGACTATGTCTTTCTCAGCCATGGAGACGAGGACCATGTCAATGGAATCACGGAATTTCTGGAGCAGTATGAAAAAGGGATCACAGGAGAAAACAACAGGGGGATTTCCCTGGAGCGTCTGGTTCACGGACCGGAAACGGAGCAGGAATACCGGGAACTGGAGGATTTGGCTAAAGAAGCGGGGATTGCCGTGTCGGTTATGGAGCAGGGAGACTTTCTCTGCGGAGAGGAAGCAGGAGAGAAGCTGACCATAACCTGCCTATCCCCGGACAGCCAGGCGCTTTTGGGAGAGAAAAATCAGGATTCCCTTGTCCTGCTTCTGCAATACGGAAAGTTCCGGATGCTGTTTACCGGGGATATGCAGAAGGAAGGAGAAAAAAGGCTGCTGGAATCCGGGCTGCCGCTGCGCGCGGATGTTCTGAAGGTCGGCCATCACGGGGCGGCCAACGCCTCTTCCGAGGTCTTTCTCAAGGCGGTACATCCCGCCTTTGCCGTAATCTCCTGCGCGGAAAAGAACTGGTACGGGCACCCCGCGCCGGAAACCCTGCAGCGATTGGAGAAGGAAGGGTGCGCGGTTCGCTGTACGGCCTGGGAGGGCGCGGTGCGGATCGCCACCGACGGAGAAGGGTATACTTTGGAAACATACCGGGAAAAAAGAAGAAAATAAGTATAAAATTATAAAAAAATTGAAAAAAGATGGAAAATTCATGCGGGTTTAGAATATAATAATAAAAGAGAGTAAGGGGAGGGATGCGTGTGACAATACGAGAGAAAACAGAGGAGCAGGAACTGAAAAACTTCAGCCCCTATGCTTCTTTCAGCAGATACTCAAGAGGAAGGGACCGTCAGGAGGAGCCCTGCGACATCCGGACGGAATACCAAAGAGACAGGGACCGGATTCTCCACAGCAAATCCTTCCGAAGACTGAAGCAGAAGACACAGGTGTTTTTGATTCCGGAAGGCGATCACTACCGGACGAGGCTGACGCACACCCTGGAGGTTTCCCAGCTGGCCAGAACGATCGCCAAAGCCCTGCGGCTGAATGAAGATCTGGCGGACGCCATTGCCCTGGGACACGACCTGGGACATACCCCCTTCGGACACGCGGGAGAGCGGGCGCTGGACGAGGTCTGCCCGTATGGCTTCGCTCATTACAAGCAGAGCGTGCGGGTGGTAGAGCTGTTGGAGAAGAAGGGACAGGGTCTCAATCTCACCTGGGAAGTCCGGGACGGCATCCTGAATCACAGGACGGCAGGCTCTCCTCATACGCTGGAAGGTCAGATTGTGCGGTACTGCGACAAAATCGCCTATCTCAACCACGACATTGACGACGCGGAGCGGGCGGGCATTCTCAGAGAAGGGGACATTCCGGAGGAATCCAGAAAAACCATCGGAGACACCACCAGAAAGCGACTGAATACGCTGATCCACGATGTGGTAATGAACAGCGAGGGAAAAGACCGGATCGCCATGTCCGCGCAGATGGAAGGAGCCATGCGGCGTCTCAGGGCGTTTATGTTTGAACGTGTTTACGGCAATCCGGCGGCCAAAAGCGAAGAGGGAAAGGCCATCCGCATGATTCAGGATCTTTACCGCTTCTACAACGAGCATCCGGAGCTTCTGCCCCAGGAATATCAGGATTTGATGAAGGAGAAGCAGCAAGCCCGCGAGCGGGTGGTCTGCGATTACATAGCCGGAATGACGGATTCTTATTCCATAAAGAAATACATGGATTTGTTTGTGCCGAAGTCCTGGCAGACATAGGACGAAAAAGGGCGCGAAGGCGCCGGGAAATGACGGCAAGGGAGGATGACATCAGATGTATTATCCAGATGAAGTGATTGAAGAGGTACGTTCCAGGAATGACATTGTGGATGTGATTTCCGGGTATGTGAAGCTTCAGCGAAAGGGAAGCTCTTATTTCGGGCTCTGTCCTTTTCACAACGAAAAATCGCCTTCGTTTTCCGTCAGTCCGGGGAAGCAGATGTATTACTGCTTCGGATGCGGAGCCGGAGGGAATGTCTTCACCTTCCTTATGGAATATGAGAATTATTCGTTTCAGGAGGCGGTAAAAACGCTGGCGGACCGGGCGGGCGTCGCCCTGCCTGAAATCGAATACTCCCAGGAGGCAAAACGGGCCAGGGACGAGAAAAACGCGGTCCTGGAGGTGAACCGGGAAGCGGCGAAATATTATTACTATCTGCTGCGAACGCCGGAAGGCGCTCCGGGTTTGGAATATCTCAAAAAGCGGGGACTTACCGCCGAGACGATGCAAAGATTTGGCCTGGGATACGCGGGGCGCTACAGCGACGGCCTGTACCGGTATCTGAAGAAAAAAGGCGTCTCGGATGAGCTCCTGAAAAAGTCCGGCCTGATGCAGGTAAACGAAAAGCAGGGAATGTACGACAAATTCTGGAACCGGGTGATGTTCCCCATTATGGACCTGAACGGAAAGGTCGTAGGATTCGGAGGCCGGGTAATGGGAGACGCGAAGCCGAAATACCTGAATTCTCCGGAGACGGCGGTGTTCGATAAAAGCCGGAATCTGTACGGCCTGAATTTTGCCAGAAGCTCCAGGAAAAAACAGCTTCTGCTCTGCGAGGGGTATATGGATGTGATTTCCCTCCACCAGGCCGGATTTACGAACGCGGTAGCTTCCCTTGGAACCGCCCTCACCAGTCAGCACGCTTCTTTGCTGAAACGGTTTACCGACGAGGCGGTGCTTACCTACGACAGCGACGAGGCGGGGATCCGGGCGGCTCTGCGGGCCATTCCCCTTCTGAAGGAGGCCGGCGTGACGGCCAAGGTGCTTCACATGGAACCTTACAAGGATCCGGACGAATTTATAAAAGCCCAGGGCGCGGAGGCGTTCCAGGAGCGGATCGATCAGGCGGAGAACAGCTTCCTGTTTGAGATTTCCGTTCTGGAAAAGAGCTTTGACATGAGCGATCCGGAGGAGAAGACCAAATTTTTCCAGGCCGTAGCGCGGAAAATCTCCGGGTTTGAGCTGGAAGTAGAGCGGGAAAATTACATCGAGGCGATTACCGGGAAATATCAGATTTCCTTCCAGGGCCTTAGAAAGATGGTGATGAACTGGCTGATGCAGGGGGCTCCGCCAGTGCGGGAAGCGCCCAAGTCAGGAAAACGAAAAGAAAAAGAAAAAGAGGACGGGATTCTGAAGTCCCAGCGTCTGATTCTCACCTGGCTGGCCGAGCATCCGGGCCTGTATCCCTCGGTCAGACAGTACATTCATCCGGAGGATTTTTCACAGGAGCTGTATCAGAAGGCGGCAAAGCTTCTGTTTGACCAGCTGGAAAAGGGAGAAGTCAATCCCGCCCAGATTCTAAGCGTCTTTGAGGATCCGGAAGAGCAGGGACAGGCCGCGGCCCTCTTTCACGCGGATCTGGCGGTGGAGACGCCGAAGGAATGGGACAAGGCGCTCAGAGAGACCCTTGCCAAAATCATGGACTACAGCATCAAAAAGAAAACGGCGCAGATGGATCCGGCGGATCTTCAGGGACTGCAGCAGCTGGTAGACGCCAAAAGGAGGCTGCAGCAGCTGGGGCGTCTGCATATTTCCCTTTAACAGGGTTACAATACGAATATTACGGTTCAGCCACGCAGGCCGGAAAGGAAGGGAACGGATGGACGAGAGAACAGTTGAGCTTGAAAAAAAACTGAAGGAACTGGTAAAAACAGCCGGCCAGAAAAAGAACGTTTTGGAATACCGGGAGATCCTCGATTTTTTTCGGGATCAGAACCTTACGGGGGAACAGTATGACCTGATTCTGGAATATCTTGAAAAAGCAGGAGTCGATGTGCTTCAGACCGCGGAGGAAGAGGAGCCGCTGCTGCTTTCAGAGGAGGACGAGGTTTCGGAAGAAGAACTGGATTTAAGCGTACCGGAAGGCGTTGGTACGGACGATCCCGTGCGAATGTATTTAAAAGAGATCGGTCAGATCCCGCTTCTTACGCCGGAGGAAGAGCTGGAACTGGCAAAACGCATGAGCGAGGGGGACGAAGGGGCCAAGGAGAAGCTGGCGGAGGCGAACCTGAGGCTTGTGGTAAGCATCGCCAAGCGGTACGCCGGTTGGGGAATGCAGCTTCTGTATCTGATTCAGGAAGGAAAGCTGGGACTGATCAAGGCAGTGGACAAGTTCGATTACCAGAAAGGGTATAAGTTCAGCACCTATGCGACCTGGTGGATCCGGCAGGCCATTACCAGGGCCATCGCGGACCAGGCGAGAACCATCCGGATTCCGGTGCATATGGTGGAGACCATGAACCGGGTGATCCGCACCTCCAGACAGCTGCTTCAGGATCTGGGACGCGAGCCCAAGCCGGAGGAGATTGCGAAAAAGCTGGATATGCCGGTGGAGAAGGTGAGGGAGATCCTGAAGATTTCCCAGGAACCGGTGTCCCTGGAAACGCCTGTCGGGGAGGAAGACGACAGCCATCTGGGAGATTTTATCCGGGACGACCATGTGCCGGTACCGGTGGACGCCGCTACGTTTAAGATTCTCCAGGAACAGCTGGTGGAAGTCCTTTCCACCCTCACGGACCGGGAACAGAAGGTTCTCCGCCTGCGGTTCGGATTGGACGACGGGAGAGCCAGGACGCTGGAAGAGGTGGGGAAGGAGTTTAATGTCACCAGAGAGAGAATCCGTCAGATCGAAGCGAAGGCGCTGCGCAAGCTGCGGCATCCCAGCCGGAGCCGGAAGCTGAAGGATTATCTGGATTAGGAGGGAAGTTGTCATATGCAGATATCAAAACGGCTGCAGGCAGTGTCTGATATGGTAACTTCCTGCGACTGCCTGGCGGATGTAGGCACAGACCACGGATACATACCCATCAGCCTGGTGCGCCGGGGCATAGCGGCGAGAGCGGTGGCCATGGACGTGAACCAGGGTCCTTTGAACCGCGCAAAAGAAAACATCGAGGCAAACGGCCTTTCCGAAAGGATTGAGACCAGGCTTTCCGACGGCCTTTCGGCTCTTGCTCCGGGAGAGGCGCAGACCATTGTCATCGCCGGCATGGGAGGCCCTCTGGCGGTGGAAATACTGAGAAAAGGAAGCCGCGTTCTCAAGGAATGCCAGAGCCTGGTTCTCCAGCCCCAGTCAGAGATCTGGAACGTGCGCCGTTATCTGGATGAGAACGGCTGGAGAATTCAGAGAGAAGCCATGGTGCAGGAAGAGGGAAAACGCTATACGGTAATCCTGGCGGTTCCTGGCCAGAAGGAAGGCTTGGACGAAACGCAGCTTCTCTACGGCCCCCGGCTGTTGGAACAGAAGGATCCGCTTCTGCATCGCTTTCTGGAAGAAGAAAAGGAGAAGCTTGGACGGCTTCTGGAGGGAATGCCAAAAGAGGGGAGCGAAAGGACGAACGCGCGCCGAAAGGAGCTTCTGCATCTGCTAGAGAGGAATGAGGGTGCACGGAAACGGATGGAGAGAGAAGAGGAGAAAAGGAGAAACTAGATGGAACAAAGACTGAGGCTGCGGATCCGGGGAGAAGAAAAAGAGTACCCGCCGGGAACGACATACCGGGCC
>CALWMW010000051.1 GCA_944382085.1 uncultured Lachnospiraceae bacterium | reverse complement strand
AGGAGCCAGCCCCATGCCCAGCATCCGCACCAGAGGCGGCACAAAGGCAAGGGCCAGGGCCGCCAAGCAGACCGCGGGAGTATAGATTCTGGCAAACCTTGAAATGAAGTCCTCCGATCTGGATTTTCTGGAGGTGGCGTTCTCCACCAGATCCAGAATCTTGGATACCGTGGATTCCCCGAATTCCTTGGTGGTCCGGATCTTCAGCACGCCGGACATATTGATGCACCCGCTGATGATCTCGTCTCCGCTCTTTACCTCTCTTGGCAGGCTTTCTCCGGTAAGGGCGCTGGTATTCAAAGAAGAGCTTCCCTCCGTCACGATCCCGTCGATGGGCACTTTTTCTCCAGGCTGAACCACAATCACGCTTCCGATCTCCACCTCGTCCGGATCTGTTTTTTCCAATTTCCCATCCCGTTCTATGTTTGCGTAATCCGGTCGAATGTCCATCAGCTCGCTGATGCTGCGACGGCTTCTCCCCACCGCGTAGCTCTGAAACCATTCCCCGATCTGATAAAACAGCATTACGGCGATGGCCTCCGTATAATCCCCGCTCTTTTCATAAAGGGCCAGAGCAATGGCGCCGATGGTAGCCACCGCCATAAGGAAGCTCTCATCGAATACCTGACGGTTTTTGATTCCCTTCAGCGCTTTTATCAGAATATCGTATCCGATCACCAGATACGGGATCAGGTACAGCACAAACCGAAGCCAGCCCTCTACCGGAACAAAATGCAATCCCACCATCAAAACCGCGGCGGTGAGAATGCGGGCCAGCATCTTTTTCTGTTTCTTATTCATTCTTCTCCCTCCAGGAAAGCGCCTGGTTCTTCCAGGCGCTTTTCGCTTCTTTGACTGCCTTTAAAGATAAATCTCACAGTCGTCTTCTACTTTCTTGCAGTTTTTGCGAACCTCCTGCATGACTTCTTTGGGGTTCTGTCCTTCCTCAAACTCCACGTTCATCTTCAGCATCATAAAATTTACGCTGGCGTCCTTCACTCCCTCCGTACGCTTTGCGGCGTCTTCCATCTTGTTGGCGCAGTTCGCGCAGTCCACATCAATCTTATAACTCTTCTTCATACCTCTTGGCTCTCCGATCTTTTGAATTACGATTAAACGATTTCTTAATCGTTATATTCATCTTAGTCCTTTTTCCCGGTTCTGTCAACCTTTTTTAATACAAAATCTTTTATCTTAACGATTAAAAAATCGGAAACGCGCTTGGATCCATGGGCACCCCGGCCAGTTTCGCGATTCGGTACAGCCCTATGCCGGCAATGGTCACCACGCTTTCTCCATGGATAAAATCCGTAGCGCCGGCGTCAAAGAGAACGTTTCCCTGAGCGGGAAATTCCTCGTCCCCGTCCCAGAACAGGAAGCGTACCGGAATACATTCAAAAGCCTTCAGCTCATACCCCGCGTCGGACCAGGGAAGCCTTTTTCCGCCAAGCTGTTCGCAGGCACGGGAAAGCTCCTTCGCGCGGCCGCTGAACATTCTGGAAAAGGGAGCGATAATCCCTTCCTGAAACGCCTTGGAAAAAGGGGAGGTATCCTTCAGCTGATCGAACCGTACCCATTCGCCTTTGCAGCGGGCCAGAGGGGACACATAGCCAAAAAGCGTATAAACATTCAGCCTCTCATAACAGGTCACAGGCTCCTCGTCTTCCATCGCGAGAATTCTTCCGTCTTCTTTGCTGACTCCAAGTTTTCTTCCGAAATGGCGGAGGGTCAGCCAGTTCCCTTCCTCCTGCAATTTGGGCAGCCTCTTTTTCAGCTCTTCCTGATCCATTTTCAAAAACCTCCTGCGCCACTGCTCGCACCATTTTTCATAATTGTTGGTTTCCCCCGCCAGTTCGCGGAGCATTTCAGCCAAATCGCCGTCCAGTCCGCAGGACTTATCCAGAATTTCATCCGAAAGAAAAACCTCTCCCAGATTAATCGCCACATAAAACGCCTGCGGCTCTCTGGCGGCCAGCCGCATCAGAGGCGCTTTAATCAGCTGGTTTCTTCTACCAAGCCCCAGTTCCAGTATCACCAGCTTCTTCCCGTGATACCGGTTCAAAAAAGCTTCCAGGCGTGTTCTGCTCCCGGTCTCCGGTATAAAATTTTCATCCAGCTCCAGGTGAATCTGCATCGGGCCGCGGCAGACCGGACAACGCGGAACCAGTTCCGAGGGAAGTTTCCTTCTGCTTCGCAGATTTTCTCCGGCGCGAACCCACACCGTTCAAAATGGCCTTCTCCGTTGGAAGTAAGGACAAAATAGTCTTTTTCTCCGACTATTTTTTTCAGATCGGCCATAACCTGCGTTTCCCGGTAGCTTCCGCAGTAGTGATGCGCCAGCCGGCTCCAAAAGCCCCATTTTTCTTCCTCCGAAGGCCATCTGGCCCCCATGCCCTGCAGAATGCACCGGATCCCGTACCGCTGCTTCAGATCTCCGAACAGATCCTCAAAAGCCTGGTTGTCCGCAAACAGATGCAGGCCTTCGGTAATGGACAGTCCGTTGCCAGCTCCGATCAGCACTGCGTCCGCCTCATCCAGCTTTTCTCTCACAAACCTTATGTTGTCCTCTCTTGTTTCGTTTCCTCTGGAAGTTCTCATCTTTTCTGCCGCCTTTCAATTCTTTTTTCCCGCGCGGATCTTTGCCGCATCTTTCAGTACCTTCGCGATGTCCTCCACGATTACCATCCCTTTTTCCTCTATCTCCTTTGGCAGAAAATGATATTGGTTGTTCACCGCAAAATACCTGGCCTTTGGGAGTGCCAAAGTCAGAGCCCAGAAAGGTTCCTGGATAAACATGGGCGTGAGCCGCCCTACTCCCAGTTCCAGAAAAAGAATCTTTTTCTCTTTCCTCTTCTCAATATATTTTGAGACCTTCTGATACTCTCCGTCGTACTTCCGCCCCTGCAGAAAATTACCGTATCCTCTCACCCAGGGAAAGGCTTCCCCACCGCAGTGGGGACATCGGAGAATCCAATCGGACGGAACCGACGTACCTTCCCCCATGACCTTTATCATCTCTTCCACCGGCTTCACCGCGTCCCAGGTATCATCCCGGCAGCATCGGGCGCACTGGAAGAAACGATGATCGCCCTGAATCTCCGCCACCTGTTCTTCCGGATAGAGCTTCACAAACTGAGTATCCTGATTCGTGGTGAGGAGGAAGAAATCCTTCCCGGCCAGAAGGGCGTCCAGATCTTTATAAGGCTCCCGCACTTCAGCCGTCTGCGTCGTATGAAGGAAAGTGGCCAGGTATCCCCAAAATTCCTCCCGGCTCTCCCACGGACGCATCATACCGTCAAAAGCGCCTTTAAAATGATACTTTCGGGCAAATTTTCCGAAGTACTTCCGATAAGATGCATTGTCTTCGTAATAAAAATCCCCGCCGCCTGCCGCAGACAGGCCGGATGCCCCGCCTACCAGCACGCAGTCCGCTTCCTGAACTTCCTGGGCCAGCCGGCGGATCTGCTCCGGATAGGGAAGCGCCGGCTTCCGGGACAGTTCATAAGGCGTCTTCCCGGCGGCATAAAGCCCGTAATGCCGGGAGTAATTTCTCTGCATCTCCATAACAAGATTTTCGTAAAAGCTCATTCCCTTTCCGCTCCTTGTGCTGTAAGTTTATTTTTAACATCAAATTCAGTTTAACACCCTCTTGTATCTCTGTCAATATGCTGTTATAATTAAATTTACATTAGAAAAGGGGATTTTATTGATATGAAATATTCCACAAAGGTCAGCGACGCTGTCCACATCCTGGCTTTTATTCAGCTGAATCCCAAGGGATCGCTGTCCAGCGACAGCATTGCGGAGAGCATCCGCACCAATCCCGGATGCGTGCGGCAGCTGATGTCCGCCCTGCGAAAAAGCGGGCTGATCTCCAGCGTGCAGGGCCATCCGCGTCCGTCTCTTGCGAAAGCTCCCTCCGCGATCACCCTGCTGGACATCTACCAGGCCGTAGAGGGAACAAAGCCTCTCCTCCACCTGGATACTCACACCAATCCGGAATGCGGAGTAGGCGTCCAGATTCAGTTGTCCCTTCAGGATTATTTTGATCAGATACAGCAGACAGCAGAAAACGAAATGCAGCAGATCACGCTTCAGAATATTCTGAACCGCTATGAAGAAAGAAGGAGAAATTGCTTATGAATTCAAATCTGCCCCATGAGCATGGAACCGATCAGGCATCGATCCGGTCAAAAATGCCGGCTCCCGAAGATTGCCAGACGATCGCCGCAGTCTTTAAACAAGTAGGGGACGGAAACCGTCTCCGAATTTTCTGGATTTTGTGCCACTGTGAGGAGTGCGTGATTAATCTTGCCGCGCTGATGGACATGAGCAGTCCGGCAGTCTCCCACCATCTCAAACAGCTGCACTCCGGAGGGCTGATTTCCAGCCGCCGGGAGGGAAAAGAAGTGTATTATAAAGCCGCAGACACCCGGCTGGCCAGGCTTCTGCATCAGTTTATAGAACAGGTCATGGAAATCGCCTGTCCGTCCTCCTGAATTTTAGCCGCGGGACATCCCGGAAACGGGCTGTCCCGCGAAAGCATCGTGAAGCCTTCCAGGCCCCAGAACGTCAACGGTACCTTTTCATGTATTCCCCGTGGGCCTCGATCAGTTCGTCGCACATCCGGCAGATTTCATCCATGGTGAGTTCCGCCGCTGTGTGAGGATCCAGCATGGCCGCCTGATAAATTTTATTCCGGTCTCTGGTCACCGCCGCCTCAATGGTCAGCAGCTGAGGATTGATGTTGGTCAGATTCATAGCTGCCAGCTGCGTGGGAAGCTTTCCGATCCGGCAGGGGTTGATTCCGTTTGCGTCTACCATGCAGGGCACTTCCACGCAGGCTTCTCTGGGAAGGTTCTCGATAAGGCCCTGATTCAGGACATTTCCGCCGATCTTGTAGGGTTTATCGGTGACAACCGCTTCCATAATGTAAGAAGCGTATTCCTTGGACCGCTCGTGGGTGATCTTTCCATTCCTGAGAATCTCTTCCCTTTCTTTTTCCCATCCCTGAATCTGGTTCACGCAGCGGCGCGGGTATTCGTCCAGGGGAATGTTATACTGCTCAATAAGTTCCGGCGCTCTCGACTTGATAAACAGCGGATTGTACTCCGCGTTGTGTTCGCTGGACTCTGTACAGTAGTAGCCAAACCGTCTGATATACTCAAACCGGACCATATCGTCGTGTTTTTCTTCCGCGTTCTTCTTTGCCGCGCGTCTGCGGATCTCCGGATAGAGATCCTGTCCGTCCCGGTCATAAATCTCCAGAAGCCATCCCATATGATTGATTCCAGCAATGACTTCTCTTCTCCCCTCCAGCCGGTCCTCCATACCCAGTTTTTCCAACAGGCCTTTGGAGCAGACCTGTACGCTGTGGCAAAGTCCCACCGTGCGGATCTTCGTATACCGCTGCATATAACCGGTAAGCATCGCCATGGGGTTGCTGTAATTCAGAAACAGCGTATCCGGGCAGACTTCCTCCATATCCCGCGCAAATTCTTCCAGGACGGGAATGGTCCGCAGTCCCCTCATAATTCCCCCGATTCCCAGCGTATCGGCAATGGTCTGACGAAGTCCGTACTTTTTGGGAATTTCAAAATCCAGAACCGTACAGGGCTCATACCCGCCCACCTGAATGGCGTTTACCACAAAATCTGCGTCCCGCAGGGCTTCCCTGCGGTTTTCCGCCCCAAGATACGTGCGGATCTCCGCCCGGTTTTCATTGATGTTGCGGTTGATCGCGCTAAGTATGATCTCAGAATCCTTCAGCCGTTCCGCGTCAATATCATACAGAGCGATCCTTGCGTCCCGAAGCGCGGGCGTACACATACAGTCTCCCAGCACATTCCTGGCGAACACCGTGCTGCCCGCTCCCATAAAAGTAATTTTAATCTTCTTCATCTGGCGTTTCCTCCTGAAAATAGTGGATGCTTTATGGTATCATATTCCATCCTGCCGCGCCATGCATAAAACACACATTTTCCAGAAATCCTATTCTTCAGACAGGCAGACCGCCGGATTGTTCCGACCGACGCCAAATACAGTCAGAAAGGAAGCTCAAACCATGATGGACGCACAGACGCGGGGATTGCTGCAGGAGTGCAGCCTGGGCTGTAAAATGGCTATTAACAGCTTTGACCAGATGCGAGACTATGTAAAAAACGAAGAACTGAAAGAACTGATGAATGCGTATGACAAAAAGCACAAATCCTACGAAGAAAAAGCCGCAAAGCTCCTGGCAGAAGAAGGACTGCCGCAAAAAGAGCCGGGAGTGATGGCATCCGCCTTCTCCAGGCTGACCACCGAAATGAAGCTGATGCGAAAAGACGACAGCAGCCAGATCGCAAAGCTCCTGGCAGACGGCTGCAACATGGGGATCCAGACACTGGGAAGCTCCATCAACGAATATAAAAACGCCTCTCTGCAAAGCATGAGTCTGGCAAAGGACATCGTGCATACCGAAGAGGCGCTGATGAAAGACATCCAGAAATTTCTCTGACAAGGAGAAGCAAAGAGGACGTTCGGGTTCCTGCCCGGATGTTCTTTTTTTATAAATGTCTTTTCAAACGTAGATTTCCGGTTCCGGAAATGATAAAATGGTATTCATAAAATACTACTTAAAAGAGAACAGGAGGGATCCTTATGCTGCAGCCTTACATCGCTTCGATTTCCGCCACCCTGCAGAGTATGAACGGCGCCATCGACGCTTCGATCGGCGATCTGCTGGGTACCATCGCCGTCTGGTCCGTCATCTTCTACGTCCCTGCGGCGGTCGTCATTCTGATCGGAAAGCTCGCCAAAAAAATCCGGGTGGTGAACGACGTCGGCACAAAAATGATCAGCTCCGGCTGCGGCCTCTTCCTTTTCTACGGCCTGCTTTCTCTGTACCTGATGCGCGGCCAGTTTGCTCAGCTGCTCTATATCTTTCATCCAAAAGTATTTTCCGCTTTGCTCCAGAAGCCGGGGCAGCTAGTTTTCATCCTTCTGATCTACGCGGTTTTGATCGTTCTGCTTCTGTTTCTGCTGGGACTCCTTCTCTTCTGTCTTGGCGTCTGCAAAAAAATGTTTGTCAACAACCGCAAGGCCAACGGCCCGGCAATCGGTCTCTTTTTATCCCTCTATGAACTTCTGTCCGGAATCGCCTGGCTGGGCGCGGTTCTCGCGGCTTTCAGCATCAGTATCGCCATCGCCCTGGTAGTCTTGGTGTTCGCCGCGTCCGCCGGCATACGGACACGTTATTATTATGACGGACACCGCTATTACTACAAGGAATTTTATTAAGGCAATTCTGACGCGGCTTCAGGGACGGCTGCATTCGTGCCCGGAAGCCGCTTCAAAGTTATATCGGACGATTCCCAGGTCAATCTTCGCCATCGGCCCTTTCCCCGCCCGGATGACCGCCCGATCTTCCTTCAGCGTCACAAAAAATTTCTGTTGGTTCAGCGCGGTGGGCGCCATAAGGGCCGATTTCATCCCATCCCGAAACCAGGCCGGCATCTCTTCTTTCTTCACGCCGCACACCTTATCCAGAGGTTTCGACCGGTGCTTTTTCCCCTCATTCGCGCCATAACCGACCGCAATCACGCAGAGAATCTTCTCATCCGGAGACAAAACCGCTTTACATTTTCCTTTTTTGTAGGTTCCTCCAACCCAGCAGGTATTTAACCCCATGCGCTGCGCTTCCAGCACGATCCGCTGGCCGAAATACCCGCCTTTTTCCTCCAGGTCCGGCATTCCCTTTTCCCCGGCGATTACAAGATAATTCCTGACATTCTGAAATTTCATGGTATGCGCCAGAAAAGCGTCAAAGCATTCCGGATCGTCCAGAACCAGTTGTATCTTCAGTCCGCTTTCCTGGTTGCATTCCTCGATGGTCTCCTTCAGCCGCGTTACAAGACTGTCTTCCAGAGGGATATCCCTGTACTGCCTCACGCTGTGCCTGTTTTTGATTGCTTCTTTTATCTCCATGTTAGTTACCTCGTTTCTCAAGAATTTGATGAATGTTCGTTCATTGGTTGCTTTTTCTCTCTTTCATCCAGCGGACGCTTCTCACTATCCCTATTTAGGTTATATCGTATTCATATCCCATTTAAAAAAGCACTTTTCAGTATTATACCACAAAAAAGCGGAAACCGCAGTTCTGCGGAGAGTAAACGATCCGTATCAAAAAATAATCTATAACGCCAAGCTCTACACCCATACCAGTGTCGGTCTCTACGAAAAGGCTGTGGACATGGCGATTCGGACGGCCAGCAAGCAGGCGTATCTGTAAGGAGAAGGACAAAAATGTCAGGAGTGGGGCATCCATGCCTTGATTGTCAACAAACGCGGAAATCCCTGCCCGAAATGCCTTCCCTTTGTGGAAAAAGTGCTGATTGACGATGTATGGAACGGCGGGAGCCAGAAGGATGGGAACTATCCTCTGATGAGCTATGCAATCGAGTGCGGTCTGTACCACCCAAGATGCCATGACAGCCACACTACATATTTTCCAGGTATCTCTACGGCAGATGATACCTGGACAAAAGAAGAACTGGAAAAGATCGGGCTTGCGAATAAACAGGAGGCCAGACAGCAGTATGCTTCCAAGCAGTCTGACAAATATGAAAGGCTGGCAAAATATTCTTTAGATCAGGAAAATCAGGAAAGATACAAAAGAAAAGCGGATGAATGGAAAAGTATTGAAAAGGAAACCAAAGCTGATATAATAAGTTTATTAGATACGAAAGAGGTTGCCGATGTGCATACAGCTGGGAAGATAGACAGGGAGATCTATAAGTGCATAACTGAGGATATTGTGACAGATGAAGTGATTATCACAGATACTCAGATTAGGCATATAAAAGAGCGCCATCCAAATGACTATGAACGCTTTTCTGGATATTTCAATGAAATTGTGAGTTCTCCCGATTATATCGTAAAAACGAAAAAGCCTTATACAGCATTGATTTTGAAAGAAATAAAGAATGAAGGAGAAGTGTTTAAGACAGTTTTGCGTTTGGTTACCTCAAATGACAATCCAGAGTACAAAATTCTGTCAGATTTCTACTCACACGCCCCTCGCGGGGCATGACAAGTCCGAAGATCATCGTGGCGGCGT
>CALWMW010000050.1 GCA_944382085.1 uncultured Lachnospiraceae bacterium | reverse complement strand
CGGTACGGTTGCGGTCTCCCTTCTCCGTCCGTTTCCGGCTTTCCTTTTCCTGCTGTTTTGCCTCCACCGGCGCTTTGGGAATGTTCATGGAATGGCCTGCGCGGGATCCCGGACCTCTGCCGCTTCCTCCCTCGAAGGTACGGCCTCCCTGGCCTCTGCCGCCTTCCGGACGGCCTCCCTGACGGGTTCCCTGGCTTCTGCCGGCTCCTGCTTCAAAGCTGCGGCCTCCCTGGCCTCTGCCGCCCTCCGGACGGCTTCCCTGACGGGTTCCCTGGCTTCTGCCGGCTCCCTGACTTCTGCTGTTCTGCGGTCTGGAAGCGTTCTGCGCGCCGGAAGGCGCTCCGGTCTTCACACCGGCAGAAGCAGCCTCCACCGGCTTCGTCTCTCCTGTCATAGGGGAATGCTGACCTGCAGGCGCCTGAGGAGGAACCGGACGTTTGGCCGTTCCCTGTCCCGGAGCCGCCGGACGGCTTCCCTGACCAGGACGCGGTCCGCCCGGCCGGGATCCCGGCGCTTTGGCTCCCTGCGGTCTTGGTCTCGCCCCCGGCTTTACCATCCCGGTCTTGCTGTTCTGAGGACGGAATACCTGAATGATATTTTTTTTCTTAGGATGCGCAGGCGCCTCCTGTTTTCCCGCTTCCGTCAAAGGACTTTTCGCGGTGGAATCTGCTGCAGCCTTCTTTGCAGCCTCTGCGTCTGTATTCTTCTGCATATTCTCATCCTCCTTAATCTTTGCGGTCTGTCCGGCCAGCGCCTTTCTGACCTTATCCGCCTCTTTTGCTTCCACATTGCTCATATGACTCTTTACCTCAATCCCGTTTTTCTGCAAAACGGCGATAATTTCTTTGTTTTCTCTTCCAAGCTCCTTGGCCAATTCATGTACCCGAATTTTCTCCACTCTTACAACCTCCGTTCCAGCAAGATTTTAACTTTTCTTCTATTGATAAAGCCAATCCCTGGTCTAATACGGCGGCGCAGGCCCGGTATTCGCATCCGATAGCCGCCCCCAGCTCCTCCTTTTTCCCGTAGGAATAGGCGGGAACCTTGTAAAAGTCGCACATGTTCAGGAACTTCTTTTTCGTATTATCCGAAGCCTCCGTGGAAAGGAGAACCAGCCTGGCTCTTCCGGACTTTACTGCCTGTTCGGTCTGAAATTCGCCTGACGCAACCTTTCCTGCTTTCCTGGCAATTCCCAAAAGGGATAACACGTTATCTCTCTTCAATAGATTCTATCTCCTTTTTGAGGTTCTCATAAGTCTCCGCCGGTATCTTCGTCTTCAGGGAGCGCTCCAGGCCTTTATTCTTTACTGCCTTTTCAAAGCACGCCCCGCTGCGGCACACATAGGCGCCTCTTCCATTTTTTTTACCGGTGAGATCCAGCAGAATCTCTCCTTCCGCTGTCCGCAGAATCCTCAGCATCTCTTTTTTTGATTTCATCTCCTGGCAGCCCGTGCACTTTCGGAGGGGAATGTGTCTGTTCTGTGCCATTTTATTCCCGCTCCTCGTTTTCCGGCTCGCCTTCCTCATAGGATTCCTCATAGGAAGCAGACTCGTCTTCCGGATTTTCCGGATATTCTTCATCATATTCCTGAGAATCCTCGGAATATTCATCCTCGTAATACTCCTCATCGTAATACTCGTCGTCATAGTAATCTTCTTCGTATTCCAGAAGATCGCCGGATTCCCTTGCCTGGGTTTCGCTCTTGATATCGATCTTGAAGCCGGTCAGGCGCGCCGCCAGACGAGCGTTCTGCCCCTCCTTGCCAATGGCAAGGGAAAGCTGATAATCCGGCACGACTACCTTGGCCGTCTTCTCATCGCCGTCTGCGATTACGGAGATGACTTTGGCCGGGCTTAACGCGTTCTCGATCAGAAGCGCGGGGTTGTCGTCCCAGTTGATAATATCGATCTTCTCTCCGTGAAGCTCTTCCACCACGGCGTTCACTCTGGCGCCGTTTAATCCGACGCAGGCGCCCACCGGATCCACATCGGGGTTGTTGGACCACACGGCGATCTTAGTTCTGCTCCCGGCTTCTCTGGCAATGCTGCGGATCTCAACGGTTCCGTCCTTCACCTCTGTCACCTCGGACTCAAACAGCCGCTTTACCAGCTCCGGATGGGTTCTGGACACAAGAATCTTAGGTCCCTTAGGCATATCCTTGACTTCCAGCACATAGACCTTGATTCGCTGGGTCGGACGGTAAACCTCGCCTTTGATCATCTCGTCGGCGGTAAGCAAAGCGTCTACCTTTCCCAGATTGATGCTCACGTTCCGTCCTACATATCTTTGCACAATACCGGTGACAACGTCCCGTTCTTTCTGATAATATTCGTTGTAGAGAACCTTCCGTTCCTCCTCGCGGATCTTCTGCAGGATTACGTTCTTGGCATTCTGCGTGGCAATCCTTCCGAATTCTTTTGACTTGATATCCACCCGCACGATGTCGCCCAGCTCATATCTGGAATCCTTTAACTTCGCGTTCGTCAGGCTGATCTGGGCCAGCTCATCCTCCACGTGATCCACTACGGTCTTCTCCGCATAGACCTCAAACTCGCAGGTCTGGGGATCGATGTTCACGACTACATTGTTCGCCTCTGTCTTCCCATAGTGATTCTTGCATGCCTGCAGCAATGACTGCTTGATCGCATCCAGCAAAGTATCTTTGCTGATGTTCTTCTCTTTCTCAAGAATGGTCAAAGCCTCAAACAACTCGTTATTCATTTTAGATATCCTCCTCGTTAAAAATCAAAGGCCAGTCTCGCCAGAGCCACGTCTTCTCTGGCAAATACCATTGATTCATGATTTTCTGTTTCTATTGTAATGCTGTTTTTGTCATATGCGGTCAAAAGGCCTCTGAATTCTTTCTGGTGCTGAACGGGCCGGTATGTGCGGATCTCGATCTCCTCTCCCAGGCTTCTCTCAAAATCCTTTTCTTTTTTGAGAGGCCGGCCCAGTCCGGGAGAACTGACTTCCAGAATGTAGGAATCCTCAATATAATCTTTCTCATCCAGCAGATCGCTAAGCTGTCTGCTCACGGTCTCACAGTCGTCTACCGTGATTCCTCCCGGCTTGTCAATGTACGCTCGCAGGTACCAGCTGCCGCCTTCCTTTACATATTCCACGTCCACAAGCTCAAACCCTTGCTCTTCCATAATCGGAAGAAGCAGCTCCTCCGTTTTCTGTTCATAGAGCTCTTTTTTGCTCATGCATATCCTCCTGTACGCCATAAAGAAGAGTGGGCGCATCGCCCACTCTTAAACTAGTAACAATCTTTAACTATTGCCCATCATAGCACCATTTCCAGGTAATTGCAAGTAAATTTTATGTAACACGAGAAATGCCTTTTTTCAGGCGGAAACCGCATCCGTTCCATGACCTTGCAGGACGGAACGGCCTTTCGGATAAGCCGCCGCGCCCTTCTCTTCCTGCCTGCGCGCGGTTTTCGCATTCATAATCAGCATCTGCAGCCGGTTCTCAAGGTTGGCGAAACTCACATCCGGATCATAGTCCAGGGGGAGGATCTGCGCGTCCGGATACAGTTCCTTCAATTTCTTTGCGACGCCTCTTCCTACGATATGATTGGGCAGGCAGCCGAAGGGCTGAAGAATCACGAACGCCCTGCATCCTTCTTTCGCGTGATGAAGGATTTCCGCCGGAATGAGGACGCCTTCTCCGGTATCAAACGTGTGCGGTATGATCGCGTCGCTCTCCTTTACCAGTTCCGGAAGACGGCTGGGCGGAGTATAAAGCGGATGCGCCTTCGCGATCCGGTCCGCAGTTTCGTGGGCCAGCTCAAAGATCTCATTGGCCAGCCGCTGCCAGGCTTTTTCCTTCCAGGGCCTGGTCAGATGGTATTCCCGGATCTGAGAGTCCTTTGCGAAATACGTCTTCTGGATCACATCCGTCATATGCGCCTCGATCACCTCAAACCCGTTCTGTTCCAGGTACCGCTCGATCTCCCGGTTCGCGCCCGGATGGAAATTCAAAAGATATTCTCCCACAATAAGAACCGTCGGCTTTTGCCGGCTCCGGTCCCAGGAAACCGCTTTCATTCTTTCT
The DNA here is from genome assembly GCA_944382085.1 of uncultured Lachnospiraceae bacterium. Taxonomy (GTDB): domain Bacteria; phylum Bacillota; class Clostridia; order Lachnospirales; family Lachnospiraceae; genus Choladousia. The sequence goes on along the minus strand of CALWMW010000050.1, from coordinate 568 downwards.
ATGCCAAGGGAGAATCCTCTCCTGGCTCCCAGAATGCCCCCCTGCTCCAGGCCCTGCACAAGAGCGTCCATCGCCTCCTCAAACGCCTGGTCCGCGCTTCCTTTTTCCGTCTCATAAGGCCGGATTTTCCGAAGCAGCCCTTCCAGAGCGTCAATCATAGGAAGGGCGAAGGCAATCCGCGCGGAAGTCAGAAGGTTCATCTTGAAGCCTGGGTGGAGATTGTGCGAATCCTGGTCGTCGTTCGTAAGAATCGGAACCTGGGCGAATCCGGCATCGTCCAGCGCCTTGCGAAGCAGCTTGCTGTAATGCGTCAGTCGGCAGTCTCCCACGTATTTCGCCATGGCGATGGCCGTCTGATCCGGGTCGTATGCTCCGCTCTTTAAGGCCGCCAGGGCTTCTCCAATCACAACCTGCGCCGGAAAACAGATGTCGTTATGAACGTACTGTTTTCCATAAGAGATCGCCTCTTCCCTCCCGATCTCCAGAGGAACCGTCTTCAGTCCCTGTCCGGCCATGGCCGCGGCCATAATCCGGCTGAAGGCATGGGAGGTATTGGGAATCAGCACCA
>CALWMW010000049.1 GCA_944382085.1 uncultured Lachnospiraceae bacterium | reverse complement strand
GTGGCGAACAAGGTTCCCATCTGTGAAAAGACCATCGGACAGGCAAAAAATTTAAAGCTGGTATGCCTGACCGCCACCGGGATCAACAACCTGGATGGAGAATACTTAAAGAAAAAAGGGATCGCCGCCTACAATGTGGCCGGCTATTCCACCAACGGGGTGGCCCAGCATACCTTCGCCCTGCTGTTCTATGTGCTGGAAAAACTGAATTATTATGACCACTATGTAAAATCCGGGGAGTATGCCAGAGGAAAATGCTTCTCCCATTTTGGCCAGAGCTTCTGCGAGCTGGACGGAAAGACCTGGGGGATCATCGGACTTGGCGCCATCGGCAGGAGAGTGGCGGAGATCGCCACGGTCTTTGGGTGCCATGTGATCTGTTATTCCGCCTCGGGAGGAAAATATGATTCTCCCTATGAACAGGTGGAGTTTGACGAACTGCTGAGACGGTCGGATTTCCTTTCTATCCATGCGCCCTTAAATGCCCATACGGAAAATCTGATGACAGCGGATGTATTTGAAAAGATGAAACGAAGCGCCGTCCTTATCAACGTAGCCCGGGGCCCCATTGTAAACGAGGAGGATCTTTACCATGCCCTGACAGAAGGAAAGATCGCGGGGGCGGCTCTGGATGTGCTTTCCAAAGAGCCTATGGATCCGGAGAATCCTCTCCTGAAGATCCAGGACAGCAACAAACTGATCATCACTCCGCACATCGCCTGGGCGGCCAGGGAGACACGCTTCCGGGTGGTGGATGAAGTAGTGAAAAACATCGAACGCTTCCAGGCGGGGGATGGTACCAATCGAGCGTACTAAGGAGGAGATCCTGCAAGACTGACAGAACCGTTCTCTTGGGACTTTTATGCGGGAATTTCTTAATGGCTGCTTTGCCCCTGGATGAGCAAGGAGGCAGAAAAGAGTATGGATGAAAAAAAATGGAACCGGGAAATAGGGTACGGAAAAATACGGAATGATATAGAGTCCCGCATTTCCAGACTTATTTTATGGGGGATCACCCTTGGCAGTCTGGCGGAAATGCTTTTCTGCGTATGGGCCTGCATAGAAAAGTACAGGCCGCAGGCTGCGGCTGCGGCAGGGCTTGGGTTTGTTTCTTTTATCGCAGGAGGATCTGCCCTGGCGGCCTGCCGGGCTCCTTTGACGAAAATACGGGAGAAAGATGCAGTTGTAGTGGAGAACGGAAGTTTCGTGTTCGGAGGAAATGCTTTTCTTGCTGCTGCCAGCACGGCCCTTTCCATTTTGACCGTATACCTTGCCTTAGAAGAAGTCTGGGGCGGCATTGCAGTGATGGGCAGCGTGGAGATCCTGGGGAAATTATGTGCTTTATTTTACCTGGTATCCTGCTGGAATCAGCGTATCATCCTTTGGCCAGACGGCACGCTGCTGTACAGTTCCGTTACAGGAAGAGAAAGAAGGATCCGTGTCTCCCAGATCGGTAAGCTGGAAATGTCCATATCTTCCAGAAGGGATGATGATATTTTTACCATCCGTGTGATCGACAGAGAAGGGAAAAAGCGGTTTACTTTTGACAATACCATGGAGAATTATGACATTCTTTATGAAAAAATGGAGGAATTTTCTGTTCCTATAGAAGGGAGGACCTGGACGAAGCGCGGGATCACCCTGGAAGAATTATACGAAAGAAAATGTCTTTACAGCCGTGATACAAAAGAGGCAGCGGAGCAGCGGCATATAGATACATTAAAAAAGCTGGTATGGGTGCTGACTGCTTTGCTGGTCTTGTGCTGCGGGATCTTTCATTTTGTCCTTCCGATATGGATCCCCAGGAAATACTGTCTGTTTCTTGCGTCCCTGCTGCCTTTGTGCAGCTACCTGCTGGGCTTTCGTTTTCCTCAGATCATTGTGACAGATACGCCGCGGAGAACAGATGAAACCTGGGAACGTACACATGTAGTACTCCCGTTATATTTCTTTTTACTGATCCTTATAAACGGTATTGGTATCGTCTATTTTATCCTTGCTGATTATTATATTGCAGATGTGGGAAAACTGGTCTTTTTCTGCATAGTTCTTTCTTTGGTTTTTATTATCCCGGCCATTCTGAGGATACCGCCGCTCCTTCGGAACCCCGATCATGTTTTTACAACAGGAGCAATTGCGGCGTTTTTGGGGATCGGTCTGGCTCTGTCCATCACCCTTCTGTCCATGGGGAAAGGAGCGGCCTATCCGGCCCGGATCGCAGATACCCGGACAAAAGAGGCAGAAAGCCGGACTATCTACTATGTGGATGTGGTTCTGGAAGATGGAAAGACTGTGGAAATTGACGCGCCGATCCGGATCTATACGCTGGCTGCAGGGGGATTTCCACTTACCTTGAAGGAGTGGGAAGGAGTGTTTGGGATACGGTTTTTTAATCTGTATGAGGAGGAGTAGATTTTACTACAGCAATACTGTCCATAATACGCTGAACAGTATCGCAGACATCATCAAAGGAAATATCCTTTGCATAGTCAAAATCATGTTGATACTTTTTCCAGAAGCGCTGGAGCTGTTCACTTGCGCGGATCTCTGCGATAATGTCAGGGTAGATTTCCAGCACTTTGCGGCTGCTGCGCTTGTCCGCTGTCCGTTCCAGGGCTTGCAGCAGTGTTTTTGTATTGCACTCTGCGCCGCGCAGGGTGTACAGAATATGTATATCGTAAAAATCTCTTGGTCGGGTATTGGCGATGCTGCGGGACAGTACCGTTTCGATTTTCTCTGCTAAAACCGTTTCAAGGTTATAGGCAAGGATGCTGATTGCTCGGTCATCGAACAGCAGAGAAAAGGTATATTCAATCTCCCTCGGCGTGATAATATCTCCGGTAGTCACATCCACGGTCAAGGGTACGCTGATTGGATGGTAGTTTGCTTTCATCGCAACACGGATGCCCGGATAATCGTCACCCTCGCGGATGTCGGAAATGTCTGTCAGTTCAAATGATACATCATCGGCAATTTCTACGGCGCAGATTTCCTCGAAGATTTCGTGGATTGATTCATGCGTCAGTGTAAAGCCTTTGATGGTGGTATCTAAATCCATGGTCGCTCTTGTATCCAGACCAAGGAGTGCGGAAATAAGGAAACCACCTTTGAGAATAAAATTGCGTTTGTATTTTGACAGAGAGATTCGTTCCAGTAGTCTTTCCAGCATGTAGTTCTGCATGACAAGCTGGGCGGAGATGTTCTTTTCCGCAGCCTTTTTTTTGATAAAAGCTTTAAGTTGCATTGGATTCTTCGTAATCATAATAGCACCTCCATATAGCGTAGCATTTTGGGTTTTACACGAAGTTGATTTGCGTACTGCATCA
>CALWMW010000048.1 GCA_944382085.1 uncultured Lachnospiraceae bacterium | reverse complement strand
TTTGCCCGGCTCCGAAAGGAGGGATACCGCCCGGTAAGGCGCGGAAGCTTAAAGCACCGGCTTCTGTTTTTAAACGCGGACATGGTCATCGCTTCCAACTCTACGGTTTTCGCTTTTAACGACTACACCTTCCAGCGCTCCCTTCCCATCCGGGGAGACGTGCATTTTGGCGTGGCCTGCGTACAGCACGGCATGTCCGTACAGAAGATTGCCGTTGCCCAGAACCGCCTCAGGGATAATACGAAGCTGTATTTCTGCGCTTCCAAATATGAGATTGAGAACCTCTCCAAACCGGTATACGATTACCAGGGCTACGACGCCCTGAAGCTGACCGGAGTGCCCCGGTACGACGGCCTGAAGGACAGAGCCCAGAAAATCATCCTGCTGTCGCCTACCTGGCGGATGAATTCTGTCCTTCCGGTTACCAAAAACGAAGGCGTGGCCAGGGATTACAATCCCAACTTTAAAGAGACCAGCTATTACAAGGTTTACAACGGCCTCATCAACGACCCCCGCCTTCTGGAAGCCGCGAAAAAACACGGCTACCGGATCCAGTACGTCCTGCATCCCATTATCAGCCCGCAGGCGGAGGATTTTACCAAAAATGAATTTGTGGAGATCCTTCCCTCTACCGGGGATATGAGCTACGAAAAAGTATTCTGCGAAGCCGCCCTGATGGTAACGGATTTTTCCGGCGTCCAGTTTGATTTTGCCTATATGCGGAAGCCGGTGGTCTATCTGCACCACCAGGACATTCCGGAACATTACGAAGAGGGAACCTTCTTCTACGACACAATGGGATTCGGAGAAATCTGCCGTACCAACGAAGAGCTCATCGAGGTGCTCTGCCGCTACATGGAGCGGGACTGCCGCATGGAGCCGGAATACAGGCGCCGGGCCGACGACTTTTTCACCTTCTCCGATCACCGGAACTGCGAGAGAATTTACAAAGAAATGATTCATTACGAAAAGAACCGATCGTAAATCACGCAAAAACAAAACACAGGGAGACTGCTTCTTTCCAAAGCGTCTCCCTGTAGTTTTTTGTTATTTAAAATCCTTGGCAAAGAGAATTACGTAGTCCTGCTCATTGTACCGTTTTTTTCCAAGAGATATTTTGCGAAAAAATCCGTTGGATCTGCGGATCGCTCCGCTTACAATTCCGATCACCTCGTTGATGGCTACGGTTTCTCCCTGTTCCGCCAGATCAGAAAGCTTCTGCTCCAGCCGGTCCATTCCTTCCTCGCTGATCACAAAATCCTGCTCGTTGGCATAGAGCTGTCCGAACATGGCCAGTTCCTCTACCGTATATTCCGGAATGTAAATCTGAGCGGTAAACTTCATCGTAAATCTCGGATGCTGCATCAGCAGATCGTGGATGTACTGCTGCTCGTCTTCCAGAATCAGGATCAGGCCGTCCGTGCGGAACTCCATGGCTGTGGTAAGCTGTTCCACCGTGCCGGGCTCCAGATCCCCGGCTTCTTCTATGATCAGAGTCCCTCCGGCAATCTTGGCTATGGTGGCCGCGATGTCCTTCCGGTTCAGATCCGCGGCATAGATCTTAGCCATTTTCATAACCTGGCTTCCCCGGTCCTGAGCCACCGCCTTGGCGATGTTCATGGCGAGGGTCGTCTTTCCGGATCCGTGAGGCCCGAAGATTAAGATGTTTCCATTGCGGGAAGTACGGTCATTTCCCTTGGCTTCCGCCTGAATAATCGCATTGGCGATCTGCTCTTCCAGTCCTTCAATCTCTGTAAAGCCGGTAAAGAGGGATCTAAGATGCGCCGGAAGCTTCAGCGTTTCTTCGTCTTCCGCCTCTTCCTCTTCTTCGTAAGAAGCATCCTCTTCGATTTCCTCCGCTTCCTCGTAAGGCGCTTCCTCTTCGACTTCCTCTGCTTCCTCGTAAGGCGCTTCCTCGTAAGAAGCTTCCTCTACCTCTTCCTCATAGGGGCCTTCTTCCTCTGCCTCTACTTCTTCATAAGAAACTTCCTCTTCCACGGTCTCTTCCTCATAGGAAGCTTCCTCTTCTTCCGGAAGCTGCCCGCGTTTTCTGGCAATCTCTTCTGCCGGAATCCGAATGGTCTTCTCCGCCAGAATTTCCTTTTCCGCCGCCTTCTGAAGTTCTTCTCTGGTATTTACAATTCTCTGGGTCTTTCCCAGATCTTCTGTTTTCGTTTCTGCTTCCTCTTTCTCCGGCTCATCCCGATAAACCGGCATGGCGTTCTTATTGCGAAGAAGCTTTTCCGGATTCTCCGCATACCTAAGAGCTTCCTTCTGATCCTCGGTAAGCTCCTCTTCCTCCGGATCCACCTCGATCAATTCCTCCTCCACGGGAACTTCCTCCCTGGAAGGCTCGGCTTCCTGCAAGGGAGCTTCCGCAGCCGGTTCTTCTGCCTTTTCCTCCAAAACAGGGGCTTCCTGATCCGCCTCTTCCTTCCGCTCCGTCAGGTTCTTTACCAGGTTCTTACCCTTTTCTCCCATGGAAAGAAGAATGTCGTCAATGGAAAGCTTGCCCGCCACCTTCACATCCGGTTCCGGAACCGTCACGCGTTTTGGCATCTGAAGGTTCTTCTCCACAGAAAGCGGAATGTCCTCCTCCTGCTCCTGCGTCCGCTTCACAACGCCGGAAATAATCTCTCTCATGCTCCTTGCCAGATCCATCTGAAGGTTCTCCGGGCTGTAATCCGTCCGTCCCGTTTCTTCCTGCGCTTCAGAGTCCCCGGCTTCCTGCTGCGCTTCCGGCTCCTCCTTCGCGGCAGCCTCCGGCTCCTTGTCCCCTTCCGGCTCTTCCGGGGAGGTCTGTTCTTTTTTCTGGTTCGCCTTCTGCTCCAGTTCAGCCTTCTGGGCCGCCACCTCGCCGGCGATCTGTTTTTCCGTCTCAGCCAGGATAGATTCCGCCAGCACGTCTTCGTCCGGTTTCTCCGTCTTGCGCATTACATTTTCTTCCAGATCTTCTTCCGGATCCGGCTCTTCTTCCTGGTCAAACCGCTGCGCGTAAATCTCCTGCTGCTTGGGCGTCAGGGCCGCGTAGCGCTGCTTCAGTTCCAGAGCTTTGATCACATATTTGCCGCTGTGGAACCAGAGAACCAGGTCGTCGCAGGCAGCGAGGCATTTCTGAATCTGTCCGGCCTGCTGATACAGCGTGGCCAGTTCATAAGCCCATCGCTCCGTATATTCCTGGCCCAGATATTCCTCCAGGATCCCGATCAGTTCCTCCGGAGAGGAGCCTCGGCCTTTGTAAATATTGTATTTTAAAATATAGCGGTTGGTATCATGGGGCGCCGCCTGGACATACTCCGTATAGAACTCAAGAGCTTCATCGTACTGCTTCATGGCGGTCGTGACCTCTACCAGGCGATACAGAATAGATCGGCCGGAGGGAGACCGTCTGTAAGCACGCAGGAGAAGGCTCTTGCTGTCCTCCAGCCGTTGGGACGCCTCATAAATCTCACTGATCAGGCAAAGGGTTCTCACATTGCGTACCCGTCTCCAGTCAATGGTATCGGCCAGCTTGGCAGCCTCCTGGTAATCCCTCTGGTCCACCAGCTTATCGATCTCCTCCAGCTTGAGGTTGTATTCGTATTTATCCAATGTTGTCACCTCATCCTCTATTATTTTTATTCATTTGGTTTTAGTGTATCATACCTATATACCCTTGTCAAAAACAACCTGTCGGAAAACCGCTGTTTTTGACTTTTTTAGAGGAAACCGGCGCATCGCAAAAAACTGCTGTACAGAAATTTCTGTACAGCAGCTGTTTTCACTATATTCTGTTTTATTCGGTAAGCTTATCGCTTCTGTATTTTATTTAAACAGTGTGACCGGAGAGATCTGTTTTCCTGTTTTTTATAGAAATGAGTTCTGTTTCTTCACACAGATCTTAAATCTATAAACCATGCAGCTTTTTTCAGGTATTCGCTCTGGCACGTTCCATTCTTTTTTCTCTGGAATTTGATCTGAGGTTTTTCTGGTTTTACTCCTTTGCAGTTATATTTTTGTCTTATCAGAAGTTTGTTCAGATCTCTTTGTGCCTTACCGGATGTGAAACATCCTTTTTTGATCTATTGGAAGATTCCTCAGGCAGTACGCCTTTCTTCTTCACTCCTTCATGATTCTATTGTCTCATGATTCTTACGGTTTTCTAAGTATTTTGATCTGTTTTTCTTTTCTTCTCTTCTGATCTGCTCTTCTTCTATTTCCACTGTGGGAAATCTTTGGTTTTTTATTCTGTTAAGATTTCCTGAATATCATTTCAGATATTACCTGAATCTTTTTTAGAATATAGCTTCCGAACCTTTGTGGTCTAACGGAGGCTTCGGCAGATTGTTCTTCTTCGTTCTTCTTCTGCGGATTCCTTTCTCTCCTGTACGTTACTCTTTCTGATTCTAAAAGAATGTCTGTTGTGAGCAAGTACCTTAACGGATGATGTTCGATGCAAGCTGTTCTTGATTCTGCTGCAAGAAACAGGTCTGTATGTAAATACTGATGAGTCCGCCTCCTGATCTTTCAAGAAATTCTTGCATCCATTCTCTTTTCTCTTATTTAAAACAAAGGATCTTTTTCAGGTCTGCTTATAAAAAGCTTCTCTGTGAAAAGATTTTGTTTTAAAGAAAGAGGTTTCTCTTCTCTGGAATCTCTGACCGTTTTCACAGATCGGATACTGACCGTATTCTGAAATACCTGATGAAGGAACGGATGTCCTTGTCTGTCTTCGGATAAATGTGCTTTATCAGAAGATTCGTAATACCTCTCCGATTATCGTTCTGATACGATCCTCATGAATCAATTCTGATAAAGGTCTTTTTCACAGGAAACATCTATCCGGCCACATGCTGTAATCATGTTATGTGAGACTATGTCCACTGGAATCGACCTCCTCTCCTCTCAAAAACTTTTGCACTTGCTCTTCTTATAGGTAATCTATAGGAACAACAAAGGTTTTTGTTGATGGTTGTATCATAGCAGAAGCTACCCTATTTGTCAATACTATTTTTGAAAAATTTTTAAATAAATTATTTTCAGAATTTTCTACCGATTATTTTCTCTATATTTACAGAATATTATATATTTTTCTGTTAATTAAAGCAACTCACAAAAAAGAGCGCTTCCCGAAAAAACAGGAAACGCCCTCCCTTTGTTTTGATTACTTCACACGGTTGTAGTTGATCAGACAGCCATCCAGAATAATCTGGCGCTCGTCTTCCGTCATGGCGCCCAGCTTCAGAGTAAACTCCTTCAGGGCGTTGTCTTTTACCAGATAAGCTTTCACTTCCGAAGCCCGGTTGGTAACCGCCGCGCGGATGTCCGGAAGGAAAAGATAGTCGTGGTTGGCAAAAGGCAGTTCTCCCTCGTCGATCAGGAAGGGAAGCATTCCCCAGTTGATCAGGTTGGAACGGTAGCGCTTCGTGGCGTAGCTGTTGGCGATATTCGCCCAGCCCCCCAGTACCTTCTGGCAGGAGGCCGCCTGCTCCCTGGCGGAGCCGTCGCCCGGCTTCACCGCGAAGATCGTGCTTCCGATTCCCGTATTTTCCGGGGAAAGCTCCGGATAAGAGGAAGCAATGGTCTTCCAGATCGGGGAAAGCTCCGGCAGAGCCGCTTCCATGCTTTCTCCCGCTTCTCTTGCCTTCTCCGCCTTCTGAACCTCTTTGGCCAGACCTACGTAGGCCGGATCCTTTCTGGAAAGAGCAAATTCAGCCAGTCCCAGAGGATTGGAGCGGTAGGAAGAGGTTTCACCGGAGGGAATCAGTTCATCCGTAGTGGTCACCGGATCGTGGATCTCCGACACAACCTTGAGAATCAAATTCTCCGGAAGCTCGCACATCGCCGGCCAGTCCTTGATGTTGGGCCCCAGGCGGATTTCCACAGAAGGATCCGCCTTGCCTTTGCTGTCAAAGACGCGGTTGGCATAGATGCTGCGGTCAAAGAAATATTTCGGCCGGGGAAAGGCCGCGTCTACGTCCGCCGCAGAAGTAAGGTATCCCTTATTGGCCGCGGTGGCCGCGATAGAACGGGCGTCCATGAGCGCCACCGACGCGATTTGTCCGCTCTGCAGTTTGGAGCCCTCCCGGTTGGGGAAGTTTCTGGTGGAGTGACGGATACTCAGGGCATTGTTGGCCGGGGTATCTCCCGCTCCGAAGCAGGGCCCGCAGAAAGCGGTCTTCACAATGGCGCCGCTCTGGATCAGATCCGCGAGTCTGCCGTTTTTCGCCAGCTCCATGTAGATCGGCGTACTTGCGGGGTAAACGCTGAGCGTAAACTCATCCGCCCCGATATAGCTTCCTCTGAGGATATCCGCGGCGTCGCAGATGTTCTCATAGCCGCCGCCGGCGCAGCCGGCAATGATTCCCTGCTCCACATAGAGCTTTCCGTTTCTTACCTTATCCTTCAGCGTGAAGGAAACCGCGTCTCCCAGGCTGACCTTCGCCTTTTTCTCCACATCGTCCAGGATGTCCATGAGGTTGGCGTTCAGCTCGTCAATGGTGTAGGTGTTGCTGGGATGGAAGGGCATGGCGATCATCGGGCGGATCTGGCTCAGATCCACGGAAACCATTCCGTCGTAATAGGCAACCGCTCCCGGATTCAGCTCCCGGTACGCTTCGCCGCGGCCGTGGGTCTCGTAGAACTCCCGAATCACCTCGTCCGTTCTCCAGATAGAGGACAGGCAGGTGGTCTCGGTAGTCATCACATCCACACCGATTCGGAAATCCGCGCTCAGCTTCGCGACTCCCGGCCCTACGAATTCCATTACCTTATTGTTTACGTAGCCATTGGCAAATACCGCGCCGATAATCGCCAGAGCCACATCCTGCGGACCCACGCCTTTTATGGGCTCGCCGGTAAGGTAAATGGCGATCACGCCGGGCATATCGATATCATACGTCTGGTTCAGCAGCTGTTTTACCAGCTCCGGACCGCCTTCTCCCATCGCCATCGTTCCCAGCGCTCCGTAGCGGGTGTGGGAGTCGGATCCCAGAATCATATTGCCGCTTTCCGCAAGCATCTCCCTGGCGAACTGATGAATGACCGCCTGGTGAGGAGGAACGTAGATGCCGCCGTAGCGCTTGGCGCAGCTTAATCCGAACATGTGGTCGTCTTCATTGATCGTTCCGCCCACCGCGCACAGAGAGTTGTGGCAGTTCGTCAGAACATACGGCACCGGGAATTTTTCCAGACCGGACGCTCTGGCGGTCTGGATGATTCCCACAAAGGTAATGTCATGAGAAGTCAGCTTGTCAAATTTAATCTTCAGTTTTTTCATATCCCCTGACGTGTTGTGGGACTGAAGGATGGAGTAGGCGATGGTGTGCTTCGCCGCTTCCTCCTTGGAGGGAGCCTGATCCCCCAGCTTACCGGCAAGGACAGCCGCCGCCTCCGGACCGTCCTCCACGATCTCGCTTCCGTTTAACAGGTATACGCCGTTTTCGTACAGTTTCATTCCGTTTGTTCCTCCCTGTCTCTTTTTTTGATTGGTTTCCTTCTGATAAAAAGGGCGGCCGCAACCGGCCGCCTCAAATCTTCGCCTCTCTTTTCTTTCAGCCTGTCCTGAGCCGAAATTTCAAAGCTTCCTTTTCGCTGTTTATCTTTTCTATCTCTGCTCCCAGGCTTCTGAGCTTCGCGTCAAAGTCTTCATATCCGCGCTGAATATAAACGATGTCGTCCACCACGGTGACGCCTTCCGCTGCCAAAGCCGCAATCACAAGGGCGGCTCCCGCTCTCAGATCCGGCGCGGTCACTCTGGCTCCCGTAAGCTTCTCTACTCCGGTAATGATCGCCGTATTGCCTTCCACCCGGACCGTGGCTCCCATGCGGGCCAGTTCGTCCATGTATTTGAACCGGTTCTCGAAAATGCTCTCCGTCACGATACTGGTCCCTTTGGCAAGCGCCAGGGTAACGCCGATCTGGGGCTGCATATCCGTAGGATATCCCGGATAGGGAAGCGTTTTTACATTGGTGCTGCACAGCCGCTTGGAAGCGACCACCCGCACCGCGTTGTCAAACTCCTCTACTTCACAGCCGATCTCCAGAAGCTTGGCTGTGGTAGCTTCCAGGTGCTTGGGAATGACGTTCTTCACCATCACGTCGCCTTTGGTAGCCGCCGCCGCGAACATAAACGTACCGGCCTCAATCTGGTCCGGAATGATCGAATACTCGGTCCTGTGCAGCTTCTGGACGCCCCGGATGCGGATCACATCCGTGCCCGCTCCCTTGATGTTGGCTCCCATGCTGTTGAGGAAGTTGGCGACATCCACCACGTGAGGTTCTCTCGCGCAGTTCTCGATGATCGTCCTTCCGTCCGCCATGGACGCCGCCATCATAATATTGATGGTGGCTCCCACCGATACGGTATCCAGATAAATGTGGCTTCCGTGAAGATGGTCTGCTTCGGTAACAATAAATCCGTTGCGGATCTGCACTCTGGCTCCCAGCGCCTTAAATCCCTTCAAATGCAGGTCGATGGGCCGGCTGCCGATGTTGCATCCGCCCGGAAGAGGCACCTCCGCTTTTTTATATTTTCCAAGGAGCGCTCCGATCAGATAGTAGGAGGCGCGGATCTTTTTGATATATTCATAGTCCACGCTCATCTCGCCGATCCTTGCGCTGTTCATCAGTACCGCGTGCTTCGAAATGCGATCGATCTTTACGCCGATGCTTTCCATGGCCTCCAGCAGGACGTTGATATCCCGCACATCCGGCAGATTCTCGATGTGAACGTCCTCGTCCGTCATAATCGCCGCTGCCAGTATGCCAAGCGCCGCATTCTTCGCTCCGCTGATATCTACTTCTCCTACCAGCGGATTGCCGCCTCTGATAATATACTGTTCCATAGGACACCTCGATTGTTTGGTTTTGATGCGATTCCCCTTATTTTCCCCGCAGTTTTCCCCTGGATTCCAGAGCAAAACTATTACCAGTATACCACATTCTCTTTATTTGTAAACATTATTCATGGATTTCGCCCTTTTTTAGTAATTATTGCCAAGGATTTTTTCACCGTTTCCGCACGCTGAATCCAAATCTTCCTATATTTTTCCCCAGAGTAAAATACTGCCCATGTGAATACACAATAAGTCCCGCCCGCTCCAGATGAAGCTTTTGATTCTGGTCAAGGTATCTTTCGTCCACATCCACGCCCAGTACCTCGCCCAAAAACATATGGTGGGAGCCCAGTTCCACAATCTGCGTCACCCGGCACTCCAGATTCACGGGACTTTCTTTGATCAGCGGCGCCCCCACATGGACCGCCGCCTCCGGCGTCAGGCGCATGGCCTCGAATTTGTCCACCTCCCGGCCGGAACGGACTCCGCAGAAATCCGCCGCCCTGGCGAGGCGCTCTGTGGTAAGGTTTATGACAAATTCTCCCGTATCCCGGATGATTCCATAAGAATACCGCTCCGGTTTCAGTGAAACGGAAACCATGGCCGGGGAGCTGCACACCGTCCCCGTCCAGGCCGCCGTTATGATATTCGGTTTTTCTCCCGGCCTCTGGCAGCTTACCATCACGGCAGGCACCGGGTAGAGCATATTTCCTGCCTTCCAGTTCTGTTTTCCCATCTCTATAATGCCTCGTTCAGACGGTTCATCGCGGAAATGAAGGAGGGAACCAGCTGTTTCTTTCTGGAAACCACGCCTGCCAGCCGGGCGCTTCCATTCTGCACCCTGCAGCGGAACGCTTCCTCCACCAGTTCTTCTATGCCCTTTCCGAAGCACAGAAGCTCTGTGGACTCGCTCATGATATCCGTCAACATAAAGAAGATCATATCCATCTCCTGTTCGTGATAAACCTTATCTATGTAGGGCAGAAGCCTCTCTTTAATCTTCTGAAGCTCCGGCGCGCTCATGGAAGTGATCTGGCCGATGCCGATCTTCTGATCTCCGAACTCAAACCGTTTAAAATCCTGATAAAAAATCTCTTCCGGCGTCTTGCTCCCCAGATCGCTTCCGGCGGCAAACATCTCCCTGGCGTAGGCACGGCATTCAATGCCGGCAAGCTTCGCCAGGTTTTCCGCCACCTCCACGTCCAGAGGCGTGCAGGTGGGCGACCGGAACATAAGCGTATCCGAGAGAATCGCGCTGCACAAAAGCCCCGCGATGTCCTGGGGAATCGGAATCTCTTTTTCTTTAAAAATCTGATAAATGATGGTAGCCGTACAACCCACCGGCTGGTTCCGGAAATAAACCGGGGCAATGGTCTCCAAAGAGCCCAACCTGTGGTGGTCGATGATCTCCATGATCTCCGCGTCCAGGACATTGTCCACCGCCTGGGAAACCTCATTGTGGTCCACCAGGATCAGCCCTCTTTTGTGAACGCCCAGCAGGTTTCGTCTGGAAATCATCCCCACATACCTTCCCCTGGCGTCCAGGATCGGGAAGTCGCGGTACCGTTTCTTCGACATGACCTCCCGGATCGCCTCGGTGTAATCGGAGAGAAAGAACGTCTGGAGGCTGCCTTCCTTGCGCATGAAGAAATCTACCGGCATGCTCTGGTTGATAAGCCGGGCCACCGCGTACGTGTCCAGCGGCGTGACAATGATGGAACAGTTCCGGTCTCTGGCAAGGCGCTGAATCGTTCTGGACACCGGCGCGCCCAGGCAGACCACAATGCATCCCGCCTGCATCTCAATGGCACACAGCTGGGATTCATACCGGTTTCCCAGAATCACCATGTCATGCTCGTTGATATAGTTCTCCATAACGTCCGGGTTGGCGGCGGCTATCACAACCTTGCCCTGATCGAAATATCCTTCCGGATCTCCCACGATCATCTCCGCGTCCAGGGTCTCCATAATGTTCCGGTAAGGAGTTTTCGCCACGGACACAATGGCGCTGTCGTATTCCTCCATGTACGATTTCGCAATGTCGTTGATGGTAATCAGCCCTTCCAGCTGATTCTCCTCGTTGGTTATGGGCAGCGTGAAAACGTTCTGAGTGGTCATCAGCGTCCAGGCTTTTTTCAGGGAAATGTCCCGCCGCACGCCCGGCACCTTCCGGATGTCCATATCCTTTACCCTGGTGCCGATGTTGCTCAAAAGCATGGGATGTTTTACGCCGAACCGCTCCAGGACATACTGCGTCTCCGTGTTGATCTGCCCGGCTCTCATGGGAAGGTACGTATAGCTGCTCTTCTCCTGATTTTTCAGGTAGGCGTAGGAGATGGCGGAACAGATGGAATCGGTATCCGGATTTTTGTGCCCCACCACGCAGACGGTGCGCCGGTGCAGCCCCGGAGTCCCAAGCCCCGCCTCGTCCTTTTTTTCTTCCATCTCCATAAATTTTTCCATATCTTCCATAGGTTTCTCTGTGTCCCTTCCGTTTATTTTTTATTCCTCCGGCTCTTCAACGCCCTCTTTCGTAACTCTGGCGTAGACCAGGGGCTCCGCCTCCGGCTTTTCCCTTTGGATCGTGAGAGAATCCCGGAACTTTTTCTCCGCCTCCCTGAGCTTTTCCTGGGAAGAGGTATAAAAAACAGCGATCCGCTCCCCGGCCTTCAGGTACGCTCCGGTCTTTCTGCAAA